>NZ_JAYGGQ010000022.1:0-52400 GCF_034931225.1 Sinomonas terricola
CACCCGCCAGGGTGTGGGAGAGTAGGACACCGCCGGACAACACCACCCGAGGGCCCCACGACGACGTGGGGCCCTCGAACACTTAACACGACAACTGGCCGAGCCGGGCACGAACAAGCGCTGCGGTGGTTTCTAGCCCAGCTTCACGTATCGGGTGCGCTGGGTCCCTTGACGCAGGTCTTGCGAGAGGGAAAATTGTAGGGCGGCAGCACAGACTGGCCGCCTGTGTATCCTTGGGACGCGTTGCTCGAACATCTGCATCGCCCCTGCTGTTGTGTGACGGTGCCGCTGGCAATCGCCAGAAGGCCCGCCGACGTCTCGACACGACAGGCTGGATCTGACCTCTTGCCCCGGACCGGGGCTCGCTGCACTGTTTGGCTCCCAACTCTTGCGCTGGGGGGATCTGGGACTGTTTCAAAGGAATGACCAATGTTCCCCCATGCGAGGACCTTCATCGCGCCCGTGATCGCACTCGTCACTGGCGCCGCGTTCGCGGTAGTTGGCTTCGCCTCCGCCAGCGCGTCCGCCGAGTCGACGACTCTGATCGCAAATGCCATTGCAGACACATACGTTTCCAAACATGACCCGAACGGCAACTTCGGGAGCGACGCGTCTATGTCGGTGTCGCAGAACTCGTATCAGGTCCTGATGCGATTCCAGCTCTCCCTGCCAGACGGCGCCAGCGTCACGAGCGTGAGCCTGAGAGTCTATTCGAACAATTCGGTCAGCGGCAGCCTCGAGGTGCAGTCGTCGGGCAATGATTGGGACGAGGCGACTGTCACCTACGCCGATCAGCCACCGTCGCAATCCATAGAGCTGGGGCGCTCTGTCGAAAGTCTGCCGGACGTGGCATATGCGAGCTTGCTCTTGCCCGTCACCTCCATCGCTAGCACAGGCTCATTCAGCTACCGTCTCACCACGACCACGGGTGAGCAGGGCAGCTTGGCCTCCCGCGAGACGACCCATCCACCGCAGCTTGTTGTGACGTACGCACCGGCACCCACGACACCCCCTGCGACGGCGAACCCGACACCGACGGAGACCTCCACGAGCACCGCGCCGGCCACGTCCACGCCAACCACCAGCGCCACCGCCTCTCCGACGCCAACACCGACGGTGCCTGGCGTTCCCGCCTTCGACCACATCGTCGTCGTGATCGACGAAAACCAGCCGTATCAGAGCATTATCGGGAACGCCGATGCCCCGTACATCAACAGTCTGGCCAGTTCAGCCGCAAACCTGACAGAAATGTACGCCGAGACCCACCCGTCCCAGCCGAACTACCTCGACTTCTTCGGCGGGGACAACCAAGGCGTCACCGACAACACCGGTGCGCCGTACCAATTCACAACCGAAAACCTCGCCCACCAGTTGATCACCGCGGGGAAGTCCTTTGGCGCCTATGCTGAAGGGCTGCCCTACAGCGGCTATCTCGGCGGAGACACCAACGGCTATGTGATCCACCATGCCCCGTGGGTGAACTGGACCAACTATCCGGCAACGGTGAGCCACCCGTTCACCGACTTCCCGACGGATTTCACGCAACTGCCGACCGTGGCCATGGTCGTTCCAAACCGCTGCAACGACATGCACGACTGCTCGGTCGGCACCGGAGACGCATGGCTGAAGACCAACCTCGACGGATATGCCCAATGGGCCACGACCCACAACTCCCTCCTCATCGTCACATGGGACGAAGACGACGGGACGAGCAACAACCACATCGCGACCGTGCTGAGCGGGGCGAGCGTGCTTGCCGGACAGTATTCGCAGAGCACCAACCACTACGGCCTGCTGGGTCTCATCGAGGACGTGTACGGGCTCGCACGCATAGCCAATGCGACGGGCGCACCGGCGATCACCGCACCATTCGCAGCCTCTACCGTGCTCCGTTAGGAGTGCCACTCGGTGTTGCGCCCCCGCCCTGGAAGGGGTGGAGGCGCAACGTTCCTGGTCGCCGCGCCCACGGCATAAAGTGTGCCCATGACGGAAGAGATTGAGGATCTGATGGTCGACGCGGGTTTGACCGTCGAGACCCTCCCGGGGCCTTCGGGCGCAGGATGCGTCGAATGCGATGAAGTGGGCGGCTGGTGGTTCCACCTGCGCCGGTGCGTCAGCTGTGGCCATGTCGGGTGCTGTGACGACTCCCTTGCGCAGCATGCCCGCCGACACTTCGAGGCCACGGGGCACCGGTACATCCAGAGCTTCGAGCCCGGCGAGCTCTGGTTCTGGGATTACCTCGGCGAACGCGCGGTGAAAGGACCGCTGCTTCCTCCACCCGCGCACCATCCCACCACGCAGCCGGCGCCGGGTCCGGAAAGCCGCGTTCCTGCCGACTGGCGGAAGCAGCTCGCCCGCGCGCGATGAATGGCCTGACCCTTAGGCAGGTCCCGGACACAAGGAAGCCCCGGAGCGACGATTGGGGGATGCGCGCTCCGGGGCAGTCTTGGGGGCACTCAGGCCTGCGCACCAGCCTAGAGAAGCCGCGGCAAGTTTGCCAAGCATATTCTGTCAATAATTTGGGAGCCGCCTCCCGGCGCAAGAGTGTGCGCGGTCCCGTTGGCGTGCGAAGCCTTGTCCGCGTGAGCTGCTCGTGCTCGGATAGGCACATGGACACCCCTGCTTATCTCTTGGCCATCGGCACCAAGAAGGGCCTGTGGCTTGCCAGGAGCACCGATCGTCGCTCGTGGGACGTCTCGCAACCGCACTTCCTCATGCAGGAGATCCCGGCGATCGGGATCGATACGCGCGGTGGCCGGACCCGGCTTCTCGTCGGCGTCCGCTCGGAGCATTTCGGGCCGACTGTTGTCCACTCCGACGATCTCGGCGCGTCCTGGAACGAGCCGGACCGCGCGTCGATCGCGTTCGACGAAGGCGACGGCGCCGCCGTCGAACGCATCTGGCAGATCCTCCCCGACGCTGAAGGCCGTCCCGGCGTCGTCTGGGCTGGCGCGCAGCCCATCTCGGTGTGGAAGTCGACCGACGGCGGGGAGACCTTCGAACTCAACCGCGCGCTCTGGGAGCACCCCGACAAGGGCGAGTGGGGGGCGGGCTATGGCGGGGCGGCCGCGCACTCGATCGTTCCGGACTCGCGGGACCCGGGCCTTGTGCACATCGCCATGAGCACGGGCGGCGTGTATCGCTCGCGCGACGGCGGGGCGAGCTGGGAGCGCGCGAGCAAGGGGATCTCGGCGTACTTCCTCCCGGACCCTGAGCCGGAGATCGGCCAGTGTGTGCACAAGATCTCGGCGGACCCGGACGGACGCCTCTACGCGCAGAACCACAGGGGTGTGTTCCGGAGCGACAACCAGGGCGAGCAATGGGTCTCGATCGCGGACGGCCTGCCGGCGGACTTCGGGTTCGTCATGCTCACGCATCCGCGGCGCGGCGGGACGGCGTGGGTCATCCCGCTCGTCTCCGACTTCGAGCGCATCGCCCCTGGCGGGCACCTCGCGGTGCACCGCACGGACGACGCCGGCGAGACCTGGCGGGCCTTCGACGGCGGGCTCCCCGCGGTCGACTTCAACACCGTGCTCCGCGATGCCGCGTGCGTCGACGCGGGAGAGCCGGTGGGCGTGTACTTCGGGACGCGCGGGGGCTCAGTGTTCGCGAGCTCGGATGAGGGCGAATCCTTCGTGGCGGTCGCGACGGGCCTTCCGGACGTGCTGTGCGTGCGGGCCGTGGTGCTCGACGGCTGGGCTGATCCGAGCGCGGTGGCGGGGGCGGCGGAACGGACGACGGCGGGCTGACGCATGGCTGGGAGCGTGAGTGTTGTGCTGCCTCAGATCCTCGCCGACGTCGCCGGCGGGCACACGGAGCTCTCCGTGACCGGAGTGGACTCCGTGCGCGCCGTCCTCGACAGTCTGGCCGCCCCGTACCCGATCCTGGCGCGGAGGCTCCGGGATGAGACCGGCCGGCTTCGGCGCTTCGTGAACGTGTACGTGGACGGGGAGGATGTTCGGCGTCGCGAGGGGCTCGATACCGCCGTGGCGGACGGGCAGGAGATCATCGTCATCCAGTCCGTCGCGGGCGGCTGAGGGACGGGACTACGCGACGAGGTCGCGTCCCTTGAACGTCACGTCGGACTGGACGTGCCAGAGGGAGAAGTCTTCCTCTTGGATCGCACGGCGGTAATGGGTGTCCTCGTCCCGGATCCAGACGAGGCCGATGCCTGGCGCGGTGTCGTAGACGGTCCCCCGGAGGACAGTGACGCCGCTGCGGGCCTCGATGAGGTCCCCGCGGCGGAGTTCGCTGAGCTTCCGGATGCGGCGGTGGGTTTCGCTGGTCATCGGGGCTCCTTCATGCGTCAGTGGTGTTCCGACCTCACACAGTCTTGTACGCCGCTGTTACCGGTCGGTTTCCTGCGCATGTGGGGGCGGTAAGGAGTGCACTGCGGAGGCGTTTCCGTGAACATGGAATGTTGCCCCCGTCACAGTCCGCGGCCCCCGGTCGACTCATACACCACGGCTCGATTGGACACGCCGCATGCGCTGTAAATAGTTTATAAATTCCGCATTCACAGTACGAAAAAATGTTGGCCCCGAGCTGTGTACCCGCCGGTAAGGGTGTTGTGTACGCGTTTTCGCACGGTACGGTCACGAATGACGCTGGCATGACCTGCCGGCGAGCACAACTCCACACGGTCGGCGAAGGGGCACACGCGGTGGCGGCACGATTCGAAGTCCTCAACGACGGGGCCCGCTGTTATCGGGTCCAGCTCCGCTCGGCGGAAGGCACAGTCATCGCCCTCGCCCAGGGGCTCCAATCACTCGACGCCGTCAAGGGCGTCATCGCCGCCGTCCGGGAGGGCGCGTCGATGGGCCTCGTCGTGGATCTCACCAAGAGCGTCTGACTCCGCGGGGCTGGCTGCAACGTCGATGCAACCTTCGCCCGCGCATCCCCCAGATGTGGCGCGTACACTGTGGTGCACGGCACACATGAGGGAGTGGGTGGACGTGCGGGCACAGCAGCTGACGGCCGCGAGACGCGGATCGCTGCGCGCTGTCGTGGAAGATTCTTGGCGCCGGTCCTTCGAGGCGCACCCGCGGCGCGAGGACGCGGCCGTCTCGAGTGTCCTCTCCGAGGGCGACCTCGTTGCCTATCGCGACGCCCACCGTCTCGCCGCCGTCACCCCGCTCATCCGAGACCTCCTCGTTCAGCCCGCGGAGGACGCGGGGACGGTCGTCGCGATCGGCGACGAGGCCGGCAGGCTCCTGTGGATCGACGGCGACTCTGCCGTCCGGCGACGCGCGGAGGGCATGGCGTTCCTCGAGGGCGCCGACTGGTCCGAGACGAGCGTCGGGACGAGCGCGCCCGGCACCGCGCTCGCGACCGCGGCCGCGGTGCAGATCGCCGGCGCAGAGCATTTCAGCCCCCTCGTCGAGGCGTTCTCGTGCACCGCGGTCCCGATCCGGGACCCGTTCTCCGGCCAGCCCATCGGCGTCGTCGACATCACGGGCGGCGACGCGGCCGTCTCGGGGTACGCCCTCCCGCTCGTGCGCGCCGCCGTGACCGCGGCCGAGGAGCGTCTCCGCGCGCTCGCCGCCGCGTCCCGCGCAGGCCGCCGCGCGCCGTCGTCCGTTGGAACGGCGGTTCTTTCCGTCACGGGCAGGGACCACGGGGTGCTCCGCTGCGGCGAGCGTACGCTGAGCCTCTCGATGAGGCACTCGGAAATTCTCGTGCTCCTCGCGAGCAATCCGCGCGGGCTCACCGCCGAGGAACTCGCCGACCGGCTGTATGAGCAGGCCGTTCCGGCCGTCACCCTGCGGGCCGAGCTCGTGCGGCTGCGCAAGGTGCTCGACGCGTTCGGCGCGGGTGTGCGCTTCTCCTCGCGGCCGTACCGGGTGGAGGGGATCGAGGTCGACTCCGTCCACGCGCTCGCCCAGCTCGAGCACGGCTCGCACCGCCTCGCGCTCAACTCCTACGCGGGGCAGATCCTGCCGCGCTCCGACGCGCCCGCGATCGCCGAGCTCCGCGACGAGCTCTCCGCGACGCTTCGGGAGGCGGTTGTCGGGAGCGCGGGAGTCGACGTCCTCATGAGCTACCTCCAGCTCCCCGAGGCGGAGAACGACGCCGAAGCCTGGCAGACCGCTCTCCGCCTCCTTCCGCCGCGCTCGCCGAGGCGGGCCGTCGTCGTCGCCCATCTCGAACGGCTCCTCATCGCCTGACCCTGCCCTGTGCGCGCTACTCGAAGCGCACGGCGTTCCACTCGAGGATGCGGCCCTCGGCGAGGCCTTCGGTGACGAACGGATCGGCCGCGATGAAGCGCTCGGCGTCCTCTCGCGACGTGAAGATGCCCATCGAGCTCGCAGCCGGATCCGGGGTTCCGAACGCGCCGAGCGCGACGAGGCCGCCGCCGTCGGCGCGGAACGCCTCGTAGAACGCCTTGTGCCGGGGGAACACCTCGAGGGCGCGCGAGCGGTCGACGCCCTCGCGCAGGCGGTACATCACCACGAACTCCATGCGTCGGATCCTACGCGGCGCGTCCTCGCGTTTCCCGTGCACCTGCAATGACTTGCTAATATGTGAAATTGCGATTGTTCTCAGGAGGTGGGCATGACGAGGCCGCTCTACCAGGTCAAGGCCGAGTTCTTCAGGACATTGGGACACCCGGTGAGGATCCGAGTCCTCGAACTGCTGTCCGTGCGCGAACACGCCGTGGCCGAGATGCTTCCCGAGGTCGGCATCGAGCCGGCCAACCTCTCGCAGCATCTCGCCGTGCTGCGCCGCGCGGGCCTCGTGGCCACCCGCAAGGAGGGCTCGTCCGTCTACTACTCGGTCACGAGCCCCGACGTCGCGGAGCTCATGCGCGTGGCCAGGCTCATCCTGACGAGCGTGCTCTCTGGGCAGGCCGAGATTCTCGATGACCTGCGCGCCCCGGTCGCGGGGGCGTGAGCAGCCTTGCTGAAGCTATGGCAGAGGATCCGTCGGATCGGCCGCATCGCCGAGCGGGCTCCTGAGAAGCCGGTCGCGGACCCCGCCGCGGCCGCAGCAGGGCTGCGCGGCTCCGTGCAGATCCGGCACGTCGATGCGGGATCGTGCAACGGCTGCGAGATCGAGGTCGCGGCCGCGTTCGGCCCGGTCTACGACGCCGAACGCTACGGCGCGCGGCACGTTGCCTCGCCGCGGCACGCCGATGCCCTCATGGTGACGGGGCCCGTGACGCGCAACATGCTCGTGCCGCTGCGCCGCACCTACGAAGCCGTCCCGGCGCCGAAGCTCGTCGTCGCCGTCGGCGACTGCGCCCGGAACTGCGGGGTCTTCGCGAAGGCCTACGGCGTCGCAGGGGCGGTCGCGGACTTCGTCCCGGTCGACGTCGAGGTGGCCGGCTGCCCGCCGCGTCCCGAGGCGATCGTGGACGCGGTCAGGAAGCTCACCGGCCGATGAACCTCGTTGCCGGGGGGCTCGCCGCCGCGGCGGCCGCGAGCGTCGTGACCGCGGTGCTCGCCGTCGTCGTCCCTTCTCGCTTGCACGCCGCCGTGTCCGGAGCCGGCACGGCCCTTGTGGGTGCCGCCGGGGCGGCAGCGGGAGCCGCCGCCGTGCTCGGCCAGCCCTTCGCGCTGTCGCTGCCGTGGGTGCTCCCGCTCTTCGGGGTTTCCCTCGAGGCGGATCCCCTCGGCGGGCTGTTCGTGGCCGTCGCGGGCGGCGCGGCCGTGGCAGCCGGCGTCTACGGGATCCGGCCTGCGCGGCGGGACGGCGGGTCGCGCGCCACAAGCGTCGTCATGCCGCTCTTCGCGTCGTCGCTCCTCATCGTTCCGATGGCATCCGGGGTGGGCTCGTTCCTCGCGCTGTGGGAGCTCATGGCCCTCACGTCGCTCTTGCTCGTGCTCTCGGGCCGCCGCCGCGCGGACGCCGCCGAGGCGGGCCGCTGGTACGCAGTGATGACGCACCTCGGCCTCGTCGCGATCATGATCGCGCTCATGATCCTCGTGGCCCACGCGGGCGGCGACTCGTTCGCGGCCCTGCGCGCGGGCGCGGGCAGCGTGCCGCCCGTGGTGGGAGGCACGGTGTTCGTGCTCGCGGTCCTCGGCTTCGGCTCGAAGTCGGGGATCCTGCCGCTGCACGGGTGGATGTCGCGCGCCTATTCGGCGGCGCCCGGCCACGCCGCGGTCCTCATGTCCGCGGCCATGGCCAACCTCGGCGTGTACGGGATTGTGCGGGTCGGCTTCGACTTCCTCGACGGCGCCAGGTCCGACACCGCTCGCTGGTGGTGGATCGGCGCCCTCCTCCTCGGCGCAGGATCCGCGGTCTACGGGATCCTCCAGGCCGCGATGAGCTCAGACCTGCTGCGCCTGCTGAGCTTCTCCTCGACGGAGAACATGGGGCTCATTCTCGCGGGCGTCGGGGCCGCCGGGCTGTTCGCCTCGTCCGGGAGCCACGCCCTCGCCGGGCTGGCCCTCGTCGCGGCGCTCCTCCACACGGTCAACCATTCGGCCTTCAAGGCGCTCCTGTTCCAGGCCGCGGGATCCACGGTCGACGCGACGGGAACGCGGGACCTCGACGAGCTGGGCGGCCTGCGTCCCAGAATGCCGGGAACGACGGCGGCGTTCGGCTGGGGTGCCCTGGCCGCCTCCGCACTGCCCCCGGGCACGGCGTTCGTCTCGGAATGGCTGCTCATCCAGGCCCTCATCCACGGGCTCGGGGCCTCCGGCGTGGCGAGCTCCGTCGTCCTGCCCGTCGCGGTGGGCGCGGTCGCGCTCACGGCGGGCCTCTCAGTGGCCACGTTCGTCAAGGCGTTCGGGGTCGGATTCCTGGCCAGGCCCCGCAGCGAGGCCGCGGGCCGGGCGACCGAGGCCCCTGCGACCGCGCTCGTGGCGATGGGCCTCACGGGCGCGGCGTGCGCGATCCTCGCCGGCCTCCCCTCGCTCGTGCTTCCGGGGCTCGGGCGCGTGGCCGCCTCGCTGACGGGCGCCGCAGGGACGACGGTCGACGGCGCCGTGACCCTCGAGCTCTCGGGCGTCGCCGGATCGCTCTCGCCGCTCGTCCTCGCCGTCGGCCTCCTCGTCGCCGTCGTCCTCGCGGCCGGAGCCGTCCGGGCGCTGGCTGTCCGGTCGTTGGCCGTCCGCCGCGCGCGCCGCGCCGCGAGGCTGTGGGACTGCGGTGCGGGCCCCCTCACGCCCCGCATGGAATACACCGCGACCTCGTTCGCCGAACCGCTCCAGCGCGTGTTCGACAACGTCGTCGCCCCGGAAACTGGCGTGGACGTGACCCACCCCGACGAGTCCCACTACCTCGTGGAGCTCGTCGAATACCGGCGGACGGTGCCGGACCGCATCGAGCGCCGCCTCTACCGCCCGATCCTCTCGCTCGTCTCCGCGTGGGGGAGCGCAGGACGACGGCTCGCGAGCGGGAGCATCCACCAGTACCTCGCGTACGGCTTCTTCGTGCTCATCGGCCTGCTCGTCGCGCTGGCGGTGACCCGGTGAGCGCGCTCGGCATCGTCGGCGGCGTGCTTCAGGCCGCGCTCGTCATCGCGGGATCGCCGCTCCTCGTCGGATGGATGCGGCAGATCCGGGCCCGGCTCGAGGGGCGCGTCGGGGCTGGCGTCGCCCAGCCGTGGCGCGACCTCCGCAAGCTCTTCGGAAAGGAGGCGATCGTCCCGGCCGGGACGAGCGAGGTCTTCAGATTCACCCCGCTCGTGCTCGTCGGGTCGACGCTCGTCGTGGCCGCGGCGATCCCCTTCGTGACCGACGCCTCGGCCCTCGGACCCGGCGCCGACCTCTTCGCCGTCGTCGCCCTCCTCGCCATGGGGACGGCGACGCTCGCGCTCGCGGGCCTCGATACGGGGACGGCCTTCGGGGGCATGGGCGCGAGCCGGGCGACGACGATCATCGCCCTCGTCGAGCCCAGCCTGCTCATGGCGATCTTCGCCCTGTCCGTTCCCGTCGGGTCCACGAACCTCGCCTCGATTGTCCACTCGGCGCTCCGGAACCCCGCGCAGGTGCTCTCGCCCGCGAGCCTCCTCGCGGCGGTGGCCCTGCTCATGGTCACCGTCGCGGAGACGGGCCGACTCCCCGTCGACAACCCCTCGACCCATCTCGAGCTCACGATGATCCACGAGGCCATGGTCCTCGAGTACTCGGGGCCGGACCTCGCGCTCGTCGAGCTGTCCGCGTCCATGCGGCTCAGCGTGTTCCTCGGCCTGCTCGCGAGCCTTTTCGCGCCGTGGGGCATCGCGACGTCGCTCGCCCCCGTGCCGCTCGCCGTCGGCGTGGTCGTGTTCGCGGCGAAGGTCCTCGTGCTCGGCACGGCGGTGGCCGTCGGAGAGGTGTTCGTCGCGAAGCTTCGCCTCTTCCGGGTTCCCGAGCTCTTGGCGGGATCCTTCCTCCTCGGGCTGCTCGCCGTCGCCGCGTCCTTCTTCCTGTCGAGGCAGCCATGAGCGACGCGCTGTACGTGCAGCTGCTCGACCTCGCGGGCGGCGCCCTGCTCCTGACCGCCGTCGTCATCCTCTGGCGCCGACGGCTCACGGCGATCGTGCGGGTCTTCGCCGTGCAGGGGCTCGCGCTCTCGCTCCTCGTCGGCGTCCTGGCAGCCCACGAGAACGACCCCACGCTCGGCGGGATCGCCGTCGGCCTCCTCGTGCTGCGCGCCGGCGTGCTGCCGTGGCTTCTCCGCCGCGCCCTCGCGGCCGCGGGGAACGAGCAGCACGAGGCGCGCCCGCTCGTCAACGTCGCGGCCTCGCTCCTCGCGGCGGCCGTCCTCGTGCTCATCGCCTACGCCGTCTCGCAGCCCCTCGTGGAGCTCTTCCCCTCGGCGGCGAGCACCGCGATTCCCGTCGGCATGGCCGTGGTGCTCATCGGCTTCTTCGCGCTCGTCACACGCCGCCATGCGCTCTCGCAGCTCGTCGGGTTCCTGCTCATGGACAACGGCATCACGGCGGTTGGCTTCCTTGCGACCACCGGCGTGGCCCTCGTCGTCGAGCTGGGCATCTCGCTCGACGTCCTCATGGCGGTGCTCGTGCTCTACGTCCTCGCGAACCGCATGCGCGAGGCCTTCGGCACGGCCGATCTGGACGACCTCCGGGAGCTGCACGACTGATGAACGACGTGATCCTGCTCGTACCCGTCCTCGCCCCGCTTGTGGGCGCCGCGGTCTATGTGGTCTTCGGCTGGCGGCCGACGACGGCGTGGACCGCCACCGTGAGCGCCGCCCTCGTGCTCGCCTCCGGCGCGTTGCTCGCCGCGGACGTGCTGCAGCACGGCCCCCGGATGGGCCTCCTCGGACTCGTCCGCGTCGACGCGCTCGCCGCCTTCATGCTCGTCGTGGTCGGCGCCGTCGCCCTCCTCGCAGCGAGTGCGACGCCCGCGTGGCTCCGCGGCGAGATCGCCGCGGGCCGAGCCGAGCCGCGCACCGCGGCCCGCCACAGCCTGCTCGTGCAGCTATTCCTCGCCGCCATGGCATGGGCCGTCATGGCTGCGAACGTCGGGATGGTGTGGGTCTCTATCGAGGCCACGACGATCGTGACGGCGTTCCTTGTGGGCCAGCGGCGGAGCCGTGCGGCGGTCGAGGCGGCGTGGAAGTACGTGGTGATCTGCTCGACGGGCATCGCCGTCGCGCTCCTGGGCATCCTCCTGCTCGATTCCGCCGCGAGCCATGTGCCCGGCCACGTCGGGCTCGACTGGGTGGAGCTCGTCTCCGCGGCCCCGCATCTCGACCCCGGCGTCACCCGCATCGCCGTCGCTCTCATGATTGTGGGGTTCGGCACGAAGGCGGGCCTTGCCCCGCTGCATTCGTGGCTGCCCGACGCCCACGGCCAGGCGCCCGCGCCCGTCTCGGCCCTCATGTCCGGGGTGCTCCTCGCGGTCGCCTTCTCCGTGGTCCTCCGGGTCAAGGCGGTCTCCGACGCCGCGCTCGGCGTTGGCTTCGCCCGGACCCTGCTCGTCGCGATCGCGCTCGCGACGCTCGCCGTCTCCGCCTCGCTCATGATCCGCCAGCGCGACTACAAGCGCATGCTCGCGTATTCGAGCATGGAACACCTCGGGATCATCGCGTTCGGGGCCGCAGCGGGCGGGCCGCTCGGGACCGCGGCCGTGCTCCTGCACGTCCTCGGGCACGGACTGGTCAAGGGAGTCCTCTTCCTCGGCGCCGGGCAGGTCCTGCAGACCACCGGCACGAGCCGGATCGACGCCGTTCGTGGGCTTGCGGCACGCGCTCCGATCGTGGCCGGCTGCGTCGGAGTCGGGGTGCTCGCCCTCATCGGGTTCCCGCCGTTCTCCGTGTTCGCGAGCGAGCTCGGGATCGTGCGCGCGGGGTTCGCGACGGGCCTCGGATGGGCGGCAGTGCCCGCGCTCGTGCTTGTCCTCGTCATCGCCGCGGCCCTCGTGGTGCACACGAGCCGCATGCTGTTTGCACGCCCGAGTGCGGCGGATGAGCCGTCCGGCCCGCCCAGCCCGTCCGGCCCCGAGCCGGAACCCGCCCTCCCGCGGCGGCTCGCGGCCATGCCGCTCCTCCTCGGCCTCGTCGTGTGCTCCGCGCTCGGCGTGACCGCGGGCCCGCTCGCCGCGGTCCTCGATGCCGCCGCCCAGAGCCTGACGGGAGCGCCATGACCTCCGAGCACACCCCCGAACAGGCGCCTGCCGGGCCACAGCCCGGCGAGCCCATCGGGCACCGCCGCACCGGCGCCGTCGTCGGGCCCGAGCAGCTCGCGGGCACGGCGGCGGGCCTCCTCGGCGATGGCTACCGCGTGGCGCTCGTCGCGGGGCACGACGACGGCCCAGCCGGCGGGCTGCGCGCCGTCTACCTCTTCACCGCCCCGGACCCGGACCGCCGCGTCGAGCTGTCCGTGCACCTCGACCGCGACCGCCCCCACGTGCCCAGCCTCGCGGGCATCTCGTTCACGGCAGGGCGCTTCGAGCGCGAGATGCGCGACCTCTTTGGGCTCGTCCCCGACGGGCATCCGCTGCCGCGGCGGATGGTCCGCCACGCGCACTGGCCGCAGGGCTGGTACCCGATGCGCAGTGATTCCGGGGATCCCTCGGAGTTTCCCGTCGTCGCCGACCCGTACCCGTTCCGCACGGTCGAGGGTTCCGGGGTCTATGAGATCCCGGTCGGCCCCGTGCACGCGGGCATGATCGAGCCGGGCCACTTCCGGTTCTCCGTCGTGGGCGAGACGGTCCTCAACCTCAAGGCAAGGCTCTGGTTCGTGCACCGGGGCATCGAGAAGCTGTTCGAAGGGCTCCCGCCGCACGACGGCGTGGAATACGCCGAACGCGTGAGCGGTGACACCGCCGTCGGGCACGCGCTCGCGTACTCCACCGCCGTCGAAGACGCCCTCGGCGTGCCCGTGCGGGCCGAGGACCGCCTCCTTCGGGCCCTCCTCCTCGAGCTCGAACGCATCCACAACCACGTTGCCGACCTCGGTGCGCTGTGCAACGACGTGGGCCACGCGATCCTCAACGCCCACGCCCAGCGTCTCCGCGAGCGGATGCTCCGGCTCAACGACAGCATGACGGGGCATCGCCTCCTGCGCGGGGGGATCCACCCGGGCGGTGTGCTGGTCCGGCGGCTCCCCGACGTGGACGAACTCGCAGCCATCGGCGAGGACGCCGCCGAGATCGCGAGCCTTGCGCTCGGGCAGAGCATTGTCCGCGACCGCTTCACGGGCACCGCGGTGCTCACCTACGAGCAGGCGCGGGACCTCGGCACGCTCGGCTACGTCGCTCGGGCGAGCGGGCTCGACGCCGACGCGCGCCACGGGCACCCCGTCCCCGGCGTCGTCCTCCCGCGGATCCAGCACGCGCACACAGGTGGGGACGTGCTCGCGCGGTTCAGCGTCCGCGCCGAGGAAGTTGCCGCGTCCGTGCGCTTCGCCATCGAATCGGTGCGTGCGCTCGGGGGATACCTCGGGGGGCCCGCCCGCCAGCTCCTGGCCGATGTGGCCCTCCCCTCGGGGCTGCGCTCCGGCGTGGGCATCGCCGAGGGATGGCGTGGCACGATCGTGCATCGGGTCGAGATCGCGCTCGACGACGGCGAGGCGCGTACCTCGCGCGTCAAGATCGTGGACCCGAGCTTCATGAACTGGCCCGCCTTGCCCGTGGCGATGGCGGACACGATCGTTCCGGACTTCCCGCTCGCCAACAAGAGCTTCAACCTCTCCTACGCGGGCAACGACCTGTAGGGCCCGAAGCGTGCCCCCGGGCTATGGTGTTCTGTCGGTCCCCGAACGTAGGCTCCGAGTGAGTCGGAGATCCCGGCGCCACCAACGACCAGGAGGGAACTGCCATGCCCACGATTCTCAACCCGTACCTCAGCTTCAAGGACAACGCCCGCGAGGCGATGGAGTTCTACAAGTCGGTGCTCGGCGGCGAGCTGACCGTCTCCACGTTCGACGATTTCCACGCCGCGCAGGATCCGTCCGAGGGCCCGCTCGTGATGCACTCCCAGCTCACGGCCCCGAACGGCCTGACGCTCATGGGCTCCGACACGCCCTCCCGTATGGAGTTCCGGCCGGGCACGAACTTCTCGATCTCCCTGAGCGGCGACGACGAGGCCGAGCTCCGTGGCTACTGGGACAGGCTCAGCGATGGCGCGACCGTCACGATGCCGCTCGAGAAGGCGATGTGGGGCGATACCTTCGGCATGCTCGTCGACAAGTTCGGCGTCGCGTGGCTCGTCAACATCGCGGGCCAGCCTGCCGAGGGCGCGCCTCAGGCGTGACCCGGGACTGCCCTCGGGTGACGCTCACCCGGCGTCGCGGGCCTCCCGCGACTGCCGGGTGAGCGTCTCGTCGATGATGTCCCTGATCTCGCGCAGCGTCTCGGGGGAGAGATCGCTCGTGAGAGTCCGGGCGGCGAAGCTCCTGACCTCGGCTTCGCGCATGGCGCGGAGGAGATCGAGTTGCGCGGCCACGCGCTCGGGCGTCTTGGCCTCCGCCTCCGTGAGGAACGCTGCGGGCACCCCGAAGAAGTCGGCGAGGGCCTCGAGCAGGTTCGTGTCCGGCGTCATGGGCCCGGTTCCGGCCCGCATGTAGTGCCACCGCTGGCGCGAGATGTGCAGGCCGCGGTCCTCGACGGCCTTCTTGATGTCCGGGAAGGTGTAACGGTGGCCGCCTTCGGCTTCGACGACATCCAAGAGCGTGTTGAGACGCTCTGCCAGAATGCCTTCGGGCCTCTGGGGCAACTGGTCAGGCATAGAGTGCTCCCTCCGACTTCTTGACAAGCTTCGAATCCGACGAATTCAGCAGAGTTCCCCCGGCAGCGAGGTCGCTGTCCAAGATCTCCACGAGAGCCCGGTGCAGCCGCGCCCGGGGATTTCTGCTGATCACTCCCTTGAGAGGTATGGACACCGAGTCTATGACGACGTTCGCCACCACCGTTCGCCGCCAGAGCCGGTGGAGGCGCAGGAGACGGTACCGTTCGTACACCTGCCACGCCGTCACGCGGCCCGACATTGCAGGCAACATGAGGCCGAACGCGATGAACAGGGCGCAGAGGGCCTGAAGTGCGTCAAACGTGCCTTGGAGGAAGGACTCATAGTCAAGGCCGACGTACGTCAGGACGATGATCTGCCGCAGCAGCTTCGCGACAAGCGCCGCGACCGCGACTGTGCAGCCGATCGCGACGGCCCCGAAGCCCACCCGGAACAGCGCCGACGCCATGCGCGGGAGGTACTTGACGCACACGAGCGCGACTTCGATCGAGACGGCGATCATATAGATGCACAGCGTCGACATGAACACGAATACCCCGATGTCGCTCTGCGACGCCGGATCGATCGACGTGCGGTCCGGCGAGAGCGACGCCGAGACGGCTCCCTCGATCGCCGCGCAGCCGAACGCGACGCAGAAGACGGTGATCGCCGCCGTCGTCTGCAGGAGCCCGCGGCGCAGCACGGCCTCTTGCTTGTCCGCTGCCACGACCGCCTTGACGATCGCGGACCGGAAGAGGCCGAACGCGAGCATGATGAGCGTGCCGCTCAGGAGGCTCGAGACGCCCGGGAAGCCCAGTGCGGTGTCAACAACGCGGAAGACCGCGGGATGGTTGATCGTCGCCGCGAGGGCGGCAGGGAGGGCCACGAAGAACACGAGATCCCCGCGGTGCCGGATGCACGGGCCGAGCCGGGACAGCACGAGGAGCCAGACGGCGAGGATCGAGGCCACGAGGATGCTCATCCGAAGACCCCCCGGAAGTTGAGCGGCTCGACGCGCCCGGCCCGGCGCGTCCTGGCGATCGCGTCCGCGAAGAGGTCGGCGAGCGATTCGGCAACGATCTCGGGCTCGGACTGCCGTTGGCACCGCGCGAGGCAGCGGCTCACCATGCTCGGGTTCAGGTCCGGGAGGAGCGAGGCGAGATGCGTCTCGTCCCCCATGAGGCGCTCGTGGTCGAGGACCATGTGCGCGAATTCGTGGAGGATGATCTGCTCGCGGTGCAGCGGCGAGGCCGTGTCCGCGTGGAGGATGAGGTCGGCATGGGGGAGGGAGAACCAGAGCCCGGAGACCTTGTCCCGCCCGAGCCGTTCGACCGGGCGGACGATGATCTCCTTGCCGCGGTCTTCTTCGAGGAGCGTCCGGAGGGCGTCGAGCGTGAGCTCGTCCGGGACGTCGAGGGCGCGAAAAGCAGCGGCCGCCTGACCTCGCAGCTCCTCCATGTCCATGACGCCGTCCTTGGGGTTTCGCCGGTGGACTTTCGGCCAAGGATAGCAGGGATTTAGACATGTCAATTTGAAGAACATCCGACATGGATATTCCGCGAGATATCGCGGATCGGAAAGGCATAGACAGTCACAAACGTTGCTCAGTAGAGTTCTCGCGTGACGGCTGTTCGGCCGTTCGACGTACGCGCGCACTCAAGGCTGAACAGTGATCAAACGGTTGTGGCAGTTCCCCGCTGTCATCGGTGGCACCGCCGTGCTGACGTTCTGCGGAGTGAGCGCACTCCAAGCGAGCATCAACGGACCCCTGCATTCTTACGGCGCCGCGGTCGAGGCCGCGCGGTCAAGCGCTTCGGCGAGTGCCGCCGTCGTCGCGCTCGCGGCCGCCGCACCGAGCGCCCGGCCGACCGACGACGGCGCCGAGGCACCACACGCATTGCAGGCCGCCATGGCGAGTCAGACGGCCGCCGCGTGCGCGAGCGCAGGGTGCGGCGCCGTCGTCGATGGTCGCCCCCAGCCCGCGCCGACCGCCGCGGATCCGGAGCCCCAGGCCGACGACGACGCCTCCGCCGTGCCGGCCGACGCTGATCAGCGGGGCGACGGCGGCCAGCCAGGTGCCGGACAGGGCACCCCGCCCGGCCAGCAGGCTGGCAACCCCGGGCGCGGGGCGTCGAACGCGCAGGGCCACTCGGCGGCGGGAAGCCGCAACGCGGTGCAGGGCAACGCCTCGCAAGGCGGTGCGCAGCAGGGCAGCGGAGTGCTCGGGGGCGTCGGGACGCTCGCCAACTCGGCCACGACCGACGCGACGGGCAAGCTCGCGCGCGAGGTGAGCCAGTGGCTCGGGCTGCCGAAGTCGCTTGCGCCGGCGCCGTTCGCAATAGCCGCGAAGGCCGCGGGGCAGGCTGGCTCGCACGGGAACGGGAACGGGAACAGCAGCGGCAACGGAAGCGGGAACGGCCGCTAGCCGCCCCTAGATGAGGCCCGTGGCCTCGGCCTTGCTGGCCGGTATCCTTCGGGTCCAAGGGCTCTGCCGGGGCGATGATGGGCCGCGATAAATTCGTGCCATGGCCGAGTTCGGGGCCGATCACACCGCGCGTGCCGGCGAAGTTCCGGTCGGACGGAAGCGCGTGCCCGGGCCGACGGGAGGGTGGCCATGCTGCTGCTCGCAGTGAAGAACCTGATCCAGGAGAAGACGCGTCTTCTCATCAGCATCGGCGGGGTCGCCTTCAGCGTGCTGCTGATCATGAGCATCCAAGGCCTGTACCAGGGCTGGTCGGACAACGCCGCGGGATACATCCGCACGGTACCGGCCGACTACTGGGTCGCCCAGCGCGGGGCTGCGGACATGTTCCACACCCCTTCGGTCCTGCCGCTCAGCCTCCAGCCTGAGCTCGCCGGCCTGGACGGGGTGGCCAGCGCCAAGCCGTTCAGCGGCCGGCGCGGGGTTTTCGAGCACGACGGCAAGGACGTCAACCTGTACGTCATCGCCTACGACAGCCAGAACGACGTCGGCGCCCCGGCCCGCGTCGTCGAGGGCAAGGCTGTGCCGTCCCAGGGCGAGATCATTGTCGACCGGGTGGTGGCCCGCAGCGAGGGCATCCGCATCGGCGACAGCCTTGACCTCGCGGGGCACCCGCTGAGAGTTGCTGGCTTCTCGGAGGGAGGCTACGTCCTGGCCACCTCCTTCGCCTTCACCGCCCCGGCCGATGCCCAAGCCATCCTCCAGCTTCCCGGAGACACCAACTTCTTCCTCGTCGCCCTCAAGCCGGACGCCTCGCTCGGCGCCGTGGCGGACCGGATCAACGCGATCCCCGGGGTGGAGGCGATCTCCAAGGAGAGGTTCGTCCAGAACAACACGAGCATCATCACCGACACCTTCCTGCCGATCATCCTGGTCCTGCTAGTGATCGGGATTGCGGTCGGCATGACGGTGATCGGGCTGACGATCTTCACGTCCACCATCGAGAAGGCCCGTGAGTACGGTGTCCTCAAGGCCATTGGCATCCGCAATTCCCAGCTCTACGGCGTGGTCGTGGAGCAGGCCCTCGCGGCTGCGGTCGCGGGGTACGCGATCGGGGCGCTGCTCTCCGCCGGGGTGAGTGCCGTGGCCGGAGGCTTCGTGCCTGAGTTCATCACCGAGCTGCGCTGGACGGACTACGGCTGGATCTTCGCCGTCACCCTCGCCATGGCAGTGGCAGCGGCCTTGCTGCCCGCACACCGCCTGGCCCGGATCGATCCCGCGGAGGTGTTCAGGGCATGAGAGTCCTGAGCGTGCAGAACCTCGGCAAGACTTTCGGGACGGGCCATACGGCAGTCCGAGCAGTCGATGGTGTCTCGCTCGACGTCGACCCCGGAGACATCGTGCTCGTGATCGGGCCCTCCGGATCGGGGAAGACCACGCTCCTGTCGATGATCGGAACGCTCATGCGCCCCAGCGAAGGTCAGATCTTCATCGGCGGGCGCGACGTTTCCCACCTCGGCGGCCGGCAGCTCGCGGATTTGCGGCTGCACGAGTTCGGGTTCGTGTTCCAGACCTTCAACCTGCTTTCGGCCCTGACCGCCGAGGAGAACGTGATGCTCCCGCTCGTGACCGCAGGGATCCCACGCCGCCAAGCCAAGGCCGAGGCGAGACGGGCCCTGGAGAAGCTCGGACTCGGGCACCGCCTGCGCAGCCTCCCGCGGGACCTTTCCGGCGGTGAGAAGCAGAGGGTCGCCGTCGCCCGCGCCCTAGCCAACGGCCCCGCGCTGGTTCTGGCCGACGAGCCGACCGCGAATCTGGACGGCCGGACAGGGCGTGAGGTCACGCTCCTGCTGTGCGAGATCGCGTGCCGGGAGAACCGGGCTGTCATCATCGTCAGCCACGACCTGCGGCTGCGCGACGCCGCCAAGAGAGTCATCACCATCGAGGACGGGCGGCTGACCGCCGTCGAGCCCGGAGACCACGACCTGAACTGCCCGATGCATTCTGCGGCGCCTGAAGCGCGCGCGGTCTGAAGAGAGGAGCCTGCCGTGGATTCAGACGGGCCATAGGGAGAGCCATGGACCTCCGAATGCTTGCCTCGCTGCTCGGCACGCGTGCGCTGTGGAGGCGACGCGACCATTGGGGCGAACCGCAGATCCGTGACCACCAGGATCGGGCACTCGCTGTCCTCCGCGGCTATGCGTATGCCCGGTCCGCCTTCTACCGGCGCCACCATGCGGGCCTTCAGGGCGCTCCGCTCACGGAGCTGCCACCGGTGACGAAGGCACAGCTGATGGAGAGCTTCGACGATGTCGTCACGGACCCACAGGTTCGCCTGGCCGACGTCGAGGCCCACCTGAGCGAGCTCGTCCGGAGCGAAGGCGATCCGGGACAGCCGTGGCGGGGCCGCTGGTGGGCCGCCCAGACCGCCGGCACGACTGGGCGCCGGGGCGTTTTCGTCTGGGACCGTCGCGAATGGTCCACCGTCCTCGCCTCCTACGCCCGGGCGAACGACTGGGCCGAGGTGCCGGCGGGGCTGACGCGCCCGCTGAGCGTCGCCGTCGTCAGTTCACGCCTGCCCACCCACCAGTCCGCAGTGGTCGGAGCGACTCTGGACTCGCGGTTCGTGCCCACGCTCAGGCTCGACGCGACGGCCCCGCGCGCCGAGACGGTCGCAGCCCTGAACCGGTTCCAGCCGCGCCTGCTCGTGGGCTACGCCTCGGCGCTGCGCCCCCTCGCGGCAGAGCAGCAGGCCGGCCGGCTCGCGATCCGGCCGCAGCGCGTTGTCTCCGCCTCCGAGGTGCTCGCCCCCTCGGCGGCGAAGGAGATGGAAGAGGCCTGGGGGTCGGCGCCTCTCGACGTCTACGCCGCGACCGAGACAGCGGGGGTGGCCTCCCCATGCCGCTACAAGAACCGCCATCTCTACGAGGACCTTCTCGTCCTCGAACCCGTCGACGCCTCGGGTTCGCCCGTTCCTCCCGGGACCGTCGCGGCGAAGCTCCTGGTCACCGTCCTCTTCTCCCGGACCATCCCGCTGATCCGCTACGAGCTGACCGACCAGCTCTCCGTCGACGGCAGGGAGTGCCCGTGCGGCCGGCGCTTTGTCCAGGTCAGCGGTGTCGTGGGGCGCCTCGAAGACGTCCTGCACCTGCCCGGCCCATCCGGAACGGCAGAGGTCCATCCGAACGTCTTCCACGCGATCCTCGACACCGCCGGGGCCACCGGATGGCAGGTTCGGCAAGAAGCGGACGGCCTGACCGTCCTGCTCGCTGGCCCGCCGCCGGATGTCGCTCTGGTCGCTCTCGGCCGCGAGCTAGAGCAAGCCCTCGAGAGGGCGGGAGCCGGAGAAACGGCGGTGCGATGGATGGTGGTCGAGGAGATCCCCCGCACCGCGTTGGGCAAGGCTCCGCTGGTCCGGGCGCTCCGACCGCCGTCGGCGTCGCCGCCCATGGGAAGCGGGACGCCGTGAAGTGAACGGATGATCAACGGCCCGCGGAGCCTCGACCGGAGTCCCAGCGGCCGATTCCGGGTCCAACGGCCCTGTCCAATGGCCTGGCCGAGGGCCGAAACTCCGGGACAAGGGAGGAGAACGAGATGATGTACGGCTACGGCACGTGGGGCGTCTGGGGCTGGGTGGCCATGGGCATCGTGATGCTCTTGTTCTGGGGCGGCGTGGCGGCACTCATCGTCGTTCTCGTCCGCGGGGCCAGGGGTGGCTGGGGCGGAGGCGGATACTACCCGCCGGCGGGCCCCTCGCCGGATGACCCGGAGCGGATCCTCGGCCAGCGCTTCGCCCGCGGAGAAATCGACGAGGCCGAGTACAAGGCCCGGCTCGAAGCGCTCAGGCGCAGGCCGTGAGGGGCAGGCCGTGAGGCGCTCCGGCCTTGTCACCATCCTCGTCGCCGCCGGGGCCGCACTCCTGCTGACGGCCGCGTCCCTACTCGGTTTGGCCCTTCTGGGCGCGCCCACAGGCTTCCAAACGGTGGGACCTCCGGCCTGCAGCGCCCCGAGCCTTCCCGGCACCCTGATCAGGGTCTCAGAGACGGACCTGGGTGTGAGCGTGATGGGCTCTCCCATGATGCGCGGGGCGATGAGGCTCTCTGCGGACAGGACTTCCGTCCCGCGCGGCCAGGTCTCGATCGCCGTGACGAATCTGGGGTACGTCCCACACGAGCTTCTCGTCCTGCCCCTTCCCGGCGGGCAGACCCCGGGCACGAGGATCAGCGGGCCAGACGGACGGATCGACGAGGCCGGGCTCCTCGGCGAGGCGTCGGGGTCGTGCGCGGGCGGAGCGGGTGAGGGCATCGCCCCGGGCGCCGTCTCGTGGGTCACCCTCAACCTTCCCGCCGGCCGCTATGAGCTCGTCTGCAACTACCCCGGCCACTACGCGGCGGGCATGTACGGGGAACTCACGGTGAGCTGATCCTCTGGGGCTGAACGGCGTCAATGACGCACGGCAGTGCCGCGTCAGTGCTCGTGGTGGTGGCCGTCGTCATGCCCATGCCCATGCGAGTGGCCCGGCTCGGGACCGGCGTTCATCATCTTCAGCATCTTCGCCCCGCCTTTGAGCAGGAACCGGGCCACCAAGAGTGCGGCGAGGGCGAGGAAGGCGATATTCAGCCACGTGGTGTAGTTCCACGAGACCGCTGCTTCGAGGACCGTGGCGTTGCGGGTGTGCGGGGTGAGGCCAGTCACCGCGAAGAGCAGTTCGACGGCGTAGCCGGCCAGGACCATGGCAAGGTAGAAGGTGCCCGTGATGCTGAGGGCGGCCTTGGTGCCGTAGTACTTCCGGTAGATCAGGATGATCGGGACGACGATCAGGTCCGCGAAGATGAAGCTCGCGACCCCACCGAAGCTGATGCCCCCGTTCCACAGGACCGCCGCGAGAGGGACGTTCCCGACCGAGCACACGAAGCTGAGCACCGACACGATCGGGCCGATGATCGGACCCCATAGCGCCGCCAGCACGTCGTTTCCCTCGAAGAAGAAGGAACGCAGCCACTCCTTCGGAACCCACGCGTCGATTGCGCCGGCGATCAGCAGCCCGCCGACAACATCCCGCCACACGGCGGCCCAGTCCATGACGAAATAGGCGGCGACCGCGTCGAGGCCCGGCCGGGAGAAGAGCCGGGCCCAGAAGCCGCCCTCGCCCGGGACAGACATGTCCATGGCGGCGTGGCCCTCCATCGACCCGGCGATGCCCTTCTCGGCCTGCTCTCGGGCGGCGTCGACGATCTTCCCGCGCACCCAGAGCCGGAAGAAGAGCGCGACCAGGACGATCATGATCGGTCCGCCGATGAATTCGGCGAGCGTGAACTGCCAGCCCATCAGCAGGGCCAGAATCAGCCCAAGCTCGATGACGAGGTTCGTCGAGGCGATCTCGAAGGCCATGGCCGAGGTGAAGCTTGCGCCCTTGCGGAACAGGGCTCTGGCCAGGGCGACTGCGGCGTACGAGCACGACGACGACGCCGCCCCGAGCCCGGTGGCGGCGGCCAGAGCCCGGGGCGAGTCCCCAGCCAGGAGCCGGGTGACCTGCTCCCGGCGCACGAGGGCCTGGACGATTCCGGAGAGCGCGAAGCCCAACATCAGCGGCCACAGGATCTCCCACGCCATCGACCCCGCCGCCGCGAGGGCGCGCAGCACTGGGCTCACGACATCCATCCCTCGCGCTCCTCCCGCGCTCCCGCCTTCAATGCTTCCGCGCCCTGCGAGAGTTGGCCAGCGTTTGATCGCCGGAGTCGCGCGCCGTGGGCGTCGGAGACCTTCTAACCGCCGAGCGCCGCGCGGAGCGGCCACCCCTGCCCGTCGAGGATGGCCTGGATGCCGCGGCCCGTCGTTTCGTTGACGAGCAGCGGAGCCATGAGGTTGACCGTGGTCCCGCCCGCGCCGGGAGTCGCGACGACGAGGATGCGCGCGGCCGCCGCATCCTCGAGGCCGATCGCGCGGCACGGTGCCGCGATCTCGGGGGCGTAGTCGGGGACGTACACGGCGGCGTCCACCGCGAACAGCCGCACGTCCGGCCTCGCGGCCGGGCGAAGGCTGAAGAGTCCGGCGGCGCCCTCGACGGCGTCGAGCGAGTACTCGATGTGCGGGGCGAGGCCCGGGAGCGGCTCGACGAGGGTGAGGGGCGCGCTCACTTGAGGAAGTCCATGAGGCTCGGCGGAAGGGCGCGGGCCGTGACCGCGAGGGCGGCCTGATACGCGGTCTGCTGGAGCTGCAGGTCGAGGGCCGCCTTCCCGAGATCGACGTCCTCGATGCCCGAGCGCTGCGACTCGAGCGCGGTCTGGTGTGCCATGAGATCCGATCCTGCCCGTTCGAGCTGTGCAAGGCGAGTCCCGACGTCGGCGCGCCCACTCAGGACGGCCCGGATGCCGCCGTCGAGCGCTTGGAGCCGCGCCGTCGGATCCGCGCCGCTGCGCAGATCCGCCGCGATGCCGTCGAGGACCGAGAAGACTGACGCCGCGCCCGTCCCGAACACGGCCGCTCCGTCCGCGTCCACCCGCACGGTCTGATCCGCCGAAAGCCGACGTTGGACCGATCCGCCGGGGGAGCCGTTGAACACGGGCGGGGCGCCGTCGATGAACGCGCTCGGCGCGTCCGACGTCCCCGCGAAGACGTTCCGGCCGAGGTACTGCGTGTTCGCGGCCGCGAGGAGGTCCTTGCGCGCGCCGTCGACCTGGTCCGCGAGGGCCTTTTTCCCGTCCGGGGTCAGGGAGCCGTTGCCGCCCTGGACCGCGAGGTCGCGGACCTGCCGCAAGAGCGCTGTCGCGCCGCCGAGCGCCGAATCGAGCGTCGTGAGCCAGGCCGTGCCGTTGTCGATGTTGCGCCTGTACTGGGCTGTGGCGGCTATCTCGGCATGCACGCGCAGCGCGTCCCCCGTCCCGAGTGGATCGTCGGAGGGCCTCGCGATCCGGCGGCCCGAGCTCGCGCGGTCCTGCGCGGCCGCGAGCCGCGCCTGGCCCGCCCCGAGGCTGCGCTCGGCCGCCATCATCATGGTCTGGCTGGTCACGCGGAGCATGTCAGAGTCCTACCGTTCCCGTGTGGTTGATGAGGGTGTCGAGCGCCTGGTCGATCGCGCTCATGACGCGGGCCGCGGCCTGATACGCGTGCTGCCCCGCGACGAGGCCCATGTTCTCCTCGTCGAGGCTCACCGACGCGCTCGAGGTCTGGGCCGTCTTCGCGCTCGAGGCCGCTGTGGCCGCGAGCGATTCCTCCTGCTGCGTGGCCTTCGATGAGCTGCCGAGCGCCGTGACGAATCCGGCCCATTGGCTGTCCGGGGATCCGTTCGCCGCGCCGAGCTGCGCGATGGCGTCCGCGGTCGCTCCGTCGTAGGCGCCCGCCCCCGCAGCCCCCGCCGCAACGCCGCTCGCGTCCGTCGGCACGACGGAGAGGCCCTCGGCCGCCGGGACGCTGGGGTCGAGGGCGAAGAACGCGAGGCCGGTCGCGCCGCCCGTCGTCTGCCCCGCGGCGTGCACCGTGTTGACGGCCGCCGCGAGGGTTGCCGCGAGGGCGCTGTAGCCCGCCGCGGCCTCCGCGATGGGGCCGCCCGTGCCCTGGGCGTTCGCGGGGGCGAGCACCGAGAGCGCGCCGGCGAGCGAGCCGCCGTCCAGGCTCGCGGGCACCGACGGCCGGTCCGCCCAGACGAGGGACGGCCCGGGTGCGGCCCCCATCGTCGTGCCGCCAGCGAGCTCGATCGCGCGCGCGGCGTCGCCGTCGACGAGCGCGTTCCCGCCCACCGATACTGTGACCGTGCCGTCTGCGTGCTCGCGGACTGTTCCGCCCGCGAGCGACGCAACCGTCTCCGTGAGGCGGCTGCGCGCGTCGACGAGCTCGTTCGCCGAGCCGCCCGCCGCGACGGCCGAGCGGATGCGCACATTGAGCGCCGCGATCTGTCGTGCGGCGTCGTTGACGGCCGTCACCATCGTCGCGGCGTCGGCGCGGGCCGCCGACCATTGACCCGAGAGGGCCGCGTACCCGGCCGAAAGCCGCGCCGCGAGCTGCCTCCCGCTGTCGAGGAGGACCGATGCGGGAGCCGGCTCGCCGGGCTGATTCGCCACGTCGTGCCACGCGGCCCAGAACGACTGGAGCTGCGCCGAGACGCCGCCGCTCCCGGGCTCCTGCAGCGCCGCCTCGATGCCCTGATACGCGGCCGAACGCTGCGCCGCGTAGCCGGACGCCGCTGTCGTACTTCGCACGCTCGCGTCGAGCAATGCGTTCCCGAGGCGCTCGATCCGCTGCACGGCGACGCCCTCGCCCGCGCGCGGGCCCCCGGCCCAGGCGAGGCCTTCTGGGCCAGACGGCCCGACGGCGGCCTGGTCGACGCGCTGCCGCGTGTAGCCGTCCGTGCCTGCGTTCGCGACGTTCTGACCTGCGACGTCGAGGGCCTGCTGCGCGGCGACAAGGCCGCTGTACGCCGTCGAGAGGGCTCCGAAGGTGCTCATGGGTGGTCCTTCGCTCACAGGTCCCGGTCAAAGAGGCGCGCGCTGCTTGCCCCCGCGGCCCGCCCCCGCGCGTCGTACGTCTTGGCGGCCGGCTGGCCGTCGGCGAGGGTCTCCTGGGCGGAGCGCGACGCGGCCCGCAGGAACTGGGCGTTCGCGTCGCGGAGCTGCCGGATCGCCGTCGTCTGCTCTGTCATCGCCGTGAGGTGGGCCGAGAGGATCGCGCCCCACGGACCGTCGGGAGCGCCGGCGGCGAGCTCCCGGAGGGTCGCCTCGTCGGGGAGTCCCCATTCGCGGGCGACGACGGCGGCCGTCACCGCGCGCGCGAGGCCCGCCGCGGCGAGGCGGTCGAGGACCTGCTCGACCTCACGCGTCGCGTGCGAGAGCCATCTCGTCTTCCCCGCGGTGAGGAGGAGCTGTTCCTCCTCGAGCTTGAAGGTCAGCAGGTCCAGCAGTTCGCGCTCGTGCCAGAGCTGTGCCGAGAGGTCTTGAATCGCCATTCGTTGGTCCCCCGTCAATAAGGCTGTGCGGCGCTGCGCTGCGCGGAACGCCGTGTGACTCGCACTATCGGCTGGGATGGGGGATTGGTAAGGGTGTCGCGCACCTCGTTGTTGCCTCTATTCCTGGCCTGCGTGGCGGTCCTACCATGGGCTGCACTCAAGCCCGCGGAGACTTCCCGGGCATTGTCACCGATCCGGAGGTGTCGTGGTGACTCCCGCATCGAACGACGCTCGGCCAGAAGGTGAACCCGTCTCGCTCTGGGTCGCTACCGCCGGAACCACCGATTACCCTGCTCTGGGCGGGCAGATCGAAGTCGATGTGGCGGTGGTCGGCGCCGGCATCGCGGGGCTGACCACCGCGCTCGCGCTCAAACGCGCCGGCCGCACGGTTGCGGTCATCGAGGCCGCCCGTGTTGGAACTGGCGTCACCGGCCATACCACTGGCAAGATCACGTCCCTGCACCGTCTGGCCTATGCCCGACTTGCGCGCAGCCACGGCACCGGCACGGCCCGCGCCTACGGACAGGCGAACGAAGCGGCGATCGAGCACATTGCGCACGTCGTGGCTGACGAGGCCATCGACTGCGGCTTCCGCCGAGTCGCCAACTACACCTACGCCGAATCCGATGACGGTCTCGAACTCGTCCGCGCCGAAGCTGCCCTGGCCTCTAGACTCGGTCTACCGTCCACGTTCACGAGCGACGTGCCGCTGGCCTTTCCGGTCAAGGGCGCGATCCGGTTCGACGGTCAGGCGCAAGTCCACCCCGTGAAGTACCTCCAAGGACTCGCCCGGGCGGTCGACGGCGAAGGCAGCTTCGTATTCGAGCAAACACCCGTGCAGCAAGTGCACGACGGGACCCCGTGCACGGTCGACACCGAGCAGGGAGCGGTCCACGCTCATGACATTGTCTTGGCCACCAATGTGGCGTTCGGCAGCCTCGGATTGTTCTTCCTTCGCTGCCACCCGCACCGCTCTTACATCGTCGCGGGACGAGTGGACACCCCGCCGCTGGACGCAACTTTCATCAGCGCCGACGAACCGCTGCGCTCCATTCTCACCGTCGACCTCGGCGGCACGAGTTACGTGCTGGCCGGCGGCGAAGGCCATCGCGTGTCGGAGGCCGGAGACACCGCGGGGCGCTACAACAGACTCGCCGGCTTTGCCCACGACCGCCTCAGTGTCGGCGAGGTGGCCTACCGCTGGTCAACGCAGGATGGGATGCCGCTTGACGGGCTGCCCTACGTCGGACTCGTGTCCCCGCTCGCCAGGCACGTGCATGTGATCACGGGCCTTCGCAAATGGGGCCTGTCCAACGGGACCGCCGCCGCCCTCATCCTCGCCGACACGTTGAACGGTCGGGAGAACCGATGGGCGCGAGCGTTCAACAGCAATCGGATCACGCCCGTCGCCAGCGCCAGCAGGTTCATCACGGAGAACGCCAAGACCATGACGGCGGTCCTGACGAGCAAGCCGCGCGGGCGAACCGGTCGCGACGCTCTGACCCCCGGGGCGGGAGCAGTCATCAAAGTCGGCGGCCAGGAGATCGCCGTGTACAAGGACGACGATGGCCAGGTCCACTCGCTCTCCGCAACGTGCACCCACCTTGGCTGCACTGTCGGCTTCAACCCCAGCGATACCACGTGGGACTGCCCATGCCATGGCTCCCGATTCGCCATCGACGGCACCGTCATCCATGGACCGGCCGCCAAAAACCTCCCTCCGGGACCGTCCCGTCTCCCTGAAGGTTTCGAATGACCGCGTCCAGCCGGCCCTTCAGCCCTCTCGCTGATCTCGGCAGGATCATGGTTGAAGTCATGAGGGGCGCCGCTCCTCCCGCTCTTGCGCCAGGGAGACGGGCGCCGCCACCCTGATGGCATCAGCACGGCGGGCGGGGCGCATGCTTCCGCCCTCGACGGCTTCTCGCGACGGAGGCGGCAGTGACCTTGAACGTGGTCTTGGACGGGCTCATCCTCGGCGAGTCGCCGCGCTGGCACGACGGCAGGCTGTGGGTCGCGGATTGGGCCGCCCACGAGTTGATCACGCTGGATGCGGACGGCACGCGCGAGGTCGTCGAACGTCCCACCGCGATTCCCTGCTGCATCGACTGGCTTCCCGATGGGCGGCTGCTGCTGGTCTCGGGCGACCGGCTCGTGCGGCAGGAACAGGACGGCACCCTGGTGACACACGCCGAGCTACGGAACCTGGATCCGCACGCGTGGAACGACATCGCCGTCGACAAGCGGGGGAACGCGTTCGTCGGCTGCATCGGCTTCGACTTTCCGGGCGGCGGGTATGCTCCGGGAATCCTCGCGGTCGTCACTCCGGATGGAACGGCACGACGCGCCGCCGAGGGCCTCGCGTTCCCGAACGGGATGGTCGTCACCCCCGACGACGGGACGCTGATCGTCGCGGAGTCATACGGGAACCGGCTGACCGCCTTCGCCATCGGCGAGGACGGCTCGTTGTCCGATCGTCGTGTGTGGGCCGAGCTCCCGGGCGATCACCCGGATGGGATCTGCCTGGATGCCGAGGGCGCGGTCTGGGCGGCCGACGTCGGCAACCGACATTGCGTGCGGGTGCGCGAGGGCGGTGAGGTCGTCCAGACGATCGACGCCGACCTCGGCTGTTACGCGTGCGCGCTCGGAGGGCCCGACGGCAGGACGCTCTACATCGTGACCTCGCGTTTCCCGAATGACTTCCGCACCCCCGCCGGCCGGGTGCTTTCCGTCCAGGTCGACGTCCCGAGCGCGGCGGCATGACGGACGGCCCACGCCAGGACCCCCGGGTCGACGAGTACATCGACCGCCTTCCCGAGTGGCAGCAGGCGATCTGCCGCCGCGTGCGGGCCGAGGCGCACGCCGCCGACCCCGAGGTCCACGAGACGATCAAGCGAACCGTGCGGCCCTACTTCGTGCTCCAGGGGAACATCTGCGCCCTGCTGGCGGCGAAAGACCACGTCAACGTCTTCATCTACGACCCCCTTGCGCCTGACCCGAACGGCATCATCAATCAAGGGCAGGGCAACGCCACGGCACGCAGTGTCCAGATCTATCGCGGCGACGACGTTGACTGGGCGGCCATGCAGGAGATGTTCAGGGCCGTCGTCGCGAACAACCGCGCCGGCGGTTGGCGACGCCTCAAGGCAGCACGCGGGGACAAGGGCGCCTAACGCGATCGCGACGCCTGCCGATAAGCCACGGTGAGGGCCCACGGACGGGCCCGGAGCACCACCCCACTTCAAGTTCACGGAGGAAAGAGTCATGGGACTCACCATCAACACCAACCTCTCGGCCATGCAGGCCTACCTCAACCTCAACAAGACGTCCTCGGACATGGCGAGCTCGATGGCCAAGCTCTCGAGCGGCCTCCGCATCAACACGGCGGCCGACGACGCGGCCGGCCTCTCCATCTCGGAGGGCCTCCAGTCGCAGGCCAGCGGCAGCCAGATCGCGGCCCGCAACGCGCAGGACGGCGTCAACGTGATCCAGACGGCGGAAGGCGCGCTCGGGGAGGTCCACTCGATCCTCCAGCGCATGCGCGACCTTGCGGTCCAGGCGGGCAACGACTCGAACAACGCTGCGTCCCGCACGGCCATCAAGACCGAGGGCGACGCCCTGGGCGAGGAACTCGACCGCATCACGAACTCGACGAACTTCAACGGCATCAAGCTGCTGGACGGCACCGCGGGCGGTGCCTCGGCCCTGAGCTTCCAGGTTGGCGCCGATGGCACGGCGAACAGCCAGATCAAGGTCGACTTCGGCAACCTGACGACCTCGCTGACCACAGGCGGCGGCGCGTTCTCCGGCGCGGCCGGCTCGGCGGCGTTCCTCGTGGACACGGCGGCCAACGCGGCGACCACGGTCACCAACCTCGACACCGCGATCGCGGCCGTCTCGGCGCAGCGCTCGGGCCTCGGCGCCTCGCAGAACCGCCTGACGCACGCGATCAACGTGCTCAACACGTCGGCGCAGAACCTGTCGGCGGCCAAGTCCCACATCACGGATACGGACATGGCGCAGGAGATGGTCAACTACACGAAGGACTCGATCCTCTCGCAGGCCGGCACGGCGATGCTCGCCCAGGCCAACCAGTCGGGCCAGAGCGTCCTCAAGCTCCTCGGCTGATCCCTTCCGAGAGCCCCCTTCCGGAGCTGGTGGCGGCCGCGGGATCCCCGCGGCCGCCCTCGGCGTCGGAACCCCACGGCGAGCACAGTGAGAAGGAGCGAACGTGTCGACCCTCTCGATGAACGGCCTCGGCAGCGGCATGGACATCACGTCGATGATCAACGCCCTCATGCAGGTCGAGGCGCTGCCGCAACAGCAGCTGCAGAAGGCCCAGCTCACTGACCAGAGCGTCATCACGAACCTGCAGCTCCTCAACGGCAAGGCGTCGGCCCTCGCGACGCTCGCGACGAATCTCTCCGCGCCGGGCGCCCTCGACCTGTCCACGGCCACGACGACCAACCCCGCGGTGACCGCGACGGCGGGAACGACGGCGACGCCCGGCACCGTGAGCGTGCAGATCAGCCAGGTCGCGCAGTCCCAAGTTGACGTCACCGCGGCCATGGGGGCGTGGACCACGGACGCCTCCGGGGCCCCTGCCGCGCTGACCCTCGTCGACTCGACCGGCAAGCAGACGCAGGTGAATCCCGCCTCGACGTCGCTCGACGACGTCGTCTCCGCCATCAACGCGGCGGGCGGACCGGCGACGGCGATGAAGGTCGCCGCCGGGACCGACGCCTCCGGGAACCCGCTCTACCGGCTCCAGCTCACGGCCTCGAAGTCCGGCGCCGCGGGCGCGTTCGAGGCGTACGTCGGCACCGCCGCCCAGGTGAGCGCAGGCACGGCGAGCGATCTCATGGCCCAGCCGGGCGCCGCCGTCGTCCTCTCGGCCCAGGACGCGAAGGCGACGCTCTATGCGGGGACCGCCGCGCAGCAGGCCATCACGTCCTCGACGAACACGTTCGCCAACCTCGTCCCCGGCGTGAACGTCACCGCGGGCGCGGCTGCCGTGGGCAGCACCGTGACCGTGACGGTCGCGAGCGACACCGCGGGAATCGAGAAGCAGGCGGGCAGCCTCGTCAGCTCGGTCAACGACCTGCTCGGCTACATCTCGCAGAACTCGGCCGTCGCGACGACGATCACCTCCGGCAGCTCGACCGCCTCGGGCGGGGTGTTCACCGGCGATTCGACGATCGGCGGCGTCGCGGACGCCGTCACGAACGCCGTCTACCTGCCGACGAGCAGCGGCAAGTCGCCGTCCGACCTCGGCATCGGCATCCAGCAGGACGGCTCGTTCGTGTTCGACCAGTCCAAGCTCGACGCGGCCCTTGCAGCAGACCCGAAGGGCACGCAGGCCTCGCTCCAGGAGATCGCCTCGCGCGTCGCGGCGGCAGCGAAGAACGCGTCGGACCCCGTGACCGGATCCGTCACCGCCCTCGTCTCCGGGCGCCAGGCCGAGGTTTCCGACCTCGGCAACCAGATCAGCGACTGGGACGCACGGCTCGCGACCCGCAAGGCCGCGCTCACGGCTCTCTTCAACGCGATGGACACGTCCCTCGGAACGCTCAAGTCGCAGCAGGCGTGGCTCACGAGCCAGATCGCCGGCCTGCCCAGCTACTCGACCTCGACCTCGAAGTGAGGATGCGACCGTGACCATCTCCGCAGCCCGCGCTCGGCAGCAGTACAGCCGCGACGCGATCCTCTCGGCCAGCCCCATCCGGCTCCTGACGATGCTCTACGACCGGCTCCTCCTCGACCTGCGCCGCGCCGAGGCCGCGCAGGAGGCGGGCGAGTGGCTCGGGGCGAGGGAGAACCTGCTGCACGCCCAGGACATCGTGGCGGAGCTCACCGCGACGCTCAGGCCGGGAGCCTGGGACGGCGCGGCCGGGCTCCGGGGCATCTACGACTACGTGCACACGGCTCTCATCCACGCCAACATCCACCGGGACGTCGCCCGGACCCGCGAGGCCGCGGCGCTCCTCGAGCCGCTTCGGCAGTCGTGGCACGCGGCCGCGGCGTCGGTCCCCGCGGAGCCGTCGCCCACGGGAGGGTACGGGCTTGGCTGAGAGTTGGGAGGACGTGCTCGCGCGGCTCGAGGAGGACCTCGACGGCGCGGCTCGCCAGCTCCGCGGCTCGGGCGACCCCGCGCTCGCAGGGTGGGCGCCGCCGTCGTTCTTGGGGCCGATCCCCGAGCAGCTCATCGGGCGCGCGCTCGCGGTCCAGGAGCGGCAGCGTCGCCTTGCCACGCGGCTTGCCGAGGCGAAGGACGACGCCGCCCGGCACCTCGCCGCCGTGAGCTCAGTGCCGCTCGGGCGTGGCGGGGGCGCGCTGTACCTCGACGTCGAGGGGTAGGCGGGTTTTCAGGCGACGGCGAAGGACGCCGCCCGCGCCGCGACGTCCGCGGGCGGAGGGGCTCCCTCGGAATCCGCGTCGGGCACCGGCGCCTCCGCGACGCGTCGCAAGGGGATGTGCCCGCCCCAGATCCCGTCCGCAACGTCCTCCGGCTCGTCGACGGGCCCGCCCGCGCGGACCTTGAGCGAGGCCTCCGCGAGCGGCACCGCGAGCACTGCCGTCGCGGCGAGCTCCTTGCGCGTGCTCGGGCGCAGGGTCTCCCAGCGCCGGGGGATCATGTGGTCGACGATCGCCGCGAGGGCCCGCTCCCGTTCGGTCGGATCCTCGACCCGGCGCGCTCGGCCGATGACGACGGCGCTGCGGTAGTTCATCGAGTGATGGAAGGCGCTGCGGCCCGCGACGAGGCCGTCGAGCTCCGTGATCGTGACGCACACGTCGTGCTCGAGGGCCTTGGCGAGCCAGCCCGCGGCGACCGAGCCGTGGAGGTAGAGCGTTCCGCCGTCGTCGGGGCCGTCGAGGTTCACGCCGAAAGCCGTCGGGAGCACCACGGGATGGCTTCCCGCGATGACGCCGAGGTGGGCCAGGAGAGCGTCCGAGAGGAAGTCGTGGAGGGCGCTGCGATCCAGCACGGCGCGGTTCTTGCCGCGGTTCACTTGGGTTCGGGGCGTCGGGGAGAGCGTGTTCATGATGACTATCATCGAATCCAAGTGGCCTGTTGGCACGGGCCAATTCTCAAGCAGAATGACAGGACACTTCTGATGCAGGCCCTCCCCCTCCGACTGGACCGTGCGAGCGAGGCGCCCCTTCCGGCGCAGCTTTCGGCGCAGATCCGCGAGCTCATCCTCGCCGGAACCCTTGCGCGCGGCGACAGGCTTCCCTCGAGCCGCTCGCTCGCGGCGGACCTCGGCGTCTCGCGGAGCGTGACCGAGCTCGCCTACGAACAGCTCGTCGCCGAGGGCTGGGTCGAGACCAGGCGCGGCGCCGGGACGTACGTCGCGTCCCCGCCGGGAGCAGGACCGCGCCCGCTCGCGCCGGCGTCGGCTCCTTCGCCGCGTCCCAGAGGCCTCGTGCGGCTCGACGCCGGGACGCCGTGGACCGATCCGCGCGGACTTGCGGGCTGGCGGCGGGCCTGGCGCGAGGTCTCCACGTCGGTGCCGCCGCGCGGCTACGACGATCCCCGAGGTCTCCCCGAGCTCCGTGAGGCGCTTGCTGCCCGCCTCGCACGGACCCGGGGCCTCACCGTGGACCCCAACGCGATCATCGTGACCGCCGGGACCACCGACGCGCTACGGCAGCTCCTTCCCGAGCTGCCGCCCGGCCCCGTGGGCATCGAGGACCCGGGTTACCGGGCCGCCGTCGAGACCGCGCGCTCGTTCGGCCGCGACGTCGTCGATCTCCCGGCGGGCGGGCCCGTCGAATCGCTGACCGGGTTCGCGGCCGCGTACGTGACCCCCGCCCATCAGCATCCGCTCGGCCGCGTCATGCCCGCCGCCGAGCGGCTCTCACTGCTCGACGCCGCCCGCTCCGCCGATGCCCTCGTCATCGAGGACGACTACGACTCGGAGTTCCGGTACGACGTCGCGCCCGTCCCTGCGCTCGCGGCCCTCGACCGCGAGCGGGTGGCCTACGTCGGGACCGCGGCGAAGTCTGTGATCCCCACCTTGCGCCTCGGCTGGCTCGTCCCGCCGCCCGACGTGCTCGAGGCGATCGTCCGACGGCGGGAGGTCACCCATGCGGGCGCGGCCTGGCCCTCCCAGCGGGCGCTCCTCACGCTCCTGCGCGACGGCTGGCTCGACAAGGCCGTCAAGGCAGCGCGGCGGGTGTACGCCGAACGGGCACCTCGGGTTGCGGCGGCCCTGTCTCCCTATGCGACGCCCGCCGGCCCGCTCGCAGGGATGTACTCGTGCTGGCTCATGCCGGAGGCTCAAGCGCTGCGGGCGCGGGCTGCCGCCCGGGAGGCCGGGTTTGAGGTCAACCTCCTCAGCTCGTATGCGCGGAGCAGCCCGCTCACCGGGCTCGTCGTGGGCTTCGGCGGCGTCACGGACGAGGAGCTCGACCGCGCGCTCGCGGCGATGGCGGGCGGGTTGCGGGAGGGGTGAGATCCCGGCGGTTGCGCGTGCTGGCACTTCGCTGCGGGGGGATTGTTGGGCCTGTGTTCACATGTGCAGTCGGATGATGAAGAGGAAGTAGCACCACACTGGCATCGAAAGCAGTGACAACACGGCCATCGCGGTCCGTACTCGAGATCGCTCGCGCAGGATCGCGGAGAGCAGCCAGAATACGAGCATTCCGATGAGTCCTCCGACGCAGTTCAGGATCACGTCGTCGATGTCCGATGCGCCCACTGCGAACACGCCCTGGATGATCTCTGCGGCGACGCTGACCGAGGCGACTATGAGCATGGTGAGCCATGCGGCTGCCCGACGTCGGAGCCACGATGCGTACACTCCGAGCGGGATGAAGATCAGGATGTTCCCGACGACGTTGGCGAACGCCGCTCTCTCGGTCCCGGGAGAGTGGCTGAACGCATATTCCGCGATACTTGCGAACGGGATGAGATTGATCGATCTCTCCGAACCCGGTGCACGAGAGAAGAGAAGCAGCTTCAGCAGGAAGGCCGCGTAGAGGGCGAAGACGGCGAAGATGGCTAGGGTCTCCGCTTTCGCCCGTTTCTCGGTGAGTCGCCAGCTCGGCACATCATCCGCGACCGCGGTGGGTTTCGGTTGTACGCCCATCCGCAGGACCGTACAGAGGGAACCTGTCGTGCTCCTGTGAGACCTGGTCAGCAGCACCCCGTCGTCATGTCCGCGTCGACGCGACGAGCTCGGCCATGCGCTCGCGGGTGTCCGTGCCAGGCGCTGGCAGGTAGGCGATGATCCGCAGGCTCGGTGCGTCCGACGGGACGAGCTGGTGCTGCTCGAACTCGAGCCGCCCCGCGACCGGGTGCAGGAACGTGCGGGCGCGCGAGGCGAATCGCCGCACTTCGTGGTCGTCCCAGGCCCGGGCGAAGTCCTCGCTCTCCTCGCGGAGACGCGTCACGAGCTCGACGTGCGCCGAGCGGTCGGTGTGGGAGCCGGCCCCGGCGCGGTAGTCGGCGAGGAAGCTTCGGCTCGTGACTTCCCAGTCGGGCAGCATGCCGCGCACATAGGGGTCGGTGAACGTGAGGCGCAGGAGGTTGCGGTCGCGGGCGGGAACACTCGTGATGCCCGGGAACAGCGCCTCGTAGCCGCGGTTCCAGGCGCCGATGTGCCACGTCGAGGTGAGCGCGAACGCTGGCGTCGGGTCGAGCGCCTCGAGGAGGTGCTGCACGTGGGCAGGGACGGGCTCGGGGGCCGACGGCGTGGCCCGCGGCGCGGGGGCTAGGCCGCACAGGCCGAGGATGTAGTCGTGTTCGGGGGCGCTCAGGCGGAGGTTGACGGCGACGGCGTCGAGCACCTGGCGCGAGGGGTTGATGTCCCGACCCTGCTCGAGCCATGAGTACCACGTGACGGAGACGCCCGAGAGGAACGCGACCTCTTCCCGGCGCAGCCCGAGCGTGCGCCCGCGGCCTGCGGGAGGCAGGTCGAAGTCGGCGCGCACGAGGCGTTCGCGCCGCTTGCGCAGGAAGGCGCCGAGCTCCTTGCGCCGCTCCTCGGCGGGATCCACGGCGTCGAGGCGGTCCACGCCTCAACGCTAGCACTCTCACTACTAGTAGCAGCGGCCACTGGCATGCGCCCGCGCGCGCGTGATTGATTGGTCCAATGCCGATCCTCCGCTCTCGTACAGTCACCCACGGCCGCAACATGGCCGGCGCCCGCGCACTGATGCGCGCCTCCGGCGTCGCCGATTCCGACATCGGGAAGCCGATCATCGCCGTCGCCAACTCCTTCACGGAGTTCGTGCCCGGCCACACGCACCTCGCCCCCGTGGGCCGCATTGTCTCCGAGGCGATCAAGGCGGCCGGCGCCGTCCCGCGCGAGTTCAACACGATCGCCGTCGACGACGGCATTGCGATGGGCCACGGCGGCATGCTCTACTCGCTGCCCTCGCGCGATCTCATCGCCGACTCGGTTGAATACATGGTCAACGCGCACTGCGCGGACGCTCTCGTGTGCATCTCCAACTGCGACAAGATCACGCCTGGGATGCTCATGGCCGCGCTGCGCCTCAACATCCCCACGATCTTCGTCTCCGGCGGGCCGATGGAGGCCGGTCGCGTGACGCTCAGCGACGGCTCGGTCCGTTCCCTCGACCTTGTCAACGCGATCTCCGACGCGGTTGACGAGTCGATCTCCGACGCGGACATCCAGCTCATCGAGGAGAACGCGTGCCCCACGTGCGGCTCGTGCTCCGGCATGTTCACGGCCAACTCGATGAACTGCCTCACCGAGGCGATCGGCCTCTCGCTCCCGGGCAACGGCTCCCTCCTCGCAACCCACACCGCGCGCAAGGCGCTGTATGAGAAGGCGGGCGCCGCCGTCGTCGACCTCGCCACGCGCTACTACGCGGACGACGACGCCTCCGTGCTCCCGCGCTCGATCGCGACCGCCGCCGCATTCGACAACGCGATGGCGCTCGACATCGCGATGGGCGGCTCGACCAACACGATCCTGCACCTCCTCGCCGCTGCGCAGGAGGCCGGCGTCGAGTACGGGCTCGCCGAGATCGACGCGAAGTCCCGCCGCGTGCCGTGCCTCGCGAAGGTCGCGCCGAACGTCGCGAAGGGCAAGACGTATTACATGGAGGACGTGCACCGCGCGGGCGGCATCCCCGCGCTGCTCGGCGAGCTTCACCGCGCGGGCCTGCTCCACACGGACGTGCACTCGGTCCACTCCCCGGACCTCGAGTCCTGGCTCGACGCATGGGACATCCGCAGCGGCAAGGCGACCGAGGAAGCGCAGCGGCTCTGGCACGCCGCGCCCGGCGGGCAGCGCTCCGCGACGGCGTTCTCGCAGTCGAGCGAGTGGACGTCGCTCGACACGGACGCCGAGGGCGGCTGCATCCGCTCCGCCGAGCACGCGTACTCGAAGGACGGCGGCCTCGCCGTGCTGCGGGGGAACATCGCTGTGGATGGCGCCGTCGTGAAGACCGCAGGCGTCGACGAGTCGATCTGGACCTTCGAGGGACCAGCTGTCGTGTGCGAGTCGCAAGAGGAGGCCGTCTCGAAGATCCTCGACAAGACGGTCAAGGAGGGCGACGTCGTCGTCATCCGCTACGAGGGCCCCAAGGGCGGGCCGGGCATGCAGGAGATGCTGTACCCGACGTCGTTCCTCAAGGGTCGCGGCCTCGGCAAGAAGTGCGCGCTCATCACGGACGGCCGCTTCTCGGGCGGAACCTCGGGGCTCTCGATCGGGCACATCTCGCCGGAGGCGGCCTCGGGCGGCATGATCGCCCTCGTCGAGGACGGCGACCTCATCCGTATCGACATCCCGAGCCGCTCGCTCGAGCTGCTCGTGGACGCGGCCGAGCTCGACGCCCGCCGCGAACGTCTCGAGGCGACCACGGGCTACCACCCGGCGAACCGCGAGCGGGCCGTCTCGGCAGCGCTGCGCGCGTACGCTGCGATGGCGACCTCGGCGGACAAGGGGGCCGTGCGCGACGTCGACGCCCTCACGCGTCTGACGTCGCCCCAGCCGGTGGCCTGACGGACTACACCTGGCGGGACCGCTGTCCTTTGGGCGGCGCGGGCTGTCTTGGGCGCTTCATTGGCCGCGCGCCGCGGCAGAATCACAGGTCACGCTCGCGCCGGGGCGACTGTTCCGCGGCTCGGGATCGCGGATGACAGAGGGCCGCTCGCGCTCGCCCGCCCGCCCCAGTCGAGTCAGGACGGGACTCCTCTGGGAACGACGGAGGCGGCGGCTGCCTTGGGTCTCAGGCGAATGCCGTGCCTGAGGGGTGACTCAAGGCGGGTCTCACGGATGCGATCCTCGCGGGGCGGGGCGCTTAGTTTGTCGGACCCCTCGGGGAGACTCGTTCCATGATCGTCGAGGAGGTCCTGAGCCCCGTGGAGGGGGACCGCGTTTGCGCGGATCCGCGGGGCGCGGGACGGCTGGGCGCGGATCTGTTGGGCGCGGATCTGTTGGGCGCGGATCGGCCGGGCGCGGGGCCGTGGGGTGCCGATCCGTTGGGCGCGGTGGGCTGGGACTTCTATGGGGATCCGTTGGCGCGGCTGGTCGAGCCCCCGGCCGTGGACCCGTCCGTGTTCGAGGCGTTCGACGGGCTGGGCGAGGAGGACCCGGAGGCCGAGTTCCTGTGGGAGGCGGCGCTTCCCCCGGCGGCGCTCATGGCGCGGGCGCGGGCAGAGCGCGCCGACGGGCTTGTCGCTGAGCTGGAGCGCATCGATGCGGCGCAGGCGCGGCTCGAGGCCCGCAGGGCGGTCACCCTCGCGGCGCTGACCGCGGCCGTGGGCGGCTCCTCGGAGGACCCCGCGCGCAGGCTGGACGCCCCCACTGTGGCCGCGTCGGAGCTGGCCGCGGCCCTGCGGATCTCCCAGCGCACGGCCTCCGCCGCGGTCGCCGAGGCCCTCGCCGTCACCAAGGCCCCGTGGGCGCCGGTGCTGGAGGGGATGGCCTCCGGCGCCCTGCCGCGCCGCCGCGCGGCCGCGATCCTCGACGCCGCCGCCCCCGTGCCCCCGGAGCGGCTCGACGAGTTCGCCGCCGAGGCGGCGGCCATCGCCAACCCGCCCGATTCGGAGGGCATCCCCGCCCAGGGGGCGCTGAGGCGGCGCCTGCGCCGCCTGGCGGAGAGGCACGCGGGCGAGCCCCTGGTGGTGCGGAAGGAGCGGGCGGCCGCCCACCGGCGGGTCGATCTCGAGCCGGACCATGAGGGGATGTGCTGGCTGAGCGCGTACCTGCCGCTGGAGGCCGGGGCCGCGATCGACACCCGGCTTGAGGCCATCGCCCGGTCCCTGCAGGGCCCGGGCGAGGAGCGCACCCTCGGCCAGCTGCGCGCCGACGCCCTCGCGGACCTCCTCGCCGGCACCGGCTCCTCCCCGCTGGGCGGGGTGCGCACCGAGCTGATCGTCACCGTCCCGGCCCGCACCCTCACGCGGGGGGCCGACGCCCCGGGCGAGGACGACGCGGGGGAGGACGCACCGGGGGAGATCGTCGGCTACGGGCCGATCGACGCCGGCGCGGTGCGGCTGCTGGCCGCCGAGGCCGCGACGTGGTCCCGGCTCTGCGTCGAGCCCGGCACCGGCGCCCCGCTCGCCTTGGGCAGGCGGCGCTACACCCCGACCCCGGCGATGCGCCGCTTCCTCGGGGCCCGCGACCGGGCCTGCAGATTCCCCGGCTGCGACAAGCCCGCGGCCGCCACCGAGGCGGACCACACCCGGGAATGGTCCGAGGGCGGCGCGACAGACACGGGCAACCTCGCCCTGCTGTGCCCGCAGCACCATCGGCTCAAGACCCTCGGGCACTGGGAGGTCCGCCAGGCCGGCACCGCCCCCGCCGACCCCGCAACCACCCGTGTCCCAGACGACCCCGCCGACCCCGCACCCCCCGACGTGCCCGGCACCCCCAGCGCCCGCACCGCCAGCCGGGGAGCCTCCCCGCCGCCCGGGACCCTCGAGTGGACCGCGCCTTCCGGCCGGAGATACGTCACCTACCCCGAAGGCGACCCACCGCCACCGTTCTAAGCTCCCACGTGACTATGACAGCTTGATTCAGCTGGGCTGAGTGACGGCGAGCAGATTGCCCTCAGAGTCGTGGAACCACGCGGAGCGTCGCCCACCCATGTCGGCAATGCCGTTCACGGTCTTGAGACCGGGCAGATCGTATTCCTCGAACTGGACTCCCCGAGAGCGGAGCTCCTCCACCGCGGCTTCGACGTCTGCGGTCGAGAAGGCGATTTGGGTGTGGTCTCCGCTTGCCTTGCCCGAACTCGGGAAGACCAGCAGCCGACTGCCCTGGCCCAGCTCGTACGTCAGGCCGTCCGCCGTATCGTCGGTTGGAACAAGGCCCAGCGTCTGGGAATAGAACCGCCGCGCCCGGTCAATATCTTGGGCGGGCATGGTCGCGTACGCCTGCGCATGTCCTAGCCTTGTGCTGTTTGCCAAGGTCGACTCGCCTCCTTCGGATGCCCCTCGACCAAGATCCCTGCTGCAGGCTAACGCGGCCAAGAAACCCCGACAAGACTGCGCAAGGTCAGGTGTCCGTTCGTGAGGCGCCCCGGGCCACGCGCTACACCTCGTCGGCCTTGGCGTTCGGGTCTGTGTTGCCGCCGAATTCGGGCATGATCCAGAAGCCCGGACGGCCCGGCTTGATGGTGGTGTGTTCCGATGAGACGAGGCGGGCGCCCGATCGATCGGCCAGACCTGCACCGAAGGCGTTCATCATCCACCCGTGATTCCAGGTGAACGCGGGGCGTGCGATGGGCGCCAACGCCCGCATCCAGAGTTTCGGGGTCTCCACCAGCCAAGCGAACCGCAACGTGAACTCGGAGCCAGAGGATGACTCGACGGCGAGACGCCCTCTGCCTACGAGGTCTCCGGACGACCGCGCGTCAATCAGCCGGCGTGGCTCGACGGCGGTGGTTTCGGTCTCGTAGACGAAGCCGTACCCGGCTGGCGCGCGCACCGTGTTGCGATACACAGCCCCTACGCCGTCGCCGACAGAAGCTCGCAGAACCTCGACGCGTTTCAGCCATGGCCACCACTGCGGCCATTGCTCGACTTCCATGAGTTCGGTCCACACCGGATCGAGAGCGCCGTCGAATCGAAAGGTGCTGATGAAGTGATACCGCGCAGTCACGATGCTCCTGCTCCTCCCTTTTGCGCGCAGTCTAAGTTCGGCCCGGACGCCCCGCAATGGATCGGAAACAGCCCGGACGGCGCACGACCACTGCCTTGCCGACGCGCTCCGCCGTCCGGCGGCGCCTGCTGCTAACCGTTCGCAGCTCGTTGCCGATAGTCCCCACTGAGCACGGACTGCTCGACACTCTGGCCACGGACCGGCCGGCACCATTCGTACCCCAGGCAGGATTGTGTGCTCGATTCTGTGACCTCTGCCGCGCTCTCAAGCGCACTCGACGGCCTCTCGCTGCGCCAGCAGGCCATCGCCGACAACATCGCCAACGTCAACACGCCCGGCTACCACGCCAAGCGGGTCCGGTTCGAGGACGCCCTGGCCGCTTCCGTGCAGGCGGGTGACGGGCACGCCGCCGCGACCACTGCGACGTCGCTCGAGCCCACGCGGCTCGACGGGAACAACGTGAACCTCGACACCGAGACGCTCTCGAACATCGACACGGTGCTCCGGTTCCAGTTCGCTTCGCAGGCGGCGGGAGCGGAGTTCTCGGGGCTGCGCACGGCGATGCGGACCGCGTGAGGGCAGCAGAATGACTTTCGACACGATCGGCATCGCGGGCACTGCGCTCACCGTGCACCGCAAGTGGCTCGACGCGATCTCGGACAATCTGGCCAACGTCAACACGGCAGCCCCGACGAGCGGGCCCGCGTTCCAGGCCCGGTACATCGAGGCGCAGGCAGGGCCCGGCACGAGCGGCGTCTACATCAAGGGCACGCCCGAGGGCGACGCGACCGGCCGCCTCGTCTACCAGCCCGACAGCCCGCTAGCGGACAAGGACGGCTACGTGCGGTACCCAAACATCGACCTCAACGAGCAGATGGGGGCGCTCATCATGGCGCAGCGCGGGTACCAGGCGAACGCCCAGGTCGTGGACCGGGCGCGGGACATCTACGAGGCCGCGCTCCAGATCGGGAAGCAGGCATGAGCGTCGCACCGATCTCTTCCCTGGGGGGCCCGCTCGAGGGTTACGCCGCCCAAGCGGCGCAGGGGACCCCGCCGTCGTTCGCGCCAGGGCCGACGACGGCGGGCGGCGACTTCGCGGCGAGCCTCGCGGGCGCCGTCGACAACCTCCAGCAGCTCCAGTCGACGTCGAACCAGCTCGCCGTGCAGGCCGTGACCGGGAACCTCGATGACATCCACAAGGCCACGCTTGCCGCCACTCGCGCCCAGGTGACGCTCGAGCTCGCGGCCACCGTCCGCAACAAGGGCGTCGACGCGTTCAACGAGATCATGAGGATGCAGGGCTGATGCCGCCGTTTGCCACCGCCGCGTTCCGCCGCTTCTCCGCGACCGTGAGGGGCTTCACGCTCGGCCAGCGCACCGTCGCGATCATCGGATTGGCGGTCCTCGCCCTCGGATCGGCCGCGCTCGTCTCGTGGCTCACGAAGCCGAGCTACGCGCCGCTCTTCACGGGCCTGCAGAGCTCGGACGCGAGCGCCGTCGTGCAGCAGCTCGGCAAGGACAACGTGCCGTATCAGCTGGCCGACGGCGGGGCCACCGTCCTCGTCCCGCAGGACAAGGTGTACGACGAGCGGCTCAGGGCCGCCTCCGCGGGCCTTCCCGCGGCCCCGGCAACGGGGTATTCGCTCCTCGACAAGATGGGCGTCACGTCCTCGGAGTTCCAGCAGAACGTGACGTACAAGAGGGCCATCGAGGGCGAGCTCGGCACGACGATCTCGCACCTCGACGGGGTCCGGGCCGCGACGGTGCAGCTCGCGATCCCCGAGAAGACGGTCTTCACGTCCCAGCAGCAGGATCCGACCGCGTCCGTCTTCGTGCAGACGCAGCCGGGCATGGCCCTCGCGAGCGACAAGGTCGACGCGATCGTCCACCTCACCTCAGCCGCGGTCCAGGGCCTCAAGCCGGCCAACGTCTCGGTCGTGGACTCGCAGGGGAACGTGCTCTCCGCGGTGGGGGCCGGGACGTCCGGGAACGGTGCGAAGCAAGCAGCGGACTACCAGGTGCGGACGCAGGCGGCCGTGCAGGCCGTGCTCGATCGCGTGGTCGGGCCGGGCAATGCGACGGTCGCGGTCATCCCCGACGTCAACCAGGAATCCGCGCAGCAGAAGTCGGAGACGTTCTCGAGCTCGAAGGACACGGCCCCTCTGAGCCAGTCCTCGAAGTCCGAGAAGTACACGGGAACCGGGGGCTCGGGGGCATCGGGCGTGCTGGGGCCGGACAACATCGCCGTCCCGTCCGGCGGGGGTTCGGGCGGCGTGGGTGGTGCAGGACAGAACGGCACGTACGATTCGACGACGGACACGCGGGACAATGCCGTCAACAAGGTGACCGAGGATCGCACGGTCCCCGCGGGCGCGCTCAAGCGCCAGTCCGTCTCCGTCGCGATCAACCAGGCCGCGGCGAACGGCCTCAACATCCAGAACCTCAACGCGCTCGTCTCCGCCGCGGCAGGGATCGACACGGCGCGCGGCGATGTGCTCTCGATGCAGGTGGTCCCGTTCAGCACGGCGGCCGCGGACCAGGCCAAGGCCCAGCTCGCGCAGGCGCAGGCCGACGACGCCGCGAAGGCGCAGGCGGCCATGTGGACGAACATCATGTGGGCGGCGATCGCGCTGCTCGCGATCCTCGCGGCCGCGGCCATCGCGTGGCTGCGGGCCCGCCGCGGGGCGATCCGCGAGCCCCTCGACGTCGGCGCGAGCATCGTGTTCGACGAGATCGAGGAGCCCATCGCGATCGAGGCTCCGGCGACGGCGGCGCTCCCCGTCGCGGAACAGCTCCCCGCGCTTCCCGATCCCGCCGTCGAGGTGCTCGACGCCGAGCGGCGCCGCGCCCAGATCGACCGCCTCGGCGCGACGGACCCGCAGAAGACGGCCGAGTACCTGCGCGGGCTCATGGACGAGAGGCAGCCCGTATGAGCCCGATGGCGACCCTCACGGGCACGCAGAAGGTCGCGATCGTGCTCATGCAGATGCGCCCCGAGAACGCGGCGAAGGTCATGGCCCAGTTCAGCGAGGCCGAGGCCGAGGACGTCGCGGCGGAGATCGTGCGGCTGAGCCGCGTCGATCCGGCCCTCTCCGAGGAGGTCATCGCCGAGTTCCACGAGATCGCGGTGGCCGGGCGGCGCACGACCCGCGGCGGGCGCGAGCTCGCCGCCGGCCTCCTCGAATCCTCGCTCGGGGCGGACAGGGCCGCGGGCGTCATGGGCCGCCTCGCCTCGACGATGGCGGGCAAGTCGTTCGAATTCCTCGAGTCCGTGGACCCCTCTCAGCTCCTCACGCTCCTCGACGGCGAGCTCCCCGAGACCATCGCCCTCGTCCTCGCGCATCTGCGGCCGGACAGGGCCTCCGCCGTCATGGCCGGCCTCGGCGAGGGCCAGGCGATCGACGTCGCCCAGGCCCTCGCGACGATGGGCTCCGCGACGCCAGAGGCCGTGAGCATCGTCGCCGAGAGCCTCAGGGCACGCACCGGGACCGCGCTCGCCCCGGGGCGCCGGCAGGTCGAGATCCTCGGCGGGGTGCAGCCCCTCGTCGACATCATCAACCGCTCCGACATCGCGACCGAGCGCACGGTCCTCGACGGCCTCCACGAGCGCGATCCCGAGCTCGCCGAGGAGGTCCGCTCGAAGATGCTCACGTTCGCGGACATCGTCAAGCTCGAGCGGCGCGACATCCAGCAGATCCTCCGTGGCGTCGACGCGGGCGTCCTCGCGCGCGCCATGAAAGGGGCGGCACAGCCCGTGCTCGACGCGATCAACGGCAACGTCTCCGACCGCAATCGCGAGATCCTCCAGTCCGAGATCGCCGCCGTCGGGCCCGTCCGGGCTTCCGAGGTGCAGGAGGCCCGCGCGTCGATCGTCCGGGCCATCCGCGAGCTCGAGGCGTCGGGCGCGATCACCGTGCGCCGCGGGGAGGAGGACGACCTTGTCTACTGAGCTGTTTGCCGAGCCTCGCACGGAGGTTCAGCCCGTCGTCTTCCCCGCCCTCCGCGCGCCGGGGGAGTCCGAGGGCTTCACGCGCGGTCACGCGGCCGGCTACGCCGCCGGGCTGCGCCGCGCCGAGGCCGAGGCACGGGCGCGGCGCGCGGAGCACGACGCCGAACTCGCCACCATCCTCGCGGCCGGCCGCGAGCGGGTCGAGCGGGCCGTCACCGTTCTCGACACCGCCGCGGACGCCCTCGCGCAGCGTGTCGCCCCGGTCCTTTCCGAGGCGGAGGCCCAGCTCGCCGCGGCCGCCGTCGCCCTCGCCGAGGCCGTGCTCGGGCGCGAGCTGAGCGACGCCCCGCGCGCCGCCCGCGCCGCGCTCGAGCGCGCGCTGTCCGCCCCGGATGCCGCGAGCGTCCTCCGCGTGCGGCTGCACCCCGACGATCTTGCGCTCCTTGAGGGTCTGCGCGAGGGCGCGCCCGACGCCGGCACATCGCCCGGCGCGCCGCCCGCCGTCGTCCTCGTCGCAGACCCGACGCTCGCGCGCGGCGACGCCGTCGCTGTCTATCCCGATGGCGAGCTTGACGCTCGGATCGGGACGGCGCTTGCGCGTGCGGCCGAGGCGCTCGCCGAGGAGTGCGCGTGAGGGGCCTCGCTGCGGCGCTTGAGGCGGCCGCGCCAGAGCGCGTCGGAGTGGTCACCTCGGTGCTCGGGCTGGGCCTCGAAACAGCCGGGCTGCCGTGTGCCGTCGGCGACCTCGTCGTCGTGACGAACGACGACGGCGCCGCCACCGAAGCGGAAGTCGTCGCCTCCGCGCGGGGTCGGGCCACGTGCATGCCGCTCGGCCGCATCACCGGCCTCCGCCCGGGCGACCCTGTGCGCGCGCGGCGAGGCGGCGACGTCGTCCCGACCGGCGCGGGCCTGCTCGGGAGGGTGCTCGACGGCCTCGGCCGGCCCATCGACGGGAAGGGGCCGCTCGGCGCCGTCGAACGCGTCCCGCTCGACCGCGAGGCACCGCGCGCAATGGACCGAGCGCGCATCGACGCGCCACTCGAGACCGGCGTGCGCGCGCTCGACACCCTCGTGACGCTCGGGCGCGGCCAGCGCCTGGGCCTCTTCGCGGGGTCGGGTGTCGGGAAGTCCTCGCTCTTGTCGATGATCGCGCGCGGCACGCAGGCAGAGGTTTCCGTCATCGCGCTCGTGGGGGAGCGCGGCCGCGAAGTCCGCGAGTTCCTCGACGACGACCTCGGCCCGGAGGGGCTCGCTCGCGCGGTCGTCGTCGTCGCGACGTCGGACGAGCCCGCCCTCATGCGGCGCCGCGCCGCGTTCACGGCGACCCGCATCGCCGAGTCCTTCCGCGACCGCGGCGCCCACGCGCTGCTCATGATGGATTCGCTCACACGCGTCGCGATGGCTCAGCGCGAGATCGGGCTCTCCGCGGGCGAGCCGCCCGCGACCCGCGGCTACCCGCCGTCGACCTTCGCCCTCCTCGCACGGCTCCTCGAACGCGCAGGCACGGCCGAGGCGGGTTCGGTGACCGGCATCTACACGGTCCTCGTCGACGGCGACGACCACAACGAGCCCGTCGCCGATGCCGCTCGCTCGATCCTCGACGGCCACCTGGTCCTCGACCGGCGCCTCGCCGTGAGCGGCCACTACCCGCCGATCGACGTGCTCGGCTCGGTCTCACGCGTCGCGGCGAAGGTGAACCCGCCCGAGCGCACCGAGCTCGCAGCGGGCCTCCGACGCGTGCTCGCCGCACGGAAGGCCGCGCAGGACCTCATCGACGTGGGCGCTTACCAGCGAGGGAGCAGCCCGCTCGTCGACGCGGCCCTCGCCCACGAGGCCGAGATCGGCGAGTTCCTCCGCCAGCCCCTTGACGACCGCACGCCGAGCCCCGAGGCCTGGGATCGTCTCGCGCGGCTCGACGCGACCCTCGGAGGTGCCCGATGAACCCCCAGTTCCCGCTCGCGGGGCTCCTGCGGCTCCGCCGCCTCGAGCAGGATCAGGCCGCCGCGCGGCTCGGCGCCGCCAACGCGCGCCTCCGCGCCCTGTCGGCGCGCGAGGACGCGGCGAGGGCGGAGGCCGAGCGGATCTCGTCCGACGTCGACGGCGCGGCTGCCCTGCGCGCGGTCGCCGCCGCGCGAGCCTCCTCGCTCGGCATGCTCGCCGAACTCCACGCCCTTGCCGAGCTCGCCGACGCCGAACGCGACGAGGCACTGCTCGAGTTCGGAGCGGCCCGCGCCCGGACGATCGGGCTCGAGAAGCTCGAGGCCCGCCACGCCGACGCCGTGGCGGCCGCGGACCTCGCGGCCGAGCAGGGTCTCCTTGACGACCTCGGGTCCGGCGCCCGGCCCGGCGGGGATCGTGGCGACACAGGGGTAACACCGTGACACTCGACGCCGCGATCGGCCGGATCAACGAGATCCAGTCGGCCCTCGGCCGGCTCGACCCGTCGCACACGCCCGCGGGGACTCGCATGGCGGGCCGCGTGTCGTCGTCGGACGCCCTCGGCAGCGCCTCGGGCGCGTTCGGCGCCGCGCTCGCGGGCGCCGTCGGGGCGGGCGACACCGGGGCCACGGGCGCCGGGGTGACCGGGGACGCCGTCGCCGCCGACGCGCAGCGCTACGTCGGCGTGCCCTACGTGTGGGGCGGGACGGATCCCGCCACGGGGATGGACTGCTCCGGGTTCGTCCAGCGGGTCTACGCCGACCTCGGGATCCGGCTCCCGCGCGTCGTGCACGACCAGATGCGGGAGGGGACGCCGGTTGCGTCGCTCGCCGACGCCCGCCCGGGAGACCTTCTCGTGAGCTTCGGCGGCGAGCACGTGGCCATCTACCTCGGCAACGGCAAGGCCATCGACGCGCCCGAGCCCGGCAAGACGATCCAGGTTCGGGACGCGTGGGAGCAGCACGCGAGCCTCACCGCAATCCGCCGGATCGTGCCGGACGGGCCGCTGCCGGACAGGCCGGGCGCGGCACGGCACGGCGTCGCGGGGCTCGACGCGACCCAGCTCGGCTACGCGCGGGCGATCGTGGGCGAGGTGCGCGCTCGCGGGCTTCCCGCGCAGGCCGCGGTCGCCGCCGTCTCGACGGCCCTGCAGGAATCGTCGCTGCGCATGTACTGGAACCCCAAGGTGCCCGGCTCGCAGGCCCTTGCGCCCGACCCGTCCGCGCGTGGCACCGACGGCTTCTCGGTCGGGCTGTTCCAGCAGCAGGTCAACGGGAGCCAGTTCTCGTGGGGCACGGTCGCGGACGCGATGGATCCCGTGCGGTCCACGGATATGTTCCTCGATCGCCTCACAGCGATTCCGGGCTGGCAGAGCCTCCCGGTCACTGTCGCGGACCAGGCCGTCCAGCGCTCGGCCTACCCGGACGCGTACGCGGCCTGGGAGCCGGCCGCCCGCCAGATCGCCGCTGGACTCGGAGGTGCCGCATGACGTCGATGACCGTCGCCCCGCCCGTCGCGCAGCCCGCGGGCTCGTCCGGGTCGGCTGCCGGCTCGGCCTCCGGCCGGGACTCCGCTGGCGCGTTCGCCGCGGCGCTCGCGGGGATGGACGCCGGATCGCTCGCGCGAGGCCGCGGCGCCGACGGTGCGGCACCTCGGCACGACCGCGTGCGTCCCGAGGGAGCGCGGGCTGACACGACGGACGACGACGGCGCCGCCACCGCGCCGTCCGACGCGCAGGATCCGCTGCTGGTCGCCTCGTGCGCGGGCCTCGTGCCGCGCCTCGACGCGAACGGTGGGGGAGGAGAGCCAACGCCCGGGTCGGCCAGCGCGTTGGTGGCGGCCGGGGGGCCGGGCCTGCCGGGGGCGGGCGTGATGCGGACGGAGCTGCCGGGGCAGGAGGGCACAGGTTCACGCGTGCCCGATCCCAGCGGGCCGTTTCCCGGCGCCGTGGGCGCGGCCGGGCTTTCGACGGCTGGGGTGATGGTCGGAGATGCGGTGGCTGCCGGTGGGATCGGTGTGGACGACGGCGCCGCCTCGCCAGCTTCGGGGACCGGAACGTTGGGGTCCGTCGGGTTAGGCCCGGGCGCGGTTCCTAGGGGGCAGGAGGGCGCCGACGCCGTCGGCAGCGCTGGTGCGGGTGGTGGCAGTGCGGTCCACGGCGCGGGCGCCAGTGCGGGTGGCAGTGCGGCCCTCGGCACGGGTGCCGGTGCGGGTGGCCTCGATCCCGCGGCGCCCGGAGGCGCTGGAGCGGCCGGAGGTGTTGGAGCCGCCGGTGGCGCTCGAGCGCTGATCCCGGCGGGGGCGGATCGCGTGGCGGGCCCGCCCGGGGCCGCCGGAATCCCGGCTGGTTCCGTGGCCCCTCCCGCGTCGGGCAGCGACTGGCAGCCGGCCCTCGCCGCGGGCGCCGCGTCGGGGCGTCGCGAGACCGCGAGCTCTGCCGACGCACCCCAGGCACCGTCGGCCGGACTCCCGCCGTCGTTCGCTCCTCCCGCGCCGTACGCGACGCGAGGCGCCGTCGTTCTTGAGGCCGCCCAAGGCGTGCCGGTGCCTGCGCCGCCGTCGTTCGCGCCCCAGCTTGCGAAGCCGCTCTTCACGCTGACGGCCGCGGCGCCGGGCGAGCACGTCATGATCGTCAAGGTCACGCCCGAGGATCTCGGGCCCGTCACGGTGCAGGCGCACATCGGCGCGGGCGGCGTGCGGGTCGAGCTGTTCGCGCCCACGGACGCCGGGCGGGCCGCCGTCCAGGCCGCGCTCCCCGAGCTCCGGCGCGACCTCGCGAGCTCGGGGATCGGGGCGAGCCTCGACCTCTCGAGCCGCAGCACGCCGCAGGATTCCGGCGCTGGCGGGCAGCGCGGGAGCGGCGGCACCGCGGATCGGGGCACCCAGCATGGGCGCCAGACGGCCGGGGTGAGCCTTGCGCGCCTCGTCGGGGCCCGCGCGTCGCCCGCTCCGCCGGGTTCCCATGACACCGGCCTCGACATCCTCGCGTAAGGGAAAGCAGAACCATGAGCATCAGCCCCATCGCCGCGCCTGTCGGCCCGACGAGCCTCACGTCCGCGGCGCCGACGCGCGCGCCGCAGCAGACCATGGACTCGACCGTGTTCATGTCGCTGCTCGTCACGCAGCTCAAGAATCAGGACCCGAGCTCCCCCATGGACACGAACGCGATGATCAGCCAGACCACGCAGCTCTCGATGATGGAGAAGCTCACCCAGCTCGCGACGGACTCCGCGTCGGGGCTGTCCGTGCAGCAGCGGTCCGAGGCCGCGGCGCTCCTCGGGCGCTCGGTGACCTACCTGACCGCGGGCGGCGCCTCGGGAAGCGGCACCGTGGGCTCGGTCTCGTACAGCGGCAGCGTGCCCTCGTTGTCGGTGGGCGGCGCTTCCATCCCCCTGACCGCGATCACGGGTATCACGGGCGCCTGACACCCCGGCCCGCCTCCCAACCCACAGAAAGGCAGCACCATGCTCCGCTCCCTCTACTCGGGCATTTCCGGCCTCCGCGCCCACCAGACCATGCTCGACGTCACGGGCAACAACATCGCGAACGTCAACACCGTGGGCTTCAAGGGGTCCGCGACGGAGTTCGAGGACACGCTCTCGCAGCTCACACAGGGCGCTTCGGGGCCGCAGCCCACGACGGGCGGAACGAATCCCGCCCAGATCGGCCTCGGGGTCAAGGTGGCCGCCGTCGCCACCAACTTCAACCAGGGCTCAGCCCAGTCCACGGGCAAGGCCACGGACATGATGATCTCCGGCGACGGTTTCTTTGTGACGAGCCGCGGGGGCCAGCAGCTCTACACTCGCGCGGGGTCGTTCGGCTTCGATGCGTCGGGGCAGCTCGTGACGCCCGACGGCGGCCTCCTCCAAGGCTGGACCGCCGATGCTTCCGGAGTGGTCAACACGGGCGCGCCGCTCGGGACGATCGCCCTCTCGCCCACCGCGACGATCCCCGCCGTCGCGACGACGGCAGCGACCGTCGACGGGAACCTGCCCTCGGACGCCGCCGTCGGCGCGACCCTCGAGCGGGACGTCCGCGTGTACGACGGCGCGGGCGTGAGCCGGAATCTGGCTCTCACCTTCACGCGGACCGCCGCGGGCTGGGACGTTGCGGGCGCGGACGCGAACGGGAGCACGGGCACCGGCTCGCTCGCGTTCACCAATGGCACGCTCACGTCGGGCGGCTCGCTCGCGGTGGGCGGCATCACCGTGGACCTTTCGACCGTCACAGGATACGCAGGCATGACGACCATCGCGGCGATCGGCCAGAACGGCTCGGCCGCGGGCACGTTGGAGTCCTTCACGCTCGGAAGCGACGGCTCGCTCGTCGGCGCGTTCAGCAATGGCCTCAAGCAGACCGTGGGCCGCGTGGCGCTCGCGAAGTTCACGAACCCGGGCGGGCTCGAGAAGGCCGGCGACTCGTCCTACACCGGCACCGCGAACTCGGGGACCGCGCAAATCGGCCAGGCGGGGACGCCCGGCTTCGGCACTCTCACGGGTGGGGCGCTCGAGATGTCCAACGTGGACCTCTCCCAGGAGTTCACGAACCTCATCGTCGCGCAACGCGGCTTCCAGGCGAACGCGCGCATCATCACGACGTCGGACCAGGTGCTGCAGGAGCTGGTGGACCTGAAGCACTGATCCGCCGGAGCCGCCGCGGGTTTCGGACACAGCCTTCAGCTTCGGCGGCGGGCAAAGTCCGAAACCGCGGGCACCTACGGCAGCCCGGGGCCGGGCCCTACTTCTTCAGGTCGAAGCGGTCGTTGTCCATGACCTTGGCCCAGGCCTTGACGAAGTCGGCGACGAACTTCTCCTTCGCGTCGTCCGAGGCGTAGACCTCGGCGAGGGCGCGGAGCTCGGAGTTCGAGCCGAAGACCAGGTCCGCGCGGGTGCCGGTGAAGCGGCCGTCGGCGGTGGTGAAGGTCTTCTCCTGGGCGTCCGGGAT
>NZ_JAYGGQ010000023.1:0-50095 GCF_034931225.1 Sinomonas terricola
ACCGCCGGACAACACCACCCGAGGGCCCCACGACGACGTGGGGCCCTCGAACACTTAACACGACAACTGGCCGAGCCCACAGGCCAGGCCCACCCGGGACAGCACAACCCGGCCCACACACGGCCCAGCCGACATGGTGAGTTCCCCATTAGACTGGATTGTCAGCTTTTGCCCGCAGCCGGGCAGGACACCAGAGGATTTGTTGATCGCGGCCAATCGCCGCGCTGTATGCAGCCGCCACCTTGCGCCTGCACGAGGAAAGGAACCACATGGCAGAGGACTTCGGACGCGGTCAGGGCGGACGGGGGTTCGGTGGCCCACGTCGCGGGACCGGTTCGGGACGTGGCTCTGACCGTTCGGGTGGCGCCTTCCGCAGGACGAACAACTCCGGTGGTGAGCCTCGCGGGTTCCGCGACCGCCGTCGCGAAGGTGACGAAGGCCGTTCCTCGGGTGGCGAGGGCCGTTCGTTCGGCGACCGCGACCAGCGGGGCGAGGGCCGTTCGTTCGGCGACCGTGAGCGCCGTCCGTATGGCGACCGCGACCAGCGGGGCGAAGGCCGTCCGTACGGTGACCGCGAGCAGCGACCGGCTGGCGACCGCGAACGTCGTCCATTCGGCGACCGCGATCAGCGCGGCGAGCGCCGCCCTTATGGGGACCGTGGGGATCGTCCGCGGTTCGACCGGGGCGAGCGCGGCGAGGGTCGTTCCTTTGGAGACCGTGAGCAGCGCGGCGAGCGTCGACCGTTTGGTGATCGGGAGCGTCGTCCGTTTGGAGACCGTGAGCAGCGCGGTGAGCGTCGACCGTTTGGTGATCGGGAGCGTCGTCCGTTTGGAGACCGTGAGCAGCGCGGCGGGGGCCGTTCCTTCGGCGACCGCGACCAGCGCGGCGAGCGTCGACCTTACGGCGACCGCGACCAGCGCGGCGGGGGCCGTCCGTTCGGGGACCGTGGCCAGGGTGGCGAGCGTCGTCCGTTCGGGGACCGCGAGCGTCGCGAGGGCCGTCCGTTTGGTGACCGCGAGCGTCGCCCTTACGGCGACCGCGACCAGCGCGGCGGGGGCCGTTCCTTCGGCGACCGCGAGCAGCATGGCGAGCGCCGGCCGTACGGGGACCGTGGGGATCGTCCGCGGTTCGACCGGGGCGAGCGCGGCGAGGGCCGCCCGTTCGGCGACCGCGAGCAGCGCGGGGAGCGCCGCCCGTACGGCGACCGTGACCGCGGTGACCGCGGCAATCGCCGCCCCTTCGGCGAACGGACCGAGCGCCCGGAGCGGCCGCAGGCGGACCGTGAGCGTCGCCCGTATGGGGACCATGGGGATCGTCCGCGGTTCGATCGGGATGACCGTGGCGGGCAAGGTGGCTACTCGGGCCCTCGATACGAGGCGCGGGAGGATCGGGATGCGCCGTTCAGCCGCGAGCACAATCCGGCCGACCTGAGGGCCTCGAACCGCGCGGACCGCGAACGTTCGCCCGAGATCGACTCGGACGTCACGGGCAAGGAACTCGACCGGGGCACGATGGCGCAGCTCCGCACCCTTGAGAGCCGCAGCGCCGAATGGGTTGCGAAGCACCTCGTCATGGCTGGTCGCCTCATCGACTTCGATCCCGAGACCGCGTTCCAGCATGCGCTCGCGGCGAGCCGCCGCGGTGGCCGGATCGGTGCCGTGCGGGAGGCCGTCGGCATGACGGCGTACGCGGCGGGCCGCTACGACGACGCACTCCGCGAGTTCCGCACGTTCCGACGGATCACGGGCTCAAGCATCCACCTTCCGCACATGGCCGACTGCGAGCGCGGCCTCGGACGCCCCGAGAAGGCGCTTGAGCTGGCCCGTTCGGAGGAGCGGAACATGCTCGACGCTGCCGGCAAGGTCGAGCTCGCGATCGTCGCGTCCGGTGCGCGTTCTGACCTCGGCGACCACGCAGGCGCGGTCGAGGAGCTCGAGATCCCCCAGCTCGACATCAACAGGGCCTTCTCCTTCAGCCCGCGCCTCTTCGAGGCCTACGCGGACGCCCTTTCGGCCGCGGGCCGTTCGTCCGAGGCCGCCAAGTGGTACCGCCAGATCGGCGTGGCCGAGAGCGCTCTCGGTGTCGACGAGGTCGAAGAGCCGGACATCCTCGACCTGGGCTGGGACGAGGAGGAAGAACGCCGCGCCGAGGAGGAGCGCCGGAGCCGTGTGGCAGGGGCCAGGGCCGAGCACGGTGCGGGCTACGCCGAAGAAGATGCTGAGGCGAAAGAAGACGCTGAGTCGAACGACGAAGAGGCCGAACACGTCGAGGGTCTTGCCGACGACGAGATCGGCGTGACCGAGCGGGACGCGTTCGAGGCCGACGACGAGGCAGCAGAAGAAGGCGAATCCGACGCAGGGGCCGACGACGACGCCCGGGACACCGGCTCTGAGCACGGCGCCTGACATGCGTCCGGCCTTCATCGACGCGTTCGACGCGGTCCTCTCCGACCTCGACGGCGTCGTCTACGCCGGTCCGCACGCGATCCCCGGTGCCCCTGAGGCGCTCCGAGGTCTCGCGTCGCGCGGGGTCCGCCTCGGCTACGTGACGAACAACGCCTCGCGTTCGCCCGCCGAGGTCGCCGCGCACCTGCGCGAGCTCGGCGCCCCAGCGGAGGAGAACGACGTCGTGAGCTCGGCCCAGGCGGGTGCCGAGCTGCTCGCGCGGAAGGTCCCCGCAGGCTCGAAGGTCCTCGTCACGGGCAGCTCGGCGCTCGCGCACGAGGTCGAGATCAGGGGGCTCATCCCTGTGCGCTCGGCGGAGGAGGCCCCCGTCGCGGTCATCCAGGGCTTCAGCCCCGATCTCGGCTGGCGGGATCTCGCGGAAGCCTCGTACGCGGTCGCGGCGGGAGCCCTGTGGATCGCGACCAACACGGACTGGTCGATCCCGCAGGCCCGCGGCATGGCGCCCGGAAACGGCACGCTCGTCAACGCGGTCCGCGCCGCGACGGGCCAAGAGCCCCTCGTCGCGGGCAAGCCGGAGGCACCCCTGTTCCTCGCCGCGGCCGAGCGCCTCGGCGCGAAGCGGCCCGTCGTCGTCGGCGATCGTCTCGATACGGACATCCTCGGCGGCAACCGGGCCGGCTTTGCCACCGCGGCGGTGCTCACGGGCGTCGACACGCCAGAGACGATCCTCGCGGCCCGCACAGCCGAGCGGCCCGGCTACATCCTCGCGACGCTCGCTGACCTCTACACGCCGTATCCCGAGCTCGAGGCCGTCGATGGCGGCTGGCGTTCCGGAGGCTCGACGGCCCGCGTGGACGGGAACCGGGTCCGCGTGACCGGGCTGAGCGGCGAGCTCGACGCGTGGCGCGCCGCGTGTGCCGCGTGGTGGGACGCGCGTCCTGAGGCGGACGAGCCCGCGGCCCCCGAAATCGTCTGGGAGGACTGAGCTTCGCGCTCTCGATAAGCTGGGGTGCATGAGCCACGAGCCCCTCGACGACCAGGCTGCGCCCTCGGGCCACCGTCCGCCCGGCGTGGTGGATCGCGCGCTGAGTGTGCTCGAGGAGGCCCGGTCGCTCCCGGGCGCTGAGCGGGCCGAGGCGTTTGAGCGGTTCCACGATGCCCTCGCGGCTGCCCTCGACGAAGAGTCGGGGGAGTAGCGCGTGCCCCGACTCGATCTCGAACTCGTTCGCCGCGGGCTTGCCCGGTCGCGGACCCACGCGGCGAAGCTCATCGCGGACGGCCACGTCGCTGTCGGTGGGAAGCCGGCGGCCAAGGCGTCGTTCGACGTCGGGGCCGACGACCCGATCGCCGTCGAATCCTCTGAGCACGACCGCTACGCGAGCCGCGCGGGGCACAAGCTGGCCGGTGCCCTCGCGCGCTTCCCCGAGGTCGATCCCCGCGGCCTCCGGTGCCTTGACGCGGGTGCGTCGACGGGAGGGTTCACGGATGTCCTGCTTGAGCACGGCGCGGCGCGGGTCGCCGCCGTCGACGTCGGCCACGGCCAGCTCGTCGACCGGCTCCGCGCCGACCCCCGGGTCGACGTCTTCGAAGGGCTCAACGTCCGAGAGCTTGTCCCGGAGACCATCGGCGGTCCCGTCCAGCTCACGGTTGCCGACCTCTCTTTCATCTCCCTGACCCTCGTCGTCGGCCCGCTCGCAGGCTGCACCGCGCCGGGCGGACATCTGCTCCTCATGGTGAAGCCGCAGTTCGAGGTGGGCCGTGAGCGGCTCGCCAAGAGCGGCGTCGTGAGCTCGCCTGGCGAACGACGGCGCGCGGTCGCCGGCGTAGCACGTGCCGCGGCCGACGTCGGCCTTCGCCTTCGCGGGCTCGCGGAGAGTCCTCTGCCAGGTCAGGACGGCAACGTGGAATACTTCCTGTGGCTGACACGGCCGCAGGCGGAGGCGGCAGCGCCCGACGCCGGGGCCGCGCTCGAGGAGCTCCTCGGCGCCGTGTGGCCCGAACTGCCCGAGTCAGCGGTCCCGACGGCACGAGGAGAGGCACCACGATGAGTCGACGCGTTCTCGTCCTCGCACACACCGGACGCGAGGATTCGATGATCGCCGCGCGCGAGGCCTGCGCGCAGCTCCACGGCTCGGGCCTCGTGCCCGTCATGTCCGACCAGCAGCAGCGCGACCTCGAAGTCCATTTCGGCAGCCTCGACCATCCGACCGAGATCCTCGGGGAGGACGTCGAGCTGGCCGACGTCGAACTTGTGATGGTCCTCGGCGGCGACGGCACGATCTTGCGGGCCGCCGAGCTCGTCCGCGGGGTAGACGTCCCGCTTCTCGGAGTCAACCTCGGCCACGTCGGCTTCCTTGCCGAAAGCGAGCGGGCTGACCTCGCGCAGACCGTCCAATGGGTCGCGAGCCGCAGCTATTCGGTCGAGGAGCGCATGACGATCGACGTCACGGTGTGGGTGCAGGGCCACAAGGTTGCGCACAGCTGGGCGCTCAACGAGGCCGCGATCGAGAAGGCGAGCCGCGAGCGCATGATCGAGGTCGTGACGGAGGTCGATGGCAAGCCGCTGACGTCGTTCGGCTGCGACGGGGTGGTGCTCGCGACCCCGACGGGCAGCACAGCGTATGCGTTCTCCGCGGGCGGTCCGGTCGTGTGGCCCGAGGTCGAGGCGCTCCTCATCGCGCCGATCAGCGCCCACGCGCTCTTCGCGCGGCCGCTCGTCGTCTCGCCTCACTCCCGCCTCGCCGTCGAGATTCTCAACCGCACGGACGCGCGGGGCGTCCTGTGGTGCGACGGGCGCCGCAGCGTCGACCTCCCGCCGGGCGCCCGGGTCGAAGTGACCCGCTCCGACAGGCCCGTCCGCCTCGCGCGGATCAGCGCGACGCCGTTCTCGGCGCGGCTCGTGCGCAAGTTCGAGCTGCCCATCCACGGGTGGCGCGGCCCGGCCCCGCTCGGCACGAACGGCGCCGCCGCCGTGCCGGAGCTTCCGCCGCAGCCCTGGACCGGCCGCAGCCTCGGGCCCCTCCAGCCCGCCGAAGCGAAGGCCGAGGCAGGAAAGGACGCCGACGAATGATCGAGGAACTCCGCATCCGCGACCTGGGCGTCATCGTCGACGCAACGCTTCCGCTGGGCCCGGGGCTCAGCGTCGTGACGGGTGAGACGGGCGCGGGCAAGACGATGGTGGTCACCGCCCTCGGCCTCCTCCTGGGCGGCCGTTCTGACGCCGGCGCCGTGCGGGTCGGGGCGAAGTCCGCCCTCGCCGAGGCGAGCGTCCGGCTCGCTCCCGGGCACGCCGCCGTCGAACGTGCGGTCGAAGCGGGTGCCGACGTCGAGGAGCACGACGGCGCTGTGGAGCTCCTCGTCGCGCGCGCCGTGGGGGCGGACGGCCGGAGCCGCGCGCACCTCGGCGGGCGCAGCGCGCCCGTCGGCGCCCTCGCGGAGGTCGGCCAGCACCTCGTCGTCATCCACGGCCAGTCCGAGCAGCTGCGCCTCAAGAGCGCGAGCGCCCAGCGCGAAGCGCTCGACCGCTTCGCCGGCGACGAGTTCGCGGGGCGGCTCGCCGAGTATGCCTCGGTCCACGGGCGGTGGATGGCGGCCCAGCGCGAACTCGCCGAGCTCACCTCGGCGTCGCGCGAGCGGATCCGCGAAGCGGAGTCGCTTGAGGCGGCCCTCGCGGAGATCGCGGACGTCGACCCTCAGCCGGGCGAGGACGATCAGCTCCGGGCCGAGTCGCTGCGCCTCTCGAATCTCGAGGGGCTCCGTGTCGCATCCCAGCAGGCGCACGAGGCGCTCGTCGCAGAGGAATTCGGCGAGGCGGGGGACGCGATGACGCTCGTGGACGCTGCGAAGCGTGCCCTCGAGCACGTTGCCGAGCACGATCAGGCGCTCGCGGCCTCTGCCGAGCGGCTCGCCGAGGTCGGCTACGTCCTCGCGGACATCGCGCGCGAGCTCGCGAGCTACGGCGCGTCGCTCGACGCCGAAGGCCCCCAGCGGCTCGCCGAGGTCGAGGACCGGCGAGCCGCGCTCGGGAACCTCGTGCGCAAGTACGCGCCAAGCGTCGACGAGGTCATCGCATGGGCGGAGGCGGGTCAGAAGCGCCTCTACGAGCTCCAGGACGACGGCGGCCGGATCGACGCGCTGACCGAGCAGGTCGCGCGCGACGAGGAGCGCCTGTGGGGCCTCGCCCGGGAGCTGACCGCCCGCCGCCGGGACGCGGCGGCGGACCTCGCGGCGCGCGTGAGCGTCGAGCTCACCGCACTCGCGATGCCGGACGCGACCCTTCACGTCGTCGTCGAGGAGACGGGCGCGCTCGGCCCCCTCGGCGCCGACGACGTCGCGATCCTCCTCCAGCCCCACGCGGGCGCGCCTCCACGCCCTCTCGGCAAGGGTGCCTCGGGCGGCGAGCTCTCGCGCGTCATGCTCGCGATCGAAGTCGTCCTCGCAGCCGTCGATCCCGTGCCGACCTTCGTGTTCGACGAGGTGGACGCGGGCGTCGGCGGGCGTGCCGCCGTCGAGATCGGGCGTCGGCTCTCGATGCTCGCCCGGCATGTCCAAGTCGTCGTCGTGACGCACCTCCCGCAGGTCGCGGCGTTCGCGGATCGGCACATTCGGGTCACGAAGACGTCGACTGCGTCAGCAGATTCAGCAGAGCGCAGCCGCGACGGCGTCGCGGGGTTCACGTCGAGCGACGTCGCGCTCCTCGGCGACGACGAACGCGTCGTCGAACTGGCCCGCATGCTCGCGGGGCAGGAGGACTCGGAGTCCGCGCGGGCCCACGCGCAGGAGCTCCTCGACGACGCGCGGAACAATGCGAAGCCGGCAAGCAGACAACGGACGGGAAAGAGATGATAAGCTCGAATTCCGTGGTGCATCGCTCTCATTCCCGTTTCTCAGACGCCGACAAGACGACGAAGCAGATCTTCGTGACCGGAGGCGTGGCCTCCTCGCTCGGGAAGGGTCTGACGGCGTCGAGCCTTGGGCACCTCCTCCGAGGCCGCGGGCTTTCCGTCACGATGCAGAAGCTCGATCCCTATCTCAATGTGGATCCAGGAACGATGAATCCGTTCCAGCACGGCGAGGTGTTCGTGACAGAGGACGGTGCCGAGACGGATCTCGACATCGGACACTACGAACGCTTCCTCGACGAATCCCTCGACGGTTCCGCGAACGTCACGACGGGCCAGATCTACTCGACCGTCATCGCCAAGGAGCGCCGCGGCGAATACCTCGGCGACACCGTACAGGTCATCCCGCACATCACCGACGAGATCAAGCGCCGCATGCGCCTGCCCGCCGAGGGCTCGGACGCTCCGGACGTCATCATCACGGAGATCGGCGGCACGGTCGGCGACATCGAGTCGCAGCCGTTCCTCGAGGCCGCACGCCAGGTCCGCCAGGACATCGGCCGCGGCAACGTCTTCTTCCTGCATGTTTCGCTCGTGCCGTACATCGGGCCGTCGCAGGAGCTCAAGACCAAGCCCACGCAGCACTCCGTTGCCGCGCTCCGCTCGATCGGCATCCAGCCCGAGGCGATCGTCGTGCGCTCGGACCGCCAGATCCCGGACGCGATGCGGGACAAGATCGGCCGCATGTGCGACGTCGACACCGACGCCGTCGTGAACTGCCCCGACGCGCCGAGCATCTACGACATCCCCAAGGTCATCCACGCCCAGGGTCTCGATTCCTACATCGTCCGGGCTCTCGACCTCCCGTTCAAGGACGTCGACTGGACGAAGTGGGACCGGCTCCTCAAGGCCGTCCACGAGCCCCTCCACGAGGTCGACGTCGCGCTTGTCGGCAAGTACATCGACCTGCCGGACGCGTACCTGTCCGTGACCGAGGCGCTCCGCGCGGGCGGCTTCGCGAACGACACGAAGGTCAACATCCGCTGGGTCGCCTCCGACGAGTGCCAGACGCCGGCCGGCGCCGAGCGCTCCCTCGCGGGCGTCGACGCGATCGTGGTGCCGGGCGGCTTCGGCATCCGCGGCCTCGAGGGCAAGCTCGGCGCCCTCACGTTCGCCCGCGAGCGGCAGCTGCCGACCCTGGGCCTATGCCTCGGCCTCCAGTGCATGGTCATCGAGTACGCGCGCAACGTCGTGGGCCTCGAGGGCGCCTCGTCGAGCGAGTTCGAGCCCGACTCGAAGTACCCGGTCATCGCGACGATGGCCGAGCAGCTCGAGATCGTCGAGGGCAAGGGTGATCTGGGCGGCACGATGCGGCTCGGGCTCTACGACGCTGTCCTCGACGAGGGCTCGGTCGTCGCGGAGACGTATGGCGCGACGAAGGTGGCCGAGCGCCACCGTCACCGCTACGAGGTCAACAACTCGTACCGGGGCCAGCTCTCCGACGCGGGCCTCGTGTTCTCGGGCACCTCGCCGGACGGCAAGCTCGTCGAGTTCGTCGAGCTCCCGCGCGACGTCCACCCGTACTACGTGGCCACCCAGGCACACCCCGAGCTCGGCTCCCGCCCGACGCGCCCGCACCCGCTCTTCGCGGGGCTCGTGCGCGCCGCGCTCGAGCGCAAGCAGGGCGCCGGCTCGGACGCGCCCAAGGCCGCCTCGAAGAAGCCCGTCAAGGCCACCGCGGCCCAGCAGGCCGAGTAGGCAGCCCCCGTGACGACGCATGCGCCGCGGCCGCACCTCGAGGATGCCCTCAGTCCGCGGCGCGTGCTCGCCTCGGAGCCTGTCTACCGCGGCAGGATCTGGGACGTGCGCTCGGACACGTTCGAGCTCGCGCCCGGGTCCGAGCCGCTCCGACGGGACTTCATCGACCACCCGGGTGCCGTCGCGATCCTGCCGATGGACCGCGATGGCAGGGTTCTCCTCCTGCGGCAGTACCGGCACCCCGTGGGCATGGACCTGTGGGAGATTCCCGCGGGCCTGCTCGACGTGGACGGCGAGTCGAATCTCGACGCCGCAGCGCGCGAGCTCGCGGAGGAGGCCGACCTCACCGCCTCCGAATGGCACGTCCTGGCCGATTTCTTCAATTCGCCGGGATCATCGAGCGAGGCCATCCGCATTTACCTGGCGCGCGGGCTGACTGTCATTCCACATCACGAACGCCACGAGCGCACGCACGAGGAGTCCGAGATCGTGTTCGCGTGGGTGGACCTCGATGAGGCCGTTGGGGCGGTCCTCCAAGGCCGCCTGCACAACCCGAGCGCCGTCGTCGGCCTTCTCGCCGCGCACGCCGCGAGCCGTTCCGGCTTCGCCGAGCTGCGCCCCGGGGACGCGCCCTGGCCAGCCCACCCGGCCCAGCGCTGATGGCGGGCGAGGCCCTGGGGGCATCGCCCGGGACAGTCCAGCCGCCTGCCCTTGAGGCAGCTGTCGGCGACTATCTGCGGCATCTGTCCGTCGAGCGGGGCCTCGCCGCCAACACCCTTGCCGCCTACCGCCGAGACCTGCGGCGGTACACCGACTATCTCGCGTCGGAGGGCGTCGGCGCGCCGGACGAGGTGACCCGTCGGCAGGTCGCGCGCTTCGCCGAGGCACTTCGGGACGGGGCCGACGGCGGCACTCCGCTCGGGGTGCGGTCGGCGGCTCGCGCCGTCGTCGCCGTCCGCGGACTGCATCGCTTCTGGGCGCTCGAAGGGACGACGGCTGGGGATCCCGCTGCCGATGTCCACCCGCCCCTTGCGGGGCAGCGGCTCCCCAAGGCGATCCCGGTCGACGACGTCGCGCGCATCCTCGAGGCGGCGTCCGCCGACACGCCGACCGGGCTCCGCGATCGCGCGCTCCTCGAATTCCTGTACTCGACGGGGGCCCGCATCAGCGAGGCGGTGGGGCTCGACGTCGACGACGTGCGGCTTGCGGGAGAGGACGACGGCGGGCCCTCCATCGTGCGGCTGTTCGGCAAGGGCTCGAAGGCGCGTCTCGTGCCCCTCGGCTCGTACGGCGCCCGCGCCGTCGACGACTACCTCGTGCGGGCACGCCCGCTGCTCGCGACGAAGGGCACCGGGATTCCGGCGCTCTTCCTCAACGCGCGCGGCGGGAGGCTCTCCCGGCAGAGCGCGTGGACGATTCTCAAGGACGCCGCGGAACGCGCCCAGATCGGCCGCGACGTCTCCCCGCACACGCTGCGCCACTCGTTCGCGACCCACCTCCTCGAGGGCGGCGCCGACGTGCGCGTCGTCCAGGAGCTGCTCGGGCACGCCTCAGTTACGACGACCCAGGTCTATACGCTTGTCACGGCCGACACGCTGCGCGAGGTGTACGCGGCCGCGCATCCGAGGGCGCGGGGCTGATGGGCGCCGCCGTGGCGATCTGTTTCCTGCTCCGCGACGGCGCCGCCGGGCGTGAGGTCCTGCTCGGACGCAAGAAGCGCGGCTTCGGCCATGGCAAGGTCGTGGGGCTCGGCGGCCACATCGAGCCGGGGGAGACGGCGGCTCAGGCCGCGATCCGCGAGCTGTTCGAGGAGGCGTGCGTCGTCCTCGACCCTGCCGCCGTCCAGCCCGGCGGGAGCGTTGACTTCCGTTTCCCGGCGAAGCCCGCGTGGGACATGGAGTGCAGCATGTTCACCTGCACAGCCTGGACCGGCGAGGTGTGCGAGACCGAGGAGATCGCGCCCGCGTGGTACCCCGTCGACGCGCTCCCGCTCGCGGACATGTGGCAGGACGCCGATCATTGGCTTCCGATGGTCCTCGCGGGAACGGTCGCGGACTTCCTCGTGGAAATGGCCGAGGACAACGAAACGGTGGCCCGCTTCGCCGTCCTCGGCCAGTAGCCTTCGGGGGCCTCAGTCCAGGTGCCGCTCGTCCGGACCGTTGTAAGCGCTGAGCGGGCGGATGAGGGAGTTGTTCTCGAGCTGCTCCATGACGTGCGCGGTCCAGCCGACGATGCGGCTCGCAACGAAGAGCGGCGTGAACGTGGGGATGTCGAAGCCGATGAGGTGGTACGCGGGCCCCGTGGGGTAGTCGAGGTTCGGCTTGATGCCCTTGGCCTCGTCCATGGACTGCTCGAGCCCGTCGTACAGGCCGAGGATCTCGGGGCGGCCGTAGTAGGCGATGAGGTCGTCGAGGGCGGCCTTCATGGTGGGCACGCGCGAATCGCCGTGCTTGTAGACCCGGTGGCCGAAGCCCATGATCTTCTTCTTCTGCGCGAGCGCGGCGTCCATCCAGTCCTTCGCGCGGCGCTTGGCATCCTCATGTGACTCGCTCGGGTCGATCCCGATCTCCTCGAAGGTCTCCATGACGGCCTCGTTCGCCCCTCCGTGGAGGGGGCCCTTGAGGGCTCCGATCGCGGCGGTGACGGCGGAGTGCAGGTCCGAGAGGGTCGAGGTCACGACGCGTGCGGTGAAGGTGGAGGCGTTGAAGGAGTGCTCGGCGTAGAGGATCATCGAGACCTCGAAGGCCCGGACCACCTCCGGTGCGGGCTCCTCGCCGAAGGCCATCCAGAGGAAGTTGGCGGCGTAGCCGAGGTCTGAGCGGGGTTCGATGGGGTCCTGCCCGCGACTGTCACTATGCCTACGGCGTTGGTCGTACGCGACGACGGCGGGCATGGCCGCGAAGAGATCGGCGGCCTTCGCGAGGTTCGTCGCGCGCGAGGAGTCCTCGGCGCGGGTATCGCGCGCCCCCAGCACGGACGCCGCGGTGCGGCAGACGTCCATGGGGTGCGCCGTCGTCGGCAGCTCGTCGATGACCCGCTTGACGACCGGATCGAGCGCCCTGCCCGCGCGCTCGAGCTCTTCGAAGGCGGCCAGCTCCTCCTGGGTGGGGAGTTCGCCGTGCCACAGCAGATACGCGACCTCCTCCATGCTGCAGCGCGCCGCGAGCTCCTGCACGGGGTAGCCGCGGTAGAGGAGTGAGTTGGTCTCGGGGTTGACCTTCGAGATGGCGGTGTAGTCCACCACCACCCCGGCGAGGCCCTTCTTGATCTCGTCTGTGTTCGATTGCTGCGTCATGGCAGGGCTCCTTCGCTGGTAGCTGCCTGAGGCCTCAGTATCGGCCGGGGACCTGGAAATTGAAGACGCTGGTGTCGAAGCGGTTGTACGCCTCGTAGTCAACCAGCTCGTAGAGGCGGGAGCGAGTCAGCATGTTCTCCACCTCCGACTCCTGAGTGCCGTGCGCAGCAATTGCTTCAAGCGTACGTTCTGCAGCGCCCATGGCAATCCTCAAGAGCGTGACGGGGTAGATCACGAGGTTGATCCCCACACCGGCGAGCTCGTCGACCGTGAAGAGGCGGCTCTTCCCGAACTCCGTCATGTTGGCGAGGATCGGCACGCTGACGGCCTCGCGGATGGCCCTGAACTCCTCTAGGGTGCCCATGGCCTCGGGGAAAATCGCGTCGGCGCCGGCGTCGACGAGGGCCTTCGCGCGTCCGACGGCGGCGTCGAGCCCGGCCGCGCCGGGCTCGCCCGCGCGAACATCGGTGCGGGCCATGATGAGGAAGTTCGGGTCGCGGCGTGCGTCGGAGGCGGCCCGGATGCGCTGGAGCGCGGTGTCGAGATCGACGACGGCCTTCCCGTCGAGGTGCCCGCAGCGCTTCGGATTGACCTGATCCTCGATGTGGCAGCCGGCCAGGCCGGCGTTCTCGAGCTCCTGGACGGTGCGCGCGACGTTCATGGGCTCGCCGAAGCCCGTGTCCGCGTCCACGATCGCGGGCAGCTCGGTCATGCGGGCGATCTGCCCCGCCCGCGTCGCGACTTCGGTCAGGGTGGTCAGCCCGATGTCCGGCAGGCCGAGGTCGTTCGCGAGCACCGCGCCGGAGATGTAGACGCCGGGGAAGCCCTTCTCCTCGATGAGCCTCGCGGAGAGGGGGTTGAACGCGCCGGGGAACTGCTGGATCTGCCCGGACGCGAGGGCTTCGCGCAGCCGGATCCGCTTCTGCTCCGGGGTCGTCTTCGAGTACAGCATCTAGAACAGTCCCTTCGGGCCCTTGGAGAGGTCGATCACGCCGTCCTTCGCCACGATGTTGAGCTGGTCGAGCTCGCCCGCGGCGAGTTCGGGGAGGCGCTGGACGGCGGCGAGGAACCGGTCGATTTCCTCGGGCGCGACCGACTCGGCGGCGAGCATGCGGAACTTCGCGATGTACTGGTCTCGTCCGAACGGGCGGGCCCCGAGCGGGTGGGCGTCGGCGACGGCGATCTGGTCCTCGATCACCGTCCCGTCGGCGAGCGTGATGACGACGGAGCCGCCGAAGGCCTTCTCCGCGATGTCGAGCGAGTGGTACCGGCGGGTCCACTCGGGGTCCTCCTCGGTGGTGATCTTGTGCCACAGCGCGACAGTGTCCGGGCGGGACGCGCGCTCGGACGTGTAGGAGCCGACGTGGTGCCACGCACCATCCTGGAGGGCGACGGCGAAGATGTACGGGATCGAGTGGTCGAGGGTCTCGCGCGAGGCTGTCGGATCGTACTTCTGCGGGTCGTTGGCGCCGGAGCCGATCACGTAGTGCGTGTGGTGGCTCGTCTTGATGAGGATGCTCTGGACGTTCGCCGGATCGGTGGCCTCCGGGTGCTCGCGGTGGAGCTTGCGGGCAAGGTCGATCCAGGCCTGGGCCTGGTACTCGGCCGAGTGCTCCTTCGTGTACGTGTCGAGGATCGCGCGCTTGGCCTCGCCGGGCGCGGGCAGGGGAACCTCGTAGGTGGCGTCGGGGCCGTCGAGCAGCCACGCGATGACGCCGTCCTCGCCCTCGTAGATGGGCACGGGCGAGGTCTGCCCGCGCATGGCCCGGTCGACCGCCTCGACGGCCATCTTCCCCGCGAACGCCGGCGCGTGCGCCTTCCACGTGGAGATCTCGCCCTTGCGGGACTGGCGCGTCGCCGTCGTCGTGTGCAGGGCCTGCCCGACGGCCTGGAAGATCGTCTCGACGTCGAGCCCGAGCAGCGTGCCGATCCCTGCGGCGGCGGAGGGGCCCAGATGCGCGACGTGGTCGATCTTGTGCTGGTGGAGCGAGATCGCCTTCACGAGGTCGACCTGGATCTCATACCCGGTGGCGATCCCGCGGAGCAGGTCCCGGCCCGTGGAGCCGACGTGCTGGGCGACGGCGAGGATCGGCGGGATGTTGTCCCCCGGATGCGAGTACTCGGCGGCGAGGAACGTGTCGTGGTAGTCCAGTTCGCGCACGGCGACCCCATTGGCCCACGCGGCCCACTCGGGCGAGACGCGGTCCTCGATCCCGAACACGAGCGCCCCGCGGCCGCCGGACGACGGCGCGTGGGCCAGCGCCTGCGCCCGCGCCGCGACGATCGGGCCCCGGTTGAGCGAGGCGATCGCGACCGACGCGTTGTCGATGATCCGGTTGATCACCATCTCCGTCACCTCGGGGGTGACCTCGACCGGGTCCGCGGCGACCTTCGCGATCCGGTACGCGAGCTGCTCCTCGCGGGGGAGCTTCTCCTCGCTCTTGTAGACGCGGACGTGGTGCAGCTCAACCATGGGTGGCCTCTCGGTGTGGTGTGGCTGGGTGGGATTGATGAGGAATGCTCTGGGTGGACTTGATGTGGTTCAGGCTGTTGCTCAGGTGCACCGCCGTCGCAGCGGCGGCAAGGGGAGCGTTGCCCCCCGCGATCGCTCCGGCGATGGCAGCGTGCTCGACGGCGGCCTGGCGGAGGCGCGCGGCGTCGTCCTTCGCGAGCCGCCGCACCCGCGCGAGGTGCACCCGCAGGCCTTCGAGCGCCTGGGACAGATACGAGTTCGCGGCGGCCTCGTCGATGGCCGCGTCGAGCTCTGCGGCGAGGGCGTAGTACTCGTTCCGCTGCGGGTCGTCGTCGGTCAGCAGCGCCGGAGCAGCCGCAAAGCGGTTCCGCAGCGTCTCGAAGCGCGCCCGCCCGCTGTGCTGGGCCGCGAGCGCAGCGGCCTTGCATTCGAGGGCCTCGCGGAGCTCGAACAGCTCGTCGAGGTGCGCGAGCGAGAGTTCGCTCACGACGACGCCGCGTCCCCTTTGGGCGGTCGCGAGGCCTTCCGCGGTGAGGCGCGCAAGGGCCTCGCGCAGCGGAGTGCGGGAGACGCCCAGCCGCTCCGCCTGCTCGACTTCGCCGAGAACGGTCCCTGGAGCGAGCCGCCATTCCACGATGTCCTCGCGCAGGGAAGCGTACGCGCGGTCGCTGGCTTTCACGATGTATACATTGGCAGCATCAATGCCTTCCACGCAAGGCAATCCAGGGAAGTTGTCGATACTATGTATACATTGACGAGCCCAGGGTGCCCGAATGCCCCACCGGGAACTCGCGTGTGTTTTACCGGAAGCCGCACGACAACAGTTGAGCGACCGTCGAGGATGAGAGCGTCATCGAATGGCTCGTCCTGGTGCTGCGGCCGGAGGGCGACACCTAGGTTACCCGCGAGTAACATTAGCGCATGCATCTGCTTCTGCGCACGCTTCTGCAGCTCGTCACGTCGCGGCGCCGACCGCCGCTGAGCCTGTGGGACGTCTCGTCCCTCCCGCTCCGCGTCCTCCCGACGGACATCGACATCGCGAGGCATGTCAACAACGGCATGTACTTCTCGCTCATGGACCTGGGGCGCTTCGACCTCATGGTCCGCGCCGGCGCCTGGGACCGCATGCGGGCGAGGGGCTGGAGTCCCGTGGTCAGCCTCGAGACCATCTCGTTCCGGAAGTCGCTCACGCTCTGGCAGAGGTACACGGTCGAATCCCGCATCATGGGAGTCGATGAGCGGGCGATCTACTTCGAGCAGCGCATGGTCGCGCGCGGCGAGGTCTACGCGCGCGCCTACATTGCGACGCGGCTCGTGTCCGCGGCCGGCCCCGTGGGCAACGAAGAGATCTTCGCCGAGGTCGGATGGCCGCCCGCCGAGCTCGAGCTCCCCGAGTTCCTCCACAGGTGGCGCGAGGAGAACGCCCTTCCGAGCACCCGACGTCCAGCGCCCCACGCGTGGTAGCCCGGACGTCTCCCTGGCCGCCGCGCTAGCGTGGAGCCATGGCCTTCACGACGCGTCCTGAACTGGCCGGAACGTTCGGCATGGTCTCCACGACCCACTGGATCGGTGCGCAGGCCGGGATGGCCATGCTCGAGCGGGGCGGCAACGCGATCGACGCAGCGGCTGCCGCCGGCTTTGCGCTCCAGGCGGCCGAGCCCCAGCAGAACGGTCCCGGCGGGGAGATGACGCTCCTCGTCGCGCTCCCGGGCGCGGAGCCCCGCGTCCTGTGCGGCCAGGGTCCCGCACCCGCGGCGGCGAGCGTTGCGGGCTTCCGCGCCCTGGGCCTCGACCAGGTGCCCGGAACGGGGCTTCTGGCCGCGGCGATCCCCGGCTCGACCCTCGCCTGGCTGACCCTCCTCGCGGACCACGGAACGCTCGCGTTCGCCGACGTGATCGGCCCCGCGCTTCGCGTCGTCGAGGACGGCCTCCCCATCGGTGCCGGACTCGCTCTCGTCCTCGAGCGCATGGCCCCTCATTTCCTCGCCCACTGGCCGAGCTCGGCCGAGCTCTACGCTCCCGGCGGCGCCCCGCTGCCCGAGGGGAGCCTCCTCCGGAACCCGGCGCTCGCGAGGACGTGGCGGCGGCTCGTCGTCGCGGAGGCGCGCGCCGCCGCTGCCGGCGCAGGCCGCGCTGAGGCGATCGGCGCCGTCGTCCGCGAATGGGCCGAGGGATTCGTCGCGGAGTCGATCGACGCGTTCTGCCGCATCCCCCAGCGCGACTCGAGCGGCCGTGCCCACGCCGGCCTCCTCACGGCCGATGACCTCACGGCCTGGCGGCCGCATTACGAGCCCACCGTGTCAGCCGAGTTCCGCGGCTGGACCGTGCACAAGGCGGCCTTCTGGAGCCAAGGCCCCGCGTTCCTGCAGCAGCTGCGCATCCTCGACGCTGTGCCGGGCTTCGGCGAGGGGGCGCTCGCGCCGGGGACCGAGGGCTACGTGCACACGATCCTCGAGGCCACGAAGCTCGCGCTCGCGGACCGCGACGCGTGGTACGGGGACGCCCCTGGAGTCCCGGCGGACGAGCTGCTCTCGCCCGACTACGCGCGCACGAGGGCTCGGCTCATCGGCGATCGCGCGTCGCTCGAGATGCGGCCGGGTGCCCCCGGCGGCCGGGAGCCGCGCCTCCCGGACCTCTCCGTGCGCGGTGCGTTCGATCGCGCTGGCCTCAGCGGCCTCGGGGAACCCCATGCCGTGAGGGCCCTGCTCGAAGCCGATGCCCTGCCCGGCCCCGACGGGACGGCGAGGACGGACACGGTGCATATAGACGTCGTCGACCGCTGGGGCACGATGGTCTCGGCCATGCCGAGCGGCGGGTGGCTCTCGAGCTCGCCCGTCATCCCCGAACTCGGCTTCCCGCTCGGAACGCGACTCCAGATGGCGTGGCTCGAGGAGGGCCTCCCGAACACGCTGGCCCCGGGCCGCCGGCCGCGGACCACCCTCTCGCCGTCGCTCGCGACGCGCGGCGGCGAGGCCGTCCTCGCGTTCGGCTCGCCCGGCGGAGACCAGCAGGACCAGTGGCAGCCGCACTTCTTCCTCGACGTCGCCCTGCGCGGCGCGGGCCTCCAGGAGGCCATCGACGCGCCCGGCTTCCACTCGGCGCACCAGCCGTCGAGCTTCTACCCCCACGAGGCCCTGCCGGGCGTCGCACTCCTCGAGGGGCGGTTCGCTCCCGACGTCGTCGCTGCTCTCCGGCGTCGCGGCCACCGTGTCGCAATCGCGGGGGACTGGGAGATCGGCAGGCTCTGCGCGGTGTCCCGCGACCCCGGGACGGGCATCATGCGCGCGGGTGCGAATCCGCGCGGAATGTCCGGCTACGCCGTGGGCCGCTGAGCCCGCAGAGTTGGACCTTCCGGAGCGCGATTCCCGGTGGGACGCTGAGGGCATGGAGAAGGACTCTGGCCGTCTCATCGTCGATCTGGACGACGTCTCATCGGGCGACGTGGCGCTTGCGGGTGGAAAGGCAGCCAATCTTGGTGAGCTCAAGAGGGCCGGATTTCCCGTGCCTGGCGGCTTTGTGCTGACGACCGAGGCCTACAGGATTGCGGCAGTCGAAGCCGATGCGAGTGCCGATAGCCCCGGAAGCGCTGCCGCGAAGCTGCGCACCGCAGCCGTGCCCCGGGTCATTGCCGACGCCGTGCTCGACGCGTATCACGCGCTCGGTTCGGGTCCCGTCGCGATTCGATCGTCGGCGACGGCCGAAGACTTGCCGGGCGCGAGCTTCGCCGGGCAGCACGACACGTATCTCGGGGTCATCGGCGACGAGGCGGTTCTCGATGCCGTGCGCCGATGCTGGGCATCTCTCTGGAACGACCGCGCAGTGGCGTACCGGCGGGCGAACGCGATCGACGAGCGAGCTGTCGCCCTCGCGGTTGCCGTCCAGCAGATGGTGGACGCGGCCGCGGCGGGGGTGTTGTTCACCGCGGATCCCGTGACCGGAACCAGACGGCGCGCCGCCGTCGATGCGGCCGCCGGGCTCGGGGAAGCCCTCGTGTCGGGGGACATCGTCCCCGACCACTACCTCGTCGACACGGCCGCACACGCCGTCCTCCGCCGCGAACCTGCCGGGGGATCCTCTGCCGTCCTCTCCGACACGGAGCTTGTGGAGCTTGCCCTCCTTGGCGACCGCGTCGAGCGGCATTTCGGGTCCCCGCAGGACATCGAGTTCGCGCTCGACGCCGAGCGCAGGCTGTGGCTCGTGCAATCGCGGAATATCACGACGCTGTATCCGCTACCGGACGGGGCTCCAGATCCGGCCCGCGACCTCCGCGTGTATCTCTCCGCGAACGTGGTCCAGGGGTATTTCGATCCGATCACGCCCATGGGCATGCAGTTCTTTCGGCTGCTGGGGTCGGGGATGACGAAGGCGTTCGGCGGTGATGCCAAGGACCCGGCCGCAGGGCCGAGGATGATCGTCGACGCGGCGATGCGCTTCCACATCGACGTCACGACCGCGCTGCGCGATCCGGTGGGACATCGATTGCTCAACCTTGTGGCACGCGTCGCCGAATCGCGCAGCTCGGTCGTCCTCTCCCAGCTGTCGAGGGATCCGCGCTTCAGGGTCCGCGAGGGCTCGAGACTCGCCTCGATCCGGCGGGTCGCCGAGCCCCTCGTGCGCCTTGGTGTCCCGCCCGCGGTCCTGCACACCCTCGTCTCGCCCGATTCGGCGCGGCTCCGGCTCGCGCGCGATCTCGAAGCGATGGTGCATCCGCTCGCTCCCGCGGACGGTGATGCGAGCAGCTTCCTCGATGCCGTCGAGAGGCTCCTGATGGAAGCCCCGCCGCGGATCTTCCCACGCTTCGTGGGGACCGTCGCGCCAGCCATGCTTTCGCTCGGGCTCGCGGGCCGGGTTCTCCGCGGTCGGGCGAGCGTCGACGAGATCCGAACCGTGACGAGGGGCGCCCCGGAGAACCCAACGACAGAGATGGACCTCGCCCTCTGGTCGGTCGGGGCGGCGGCCCGCGAGGACGCCCCATCGAGGCAGGCTCTGCTCGAACGCGCGCCCGGCGAGCTCGCAGAGGCCTACCGCGCCGGCGCGCTTCCGCCCACGCTCCAGGCGCAGCTTGCCGACTTCCTTGCGCGCTACGGCTTCCGCTGCATCAGTGAAATAGACATTGGCACTCCGCGGTGGTCGGAGGATCCGACGCATCTCCTGGGCGCCGTCGCCAATTACGTGCGCCTCGGCGACGACCTGCCTGACCCTGAGGCTCAGTTCGCCAAGAGCGCGCGGGAGGCCGATGCGATGGTCGAGGACCTGCTCCACCGCGTCCGAGGACCGCGGCGAGCGGTCCTCCGCTTCGCGCTGCGTCGGGTGCGGGTCCTCATCGGCACCCGGGAGGCGCCGAAATTCCACCTCATCCGGCTCTTGGCGACTCCCGCCCGAGAGCTCCTGAAGCCCGTGGGGGAGCAGCTCGCAGCAAGCGGCCGCATCGCCGATCCCTCGGACGTCTTCTTCCTGAGCTTCCCCGAGGCCAGGCGTGCCATTGCAGGTGATGACCTCACAGGGATCGTCGCAGAGCGGCGGGCGACCTACGAGCGCGAACGCAAGCGCAGGCACATCCCGCGAGTGCTGCTCTCCGACGGAAGCGACGCGGAAGCCATGTTCGGCGTTCGCGCCGGCAAGGAATTGACGGGCACACCCGCGTCGCCTGGGGTGGTGACAGGGCTGGCCCGCGTGATCCTTTCGCCCGAGGGGGCTCGGCTCGAACCGGGGGAGATCCTTGTGGCACCCTCCACCAACCCGGGCTGGACGCCGCTCTTCCTCACCGCAGGAGGCCTGGTGATGGAGATGGGCGGCGCCATGTCCCACGGGGCCGTCGTCGCCCGCGAATACGGCATCCCGGCGACGGTTGGCGTCGCGGGCGCCACCGAACGGATCAGGACCGGCGCCGTGGTCACGGTCGACGGCTCGCAAGGCACCGTGTCCCTTGACGAAGGGACACCTCAGGCCGAGTAGGCCTCTGCAGATCAGCCGCGTCGGCTACGCCGCGATCTCGCGGAACGCGCCCGAGAGCTGGGGGTAGCGGAAGTCGAATCGCGCGGCCCTAAGCACGCCTGGCACGGCGCGCACGCTGTCGAGGGCGAGACGGGGATTGGTGCGCAGGACTCCGGCCGCGACGCGCAGGAGCGGTGCGGGCGCCGGGATCCCGAGCGGGACGCCGACGAACTCGCGGAGATGGGCCATGAGCTCGCGGTTCTGCACGGGATACGGCGAGGTCGCGTTGACGACGCCGTCCGGCAGGTCCAGCGTCCCCTCGCCCGGCGCCGTGGGCAAGCCGAGCGCCGCTCGCGCCGCGCGGTTCCAGTCGGCCTCGTGGATCCAGCTGAACCATTGCATGCCCGTGCCGAGCGGGCCACCGCCGCCCAGGCGCGCAACGGTCGCGAGCCGCTCAAGGATCGCCGCCTCGCGTGCGAGCACGACGCTCGTCCGCAGGACGACGCTCCGCTCGGCCGAGGCGCCGTCGAACGCCGCCTCCCACGCCCGCACGACGGCGGCGAGCCCGGGAACCGGAGGGACCGGCGTGGACTCGTCCGCCTCGGAATAAGAATCGCCGTAGATGCCCACGGCGCTCTGCTGGAGCCAACGCTCGACGGGCCGTTCCCACGTGCGGCTCGCCTCGACGAGGGTGCGGGTCGGCTCGACGCGGCTCGCCTCGAGTTTGGCGAGGTTCTCGGGGGTGCCCGGCATGTCGAGGCTCACCCCCGCGAGGTTCACGATGCGGAGCCGCGGCTCGGCGCCGAGCCGCTCGCTCCACGCGCCCGGCGTCCGGCCGTCCCACGCGAGCTGCTCGAACGGCGAGGGGCGCCTCGCACGGGTCAGGAGGACAACCCGCTGCCCGTCGCACACGAGTTCGGACCCGAGCGACGTGCCCAAGAACCCCGTGCCCCCGGCGATGGCCGTGAGCGGGGCGTGCTCGCCGCCGTCGTCCGATGCCGCGCCCGGTGCGCCTGCCGCGGGGGCCGCGAGCCGATACAGGCGCGCGCACTGGGCGGCGAATCCGCGCACGAGCGGTTCGCCGGCGGTGAGCCCGAACTGCTGGGCGAGCGGGCCGTCGAGCGTGACTTTCTGGGTGAAGTCGGTGCCCCCGGCCCGCTCCTCGAGCGTCCATTCGACGTCCTGCCCGCCGCCGGGCTGCGGCTGGCGGAAGGCGAGGCGGCGCCCCGGATCGACGGCCGTGACGCGGAAGGCCGGCGCCGTGCGCCGGTGCAGCGGGCCCATGAGGGGGTGGGCTGGGGAGTAGTGCCCCGTGGCGCCTTCCCGGAGGCTGCCGACGACGGCGGCCGAGCCGACGGCGGTGTTCCACTCGGGCCAGCGGTCAAGCCGCTCGAGGACCGTCCAGAGCCGCTCGGCGGGGAGCCGGAACCATTGCGTCGACGTGCGCTGCCAAGTCACCTGAGCCAGTCTAGGTGCGTCGGGAGCGCGCGAGGGATGCTACTCGCCGTCGCACGGCTCGCCGTCGGCGTCGAACGCGGCCGCGCAGCCGTCCTCGGCCTCGATCGCGGCGGTGATGCGCTCGCACGCCTCTCGCAGCGCCTCCTGCTGCTCCTCCGTGAGGGGATCGAACACGATGCTGCGGACGAAGCCGACGTGCCCCGGCGCCGCCTCGACGATCGCGGCCTTGCCCGCCGGGGTGAGGGTGATGTCCTGGCCGCGGCCGTCGTCGGCCGAGCACGCGCGGGAGATGAGCCCCTTGGCCTCCATGCGGCGGAGAAGGTGCGAGAGGCGGCTGCGGCCCCATCCGAGCAGGCGCGCGGCGGTGCCGGAGCGCATAACGCCCTCGGGGTCCTCGGAGAGGGTCGCGAGCACCGAATACTCGGGGCCCGAGAGGCTCGAGTCGCGAAGGAGCTGGCGGTCGACGGCGGGCGTGAGGCCCCACAGGAGGTGCCGGAGGGCCAGCCACACCTCGCGCTCGCGGGGGTCGAGCCAGCGTGGTTCCGCCGCAGAGGACGCGTCGGTGTGTGCGCCGACGCTGCGCTCGTATGTATGTGCCTCCATGGCCCCCGACTCTCACCGCAATGAAACTTGACGCATCAATCATATGGGTGTATCCCTGAATCACCCAAGTTTAGTTGATGTGTCAATCAGGAGGATCGCATGACCAAGATCGCCATTGTCACGGGCAGCACCCGGGACGGCCGCAAGAACCGCGAGGTCGCCGAATGGGTCCTCGGCCAGGCCCAGCGCCGAACGGACGCCGACTTCGAACTCATCGACATCGCAGACTACCGCCTCCCGCTCCTCGGCCAGCACGGCCCCGAGCAGTCCACGGCAGGGATCGCCAAGTTCTCGGCGCACATCGCCCAGTTCGACGGCTACGTCTTCGTCACCCCCGAGTACAACCACTCGGTCTCGCCCGCACTCGCCAACGCGCTGAGCTACCTCAAGCCCGAGCTCGCCAACAAGGCCGCAGGCATCGTCTCCTACGGCTCGGCGTTCGGCGTCCGCGCCGTCGAGCACCTCCGCGGCATCCTCTCCGAGCTGCAGATCGCGCACGTGCAGAAGACCGGCATGTTCTCCCTCTTCACCGACTTCCGCGACGGCCATTTCGCGCCGAGCGAGCTCCAGGCCGCGTCGATTCTGCCCGTCCTCGACCAGACCGTCGCATGGACGCGCGCGCTCGAGACCGTGCGCGCCGAGGCCGCCGTCGCCTGAGTAGGATTCGCAGGACCCCCAAAGCACGGTGCCCGGACTTTCCGGCCGTGTCGCAACTCTGCTAATCAGGAGAGAGTCCGACGTCTGACAGGCCGCCCGGGCGCGGCCGGAGGGGTATGCCATGAAGATCGCACTGACCGGCGGAAGCGGGAAGCTCGGCAGGGTCGCCGTCGACAGCCTGCGGGCGTCCGGCCACGAGGTATGGAACCTGGACCGCGCCGGCGAGCGCGACCCAGGCTTCATTCAGACCGACTTGACCGACTACGGGCAGGTGATCGACGCCCTCGGCGGCGTTGACGACCGCTACGACGGGATCGACGCCGTCGTGCACCTCGGGGCGATCCCGGCGCCGGGGCTCGCACCGGACTCCGCGACGTTCCGCAACAACATGCTCTCGACCTACAGCGTTTTCGAGGCGTCGCGGAAGCTCGGGATCAATCGGATCGTGTACGCGTCGAGCGAGACGGTGCTCGGCCTCCCCTTCGACAACGACCCGCCGTACATCCCGGTCGACGAGGTGTACGAGGCACGTCCCGAGAGCACCTACTCGCTCGTCAAACACCTCGAGGAGCAGATGGCGCGCCAGCTGTGCCGCTGGAATCCCGAGCTGAGCATCTCGGCGCTCCGGTTCTCGAACGTCATGGTTCCCGCGGACTACGCGCAGTTCCCCTCGTTCGACGCCGACGCCCGCGCCCGCAAGTGGAACCTGTGGGGCTACATCGATGCACGGGACGGCGCCCAGGCCATCGAGAAGGCGCTGCTCACGGCGAGGCCCGGGTTCGAGGCGTACATCATCGCGGCCGCGGACACGGTCATGAGCCGCTCGTCGGTCTCGCTCGCCGAGGAGGTGTTCCCCGACGTGCGCGTGATCAAGGAGCTCGGCGAGCACGAGACGATGCTCAGCATCGGCAAGGCCCGCCGGCTCCTCGGGTACGAGCCGCAATACAGCTGGCGCCACGAAGCCTAGGCGCTCAGCCGGGTTCGCGGGTCAGCAGCCCTCGTAGTCGCTCAGCACTTTGACCTTCGCGGCCGAGGAGGAGGCGGGATCGAAGGTGTAGCCAATCCACTCCTTCGCGAGCCGCCGCGCAAGTTCGAGCCCCACGACCCGTTGGCCCATCGTGAGCACCTGGCAGTTGTTGGAGAGCACCGAGCGCTCCACAGAGAACGAGTCGTGGGCCGTCGCCGCGCGGATGCCCTCGACCTTGTTCGCGGCGATCGCGACGCCGAGGCCCGTTCCGCAGAACAGGATGGCCCGGTCCGCCTGCCCGTCCCGGATGAGCTGCCCCGCGGCCAGGCCCACGTAGGGGTACGGCTTCGCGAAGTCGTCGTCGCCCCGGTGCACGCCGATGTCGATGACCTCGGCGACGCGCGGATCGGCCTCGAGATCCCTGACGACCGCGTCCTTGTAGTCCACGCCGGCCTCGTCCGAGCCGAGCACAATCCTCAATCCGCTCATGGTTGGTTCGCCTTTCAGTTCAGGAGGCGGCCGTCGCGGCCGTGAGGGGATCGAGTTCCGGCCCGAACGCTGCGAACACCGCGGCGAGCGAGATGGCACCGGGGTCCGGCGTGCCGACGCTCTTCTCCGCGAGCGGGCGCGCGCGCCCCTTGCGGGGGCGGAGCCCGGCCGTGGCCCGCGCTGCGTCGTCCGCGGCTGCTGCGGCGCGCTCCCACGCCTCGCGCACGGGCAGGCCGCGTTCGACGGCGGAGCTCAGCTCTGCGGCGAACGGCGCGAGGGCGTCGACGAGGGTCTTGTCGCCGGGCTGCGCCCCTCCGAGCTCGACGATGCGCTGCGCAAACGCCGCGACGCCGGCCGCGAGTGCGCCGTCGTCGGGCCGTGCCTCGTCGCCGAGCTTCTCGCCCCACGCGCGAAGACCCGCGCCCCACAGGACGCCGGACGTGCCGCCGGCTCTGTCTGCCCACGCGTCGCCCGCCGCGGCGAGGACAGACCCCGCGCCGCGCCCGGCCGATGCCGCACTGGTGGCCGCGGCGACCGCGGCGTCGACGCCGCGCACCATACCGCGGCCGTGATCGCCGTCGCCCGCTATCGCGTCGAGCACGCCGAGCTCGGGCTCGAGCTCGTGCAGCGTGTGCTGCGCCGCGGCCAGCGCCGCGAGGCACTGTGCCGCGTACTCCTGGGACGCGGCGCTCGCGGCACTCGCCGCAGCCGTCGCCCGCGAGCTCGCCGCGCGCGGTGCTGGCGCCGTGCTTGGCGCCGAACGCTCACTCAGTACGATCGCCCCGCGCCGGTACGCCGGGGTCTCCGCGGGCGCGAGCCACAGCTCTTCGAGCTCGCCGTCGAGCCACATGAGCGTGAGCGAGACCCCGGCCATGTCGAGGCTCGTCACGAGCTCGCCGACTTCGGGGGCGACGATCTCGAGGCCCGGCTCGCGCAGAAGGGGCGCGACCGTGCGCCACAGGACGAACAGCTCCTCGGCCTTCGTGCTGCCGAGGCCGTTGAGGATCACCGCGACCCGGTTCCCCGCGCCGTGGGGACGCTCGTTGAGCAGCCTCGCGACAAGGTCCCGGCCCAGATCCTCGGCGCGGGGGAGCGGGAGGTCGTCGAGGCCGGGTTCGCCGTGGATGCCGAGCCCGAGCCCCATGGTCCCCTCGGGGAGGGAGAAGAGCGGGCCCTCGGCCCCGGGGAAGGTGCAGCCGGCGAAGGCCGTGCCCATCGTCCGGGTGGCGTCGTTCGCCTTGCGGCCCACGCGGACCACCTCGTCGAGGTCGGCACCCGCCTCGGCGGCGGCGCCCATGACCTTGAACACCGCGAAATCGCCCGCGATGCCGCGGCGGCGCCCGCTCTCCTCGGCCGGTGCGCTCGCGACGTCGTCCGTCACGATGACGTTCTCGGCGCGGATCCCTTCGGCGCGCAGGCGCTCCGTGGCGACGCCGAAGTTCATGACGTCGCCCGCGTAGTTGCCGTAGGCGAAGACGACGCCGGCACCGGACTCCGCGGCGCGCGCCACGGAGACGGCCTGCTGCGCGGACGGCGACGTGAAGATGTTGCCCACGACGGCGCCGTCGGCGAAGCCCGCGCCGATGAGCCCGGCAAAGGCGGGGTAGTGGCCCGAACCGCCGCCCAGCAGGACGGCGACCTTGGGCCGCGACGGGCTGGTCCGGCGGATGGCCCCGCCCTCGACGCGCCCGACGAGGTCGGAGTACGCGTCGCAGAAGCCCTCGAGGGCCTCGTCGGCGAAATCGGCGGGATCGTTGGCGATGTGCGTCATGGGGTCTCCTTCGACTGTGTCTGCGTGCACTCGCGCCTCGCGGCGTCAGTGCATGTGGCTGCCGCCGTTGATGTCCACGGTCGTGCCGGTGAGGTAGGAGGCGTCCTCGGAGGAGAGCCATGTGATGACCGCGGCGATCTCCTCGGTCGTCGCGGTGCGGCCCACGGGGATGTCACGCGCGATCGCGGCCTCCTGCTCGTCGGTGCTGCCCACGCGGATGTTCGTGTCCACGGCGCCCGGGGTGATCGCGTTGACCGTCACGCCGGTGGGAGCGATCTCGCGGGCGAGCGCCTTCGTGAAGCCGAGGATGGCCGCCTTCGCAGAGGAATACGGGACGCGCCCGAAGACGCCGCCGCCGCGCTGCGCGGAGACCGAGGACATGTTGACGATCCGGCCCCACCCGGCGTCGATCATGGCGGGGAGGAATGCCTTCGTCACGAGGTACGTGCCCGTCGCGTTGACGGCCATGACCTTGTTCCACAGGGCGAGGTCGGTCTCGAGGAACGGGACGGGCGAGGTGATGCCAGCGATGTTCGCGAGCGCGCCGACCCGGGGCAGGCGTCCGGCCGCGACCTCGGCCGCGACGGCAGCCTGGGCGGCGGCGACCGAAGCCTCGTCTGCGACGTCGATCTCGTGGCCGAAGGCCGCGACGTTGAACTCGTTCGCGATCTCCTGGGCTACCTTGGCGGACTTCTCGCCGTCGAGGTCGAGGATGACGACGCCCCAGCCCTCGCGGGCGAAGCGGCGGGCGGTCGCGACACCGATGCCGCGGTCGGAGGTGGCGCCGGTGAGGATGGCGGTGCGCTGTGTGGTCATGGTGATGCTTCCTTGCTTCTGGTGGTGGGGGTCAGATGAGGGCGGTGATGAAGTCTGCTGCCTTCGCGGCCGCCGCGGGGCGTTCGCTGTGCTCGAGGTCCCGCGTTTCGAGCTCAAGGGTGAAGTGACCCTCGTAGCCCATGTCCCGGAGGGCCGTCATCGCACCCGCGAAGTCCACGTCGCCTGCGCCGATGCTCCGATGGATGTCGCCGTGCACGGCGTCGCGCAGGTGCACGTGGGCGATGCGGGGACCGAGGGCCCGGGCTGCCGCCTCGAAATTGCCGCCCGAGGCCACGGCGTGGCTCGCGTCAAGGACATGCCGTACGGCCGTTCCGTCGAGCCGGTCGGAGAGCGCGAGCGCCCGCTCGAGGTTCCAGCTCAGGCGCAGGACGTGAAGCGATTCGGTCCACAGCCCGAGTCCCCGTTCGGCGGCCACCTCGGCGGCGCGGGCAAGTTCCTCGGCAACGAGGTCGAGGTCGGCGTCGAGGCTAGCGGCTGGCTCGTGGCTGAGGGCGCCGCACGGGAGGACGAGCGCCTCGGCCTGGACGGCCTCCGCGAGGTCGAGGAGCCGGGCCAGGTGCTCGCGGCGTTCGCGGCGGGCCTTTGAGCCGAGGGGCTCGTTGAGGTCGCCGATATCGCCATTGACGGAGCGAACGCGGAGCCCGCTACGGGTCACGTGGCTGGCCACTGTGGCGACGGCATCGCCGTCGAGCGTGTACGGAACGTGGTCGCACACGCCGGGGAGCGCGCCGAGGTCGATCTCTTCGAACCCGATGTCTGCCATGGTGGCGAGCGCCGAGGGCAGGTCGAGGTGGCGGAAACTGATTGAGGAGCATCCGAGCCGGGAGTGGTACATCGTCGTGGCCTTCCGGGTACCTGGGGGAGGTGATCTGCCTTACACGATATGGCTGTTGAATGTTAACAGTCAACCTGAAAGGTCGACGGTTGACATTGAATGTGGCGCGGCGCACACTGGCATATCATGTTGACTGTCGACATCGGCTGTCCGAGGAATTCTCCGGAAGCCGGTCGATCTTGGAAGGAACAGGAATGAGCAACGAGGCTCTGGTCCTACGCGGCCCGGTCCACGGAACCCCGGACGCCCGCCGCGTGGCCATCGGCTCCAGCGTGGGTGCCGTCATTGAAACCTACGACTTCATCGGCTTCGGCACAGCCGCGGCCCTCTACTTCGGCAAAGCCTTCTTCCCGGGGGCGGATCCCGTGACCGCAACGCTTGCGTCCTTCGCGACGCTTGGCGTCGGCTTTGCGGCCCGCCCGCTCGGCGGCTTCATCGGCGGGCACCTCGGCGATCGCCTCGGCCGCAAGCCCGTGCTCGTCGCGTCGCTCGTCGTCATGGGCCTCGCGACATTCGCGATCGGCATCCTCCCAACCTATGCGATGGTCGGCCTGCTCGCGCCAGCTCTGCTCGTGACGGTCCGCATCATCCAGGGGATCGCCTTCGGAGCGGAATGGGGCGGCGCGATCCTCATGGCCTATGAGCACGCGCCGTGGAAGAACAAGGGCAGGTTCACGGGAATGGTCCAGTCGGGCTTCCCCGTGGGGCTGCTGCTCGCCAATCTCGTCTTCCTCGTGAGCGTCCATCTGGGCGACATGTGGGCTTGGCGCGTCCCGTTCCTCGCAAGCATCCTGCTTGTCGGCGTCGGCCTCGTCATCCGGTCCAAGGTGCCTGAGTCTCCCGTGTTTGAGGGCGTCAAGGAAGCCGGGCAGCTGACCAAGGCGCCCATCGTCGAGGTAGTCAAGCATGACTGGCGCAACATCCTCCGCGGCATCGGCCTGCGCATCGCGGAGACCGCGGGCTACGCCGTCTCGGTGACCTACATGATCTCCTACCTCAACAGCAAGCACCTTGCGAACACCACCGAGACGCTCACGGCCCTCTGCATCGCGTCGGCCATCGGCATCTTTGCCACTACGGCGTGGGGGCAGCTCACGGACAAGATCGGCCGGCGTCCCGTCTACCTCTGGTCCTGCGCCTTCGCCGTCCTGTTCGGCGTTCCGATGTTCCTCCTCGTGAACACGGGGCTGTTCTTCTTCGTCATCGCCACGATCGTCATCGCGTACGCCGTGTGCCAGAACTCTCTCGCCGGCGTCCAAGGTGCCTGGTTCCCCGAGCTGTTCCGCGCGAATACCCGCTCGTCCGGGGCATCCCTTGCCTACCAGATCTCGGCCATGGTCTCCGGCTTCACGCCGTTCATCACGACGATCCTGTACGTCGCCCTCGGATGGGTCGGTTCGGCACTCCTCTTCAGCGTGTACGGTGCGATCGGGCTGTGGGCCGCGATCGTGACCCGCGAGACGTGGGGACCGCGCGAGCGCGAAGCCGCCGAGGAGGCCTCCGCGGCCACGCCGCACGAGGTGCGCGCATGACGCCGCAACAGCAGACCCGACAAGCAGCGGTCGAGGCCGCCGCCTACCGCATCCGCCAGCACGCACTCGCTATGGGGGAGGTCCAGGGCCAGGGCTACGTGGGCCAGGCCCTTGGCGCCGCGGACATTCTCGCCGCCGTCTACGCGGACCAGCTCGCCTTCCGCGCCGAGGATCCTGCGTGGGACGGCCGCGACCGCTTCCTCCTCTCGACGGGCCACTACGCGATCGGGCTCTACGCCGCGCTTGCGGAGGCCGGCATCGTCCCGGTCGAGGAGCTCGAGACGTACGGATCCGACGATTCGCGCCTCCCCATGTCCGGCATGTCGACCTACACGCCGGGCATGGAGATCTCGGGCGGTTCCCTCGGGCACGGGCTGACGATCGCCGTCGGCCTCGCCCTAGGGCTCCGCGCGCGCGGCAATCCCGCCCGCATCGTGAACTTCCTCTCCGACGGCGAGCTCGACGAGGGCTCGACGTGGGAGGCCGCGATGGGCGCGGCCCACCATCGCCTCGGGCGGATCATCGCCGTCGTCGACATCAACGCGCTCCAGGCGGACGGCCCGACGGCGGGCGTGCTCCGCACGGAGCCGGTCGCCGAGAAGTGGGCCGCGTGCGGCTGGCACGTCCAGCGGGTCGACGGGAACGACGTCGGAGCGCTCTTGGGCGCGTTCGACGCGATTGCCGCGCGGATCGAAGGCCCCGAAGCGGTCGACGACGGCGGCCACGGCGCCCCGTCCGTGATCCTGTGCGACACGAAGGTCGGACGCGGAGTCCCGCTGCTCGAGGAGCGCGAGAAGGCCCACTTCATGCGGATCGAAGAGCACGAGTGGGCCGTGTGCCAAGAGCAGCTCACGGCAGGATATGCCGAACAGACTCGAGAGAAGGTGGCACTGTGACGACGGCGGCTCAGACGCCCAAGCTCAAGACCTCCGCGATGATCGCCTCGTTCGCCGACCCAGGACAACGGACCACTCCGGCCCCGTTCGGGCGCGCGCTCGCGGACCTTGCCGAACAGGACGAGCGGATCGTCGGGCTCACGGCAGACCTCGGCAAGTACACCGATCTGCACCTCTTCGCGGAGCGCCACCCCGAGCGGTACTTCCAGATGGGCATGGCCGAGCAGCTCCTGTTCGGCGCCGCCGCGGGAATGGCGCAGGCGGGGCTCGTCCCGTTCGCGACGACCTACTCCGTGTTCGCGGCCCGCCGTGCGTATGACTTCATCTGCCTCGACATCGCCGAGCCGGAGCTCAACGTCAACATCGTCGGCGGACTTCCCGGACTCACCACCGGGTATGGCCCGAGCCACCAGGCGACGGAGGACGTCGCGATCTTCCGAGGGATGCCGAACCTCACGATCGTCGACCCGTGCGACGCCGTCGACATCGCCCAGGCAGTGCCGCAGCTCGCCGCCTCGCCGGGCCCGACCTACCTGCGCCTCCTGCGCGGCAAGGTGCCCTCGGTCCTCGACGAATACGACTACTCGTTCGAACTCGGCAAGGCGAAGGTCCTCCGGGGCGGGCGCGACGTCGTCCTCGTCTCCTCGGGCCTCATGACGATGCGGGCGCTCCAGGCCGCGGAGGCCCTCGCGGCCCACCACGTGGACGCGGCCGTCGTCCACACGCCCACGCTCAAGCCGTTCGACGAGGAGACGGTGCTGCGCGAGCTCGCGGGCGACCGGCTCGCTGTCACGCTCGAGAACCACACGGTGGTCGGGGGGCTCTTCGAGACCGTCGCGTCGGCGCTCATCCGCAGGGGAGAGGCCCGCCGCGTCGTGCCGATCGGGCTTCCCGACCGGTTCCTCGACGCCGGCGCGCTGCCGACGCTCCACGACCGCTACGGGCTTTCGCGAGACCGCATCGTCGAGCGGGTCCTCGCCGAGCTGGGCTGATGCACCCGCGCGACGCCGCGCCGGTCGTCGTCGGCTGAGTCCGGCGGCGACCGGCGCGCCTATGATGACAGTTGACATCACCGCCGCAGCCGCAGCGCGCGGCGGCCGAGACATGGGAGGGCGCATGACCGCGACCGCTGCCCTGCTGGGGCTTGAGAAGACGAGCCTGCGGGAGCAGGCACTCGTTGCGCTCCGCCGCGCCATCACGTCCGGCGACCTCGAGCCGGGCCGTCACCTCGTGGAGACCGAGCTCTCCGAGATGCTCCAGATCAGCCGCGGTACCCTCCGCGAAGCGCTCCGACAGCTCCAGCAGGAGGGGCTCGTCTCGGCGGGGCCGCGCGGGCGCCTGAGCGTCCGGCACCTCGACGCGAAGGAAATCCGGGACATCTTCGCTGTCCGCGGCGCCCTCGAATCGCTTGCGGCCCGCACGCTCATCGAGCAGCCGCGGCGCGCGCGCTCGGTCGGGGAGCTCCGCGCGGCGATCGAGGTCATGGAGGACTCGGCTGGGGCGAGCTTTGCCGACCGGATCGAGGCCGACCTCGAGTTCCACCGCCTCCTGTGCCGTCTCGGCGGAAACGAGACGCTCCTGCATTCGTGGGAGTCGCTCGAGGGGTCGATCCGCATGTCCATCATGTTCTCCGGCGCCGAGAGGGCCACGCGGAACATGGGCATCGGCCGCCACCGCGAGATCGTCGACGCGATCGAATCGGGGGACGCCGCCGTCGCCCGCCAGACGATCCTCGGCCACATGGACGAGGCGGCGGAGACCCTCGTCGGCTGACCCGGCGGTCAGCGGTCCAGCACGTCCTCCATGAGTGCGGCCAGCCGGAGGTGGCCCGCAGCGTTCGGATGCTCGCCGTCAGGGCCGATGAGCTCGTCGGCGCGCTCGGCGATCCAGCCCTCCGCAATCGGGTCGATGAACGTCGCCTTGGTGCGGAACGCCGCGGAGCGCAGGGCGTCTCGGATATCGAGCAGCTCGGCGTCGGGATTCGCCGAGTAGGACGGCGGGCCGACGACGATGATCCGGGCTTCCGGCGCGCGCTCGCGGGCCGCCTCGACGGCGCTCTCGGCAGCCTCCCGGATCTGGTCCGCGGTGCTCCCGATGTCGTTGTCCGACCCGAAGAACAGGACGACCCGCGCCTCGGGCGTCACGTACTGCGTGACTTCCGTCATGAAGGTCCCCGCCTCGTCGCCCGGGGTGACGTAGCCGCTCCCGTTCTGGGCGGCGTTCACGACGTCGAATTGGTCGAGGCGCGTCTCTTCGTCGCGCTCGACAAGGACGGGCCATGAGTCCGCGGCCGAGCTTCCCAGCCCCGTGCTGAGGGAGTCGCCGATCACGACGAGCCGTTCGCGCGCCGGGATGAGGCCCGAGCCTGCAACCGAGAGCCCGACGACGAGCGCGGCAGCGCCTCCCGCGAGCAGGACTGCCCTCAGCGGACGGCGCCGGAAGGGCGGCGTGCGTTCGCTATTCTCCACGGAGCCCCCGGGATATCAATTCGGGCCGGCCTCGGTGCAGCCGGACTTGCTTGCTGCGTTCCAGTATCCCGCAGCGGCGGAACCCCCGAGCGGTTTCCTGCCCCGGCGCCGCCGCCGGGCGGCTGCGCGCCTCGCGGCAGGGTGGGACAACGAAAGGGCCGGCCACAACGTGGCCGGCCCTTTCGGAATGATGCTAAAGCTCGTCAGAGGGGACGAACCTTCGCGGCCTGGAGGCCCTTCGGACCCTGCTGGGTCTCGAACTCGACCTTCTGGCCCTCCTGGAGCTCGCGGAAGCCCTTCGCCTCGATCGCCGTGAAGTGAACGAAGACGTCATCGGTGTTGTCGTCGGGAGCGATGAAGCCGAAGCCCTTTTCGCCGTTGAACCACTTGACGGTTCCTGTTGCCATGCTGTGTGTCCTCCTGGACGTTGCCGACCCCGACCTTCGGGGTGCGTGCGCAGTCGTGTCCGTACCCGCCCATCAGAGTCAACACACAGCCTCCGGCGGAGGCCAGCATCGCCAAGATACTGCGAAACACTTCAACTACGTCTCCAGCTTACCGGTTAGAGCCGCTTTGGCGGTCAACGTCTTCGTTTCCTCCGAGTCCGGTGCAGTCAATCGGCTCCGCGCCGTGGGCCCGCAGATAGGGGCCAGCGCCGACGTCGCCCGCGAGGACGGAGCGCAGCGGCGCCCAATGTGCCCTGCCGATGAGCACGGGATGGCCCGGGGCGCCGTCGTACACGGCCCGGCGCAGCGACTCGGGTCCGACGGCGCCGAGTGCGACCCGGGCGAGCGCCTCGCCGTTGAGCTTGGGGAGGTCCACGAGCGTGACGAGCGCGGCGAGCGGCGCGCCCTGCCCGCCGAGGACGTCGAGGGCCGCCCGGAGCGAGGCCCCGATGCCTTCGGCCCAATCCGCGGCGATCACGGGCATGACGCGCGGATCATCAGGGAGAAGCGCGCGGGCCTCCGTGGCCGAGGCGCCGAGGACGACGACGACCGGTTCGCAGCCGGCCGCGAGAAGGAGGTCGACGCCGCGCCGCAGCCAACTGCCGGTCTCGGGACTCGCAGCGAGGGCTTTCGGGCCCCCGAAGCGCACGCCTGCGCCGGCGGCCAGCAGTATTCCCGCGACGGGCGCACTCAGGTCGGCACGCACGAGTTTCAGCCTACGCCACGCGCTGCGCCCCGGGCTGCGAGTGAAGAGGAGTCACGGAGCCATACCTTGCCGACCGTCGGGCTCCTAGAATCGCGGGGGGCCCCGATGAGCTCCGACACTCCAACGAGAGGGTGGTAGTCGTGGCCAACGAAAGCACTCCCCGCGTCACAGTCCCCGGGAGCGAGCGTGAGCCGCTCAGCGGGGCCGAACTCCGCGGCCCGGTCGCGCCCGAAGACGTCCTGACAGTCACGGTCATGCTCCGCCGGCCGCCGGGCGCGCGGATCAAAGGCACTCAAGGCGAAGGCGAGGCTCTGAGCCGCGAGGAGGCAGCGGCATCGTTCGCTGCGGCCCCGGGCGACGTCGATGCCGTCGCCGCGTTCGCCGCGGACCATGGGCTTGACGTCGCCGAGCGGATCGACGCGGCACGGCTCGTCAAGCTGCGCGGCCCGGCGTCGGCGATGTCCGCCGCATTCGGTGTGAGCCTTGCATACTACGAGCGCGACGGCGTCCGGTACCGCGGGCGGGAAGGCGCACTCACCGTACCCGCCCACCTCGAGGGGATCGTGGAGGCCGTCGTGGGCCTCGATTCGCGGCCGCAGGTTCGGCCCCATATCGTCGCCGTCGACGAGGCCGCCCCCGCGGCGCCCGCGGCCCTGAGGTCCTTCACGCCGATCGAGGTCGCCGATCTGTATGGATTCCCGCCGGGCACGGACGGAACGGGACAGTCCGTCGGCATCCTCGAGTTCGGCGGCGGATTCCAGCAGTCCGACCTCGACCACTATTTCTCATCCCTCGGGCTCCAGACGCCCCGCGTCGTGGCGGTGGGGGTCGACGGCGCGGCCAACAGTCCCGGCGATCCGGCCGACGTCGAAGTCGTGCTCGACGTCGACGTCGTCGGCGCGATCGCGCCCCAGGCCGCCACCGCGGTGTACTTCGCGCCGAACACGGACCAGGGCTTCATCGACGCCGTCGCTGCGGCGATCCACGACACGGCCAACAAGCCGGACGTCATCTCGATCAGCTGGGGAGCCCCCGAGCGATTCTGGACCGCGCAGACGATGTCCGCCTTGGACGGGCTGTTCGCCGATGCGCGCGCGATGGGGATCTCAGTCATGGTCGCGGCAGGGGACCATGGTTCGGCCGACGAGCCGCAGACGATCCAGCAGAACGGGGTTCCCGTCAAGAATCCCGCCTACGACGGCCGGGCGCATGTCGACTTCCCCGCGTCGAGCCCGAACGCGACGGGCTGCGGCGGGACACGGCTTGAGGCCGCAGGAGGCATGATCTCCGCCGAGACGGTGTGGAACGACAACAACGGCTGGGCGACGGGCGGCGGCGTAAGCGACGTCTTCGCCCTCCCGGCGTGGCAGCAGGGGCGCCACGTGCCGCCCTCGGTCAATCCAGGGCATCACTCGGGCCGCGGCGTGCCGGACGTCGCGGGCGACGCGGACAACGTGACGGGCTATCAGATCTACGTCAACGGGCGCTCCGCCGTGGTCGGCGGGACGAGCGCCGTCGCGCCCCTGTGGAGCGGCCTCGCCGCGAGGCTCCGGGAGCTCTCGGGTGGCACCCTCCGGCTCGACAACGCGTGGCTCTACGCACGGCCTTCCTCGGCGTTCCGGGACATCGCGTCCGGCACGAACGCGATCGCGGCGGCAGACTCGCAGCCGGGCACGAAGGGATACACGGCCGGGCAGGGCTGGGACGCGTGCACGGGCCTGGGCGCCCCGAACGGCGCGGGGCTCGCGGCGGCCGTCCAAGGATCCCCGGCCGGGTGACGTGGAGCCGGGGCCTGGCCGCACGCGACCGGGCCTCGGCGCCGTCAGTCGTACCCGAGGTCGATGTCCGGGTTCGGCTCCTCCTCGACATCGAGTTCGATGAGCCGCCGCGGATCGTGGAGCGGATCGACCTCGTCGAGGAGCTCGGGATTGTCCGACGAGCCTTCGGGCGCCTGGCTGTCGCGGCCGTCGAGCGGCTCGGTGAGGTCGTCGTCCTCGGTATTGCCATAGTCGACGCTGTGGGTCATGGCGTAGTCCTCTTTCCTGGACGACGGATTTCCTGGGCGAGAACGGGCGACGGCGCGCTATCCGGCGTCGAATCGCTCGTCGTCGGTTTCGTCCCCATCGCGATCGTTGCCGGATCCGTCGGGGATCGCGGACACGTCCACGGTCCCTGCTGCGACGCCGAAGACCTCGGCCTCGGACCCATTCGGTTCGGTTCTCATGGCTCCTCCTGTCCGCTCGGCTGAGGGGCGTTCCCTTCTCTTCCCCTCGGGTAAATCCCCTCGGTTAAAAGGTATTCCTGCGCCGTCGCGGAGGGCAGGGCACACGCGCAAGAGCTTCGAGCCGATCAGCCGGCCCAGCGGTACTCCTTCTCGGGGCGGCCCGGCGTTCCGTAGCGGGCCGAGCGAGTGAGGACGCCGGCCTCGGCAAGATGCTCGAGATAGCGGCGGGCGGTGACGCGGGAAACGCCCACGGCCTCCATGACTTCGGCGGCCGAGACCGGGGCGCGGCGCTCGCGGACGAAGGCCCGGATCGATTCGAGTGTCTCGGGGGAGAGGCCCTTCGGGAGCGGGATGCCGACGGGGGCGCGGAGGGCCGCGAGCGCCTCGTCGACCGAGTTCTGCGACGCCGTGCCGTCGGGGCCGGCAAGGGAGGCGCGGAACTGGCGGTAGTGCTCGAGCCGCTCGGCGAAGGCCGCGAACGTGAAGGGCTTGATGAGGTACTGCACGACTCCCGCGGAGATGGCCCTGCGGACGACCGGCAGCTCCCTCACGGCCGTGATCGCGAGGATGTCGGGATGGTGGCCGGCCGCCCGGAGCCGCCGGGCGACGTCGAGCCCGTGCAGGTCCGGGAGGTTCATGTCGAGCAGCACGAGGTCCGCGGGGGTTCCCGCCGCCGCGAGCTCACCCGCGAGGCGGAGGGCGGTCCCGCCATCGTGGGCCGTCCCGACGTGCGCGAAGCCCTCGAGCCGGCCGATGTACGCGGCGTGGGCCGCGGCGGCAATGGGCTCGTCCTCGACGACGAGGACGCGGAGCTCGGTCACAGTTCTCCCTCCCGTGGAAGTGTGGGTGCCTGGGCGCTGACTGCTTGTTCGCTGATGGGCCGTGCGGGGATCGTCACGGTGAAGACCGCCCCGCGCTCGCCAGCGACGACGAGCGTTCCGCCGAGCGCTTCGACGGAGCGTCGCACGAGGGCGAGCCCTAGCCCGCGGCCCGCCGAACCGTGGGGCTTGGTCGAGTAGCCGAATTGGAGGATGCGCGCCCGTTCCTCGGCCGGCACCCCGGGCCCGGAGTCCGAGACCTCGATGACGACGCCGGCGCCGTCCTCGTGGATCTCGAGCGCCGCCCATCGGGGCGCGTCGCCGCCCGCCGCGGCGTCGATGGCGTTGTCGAGGAGGTTGCCGACGATCGTCACGAGATGCTTCGGCTCGAGCCCCGCTGCTGCCAGGTTCCCGCTGGCCTCGGCGTCGAGCTGCACGCCGCGCTCGTGCGCCTGGGCCGCCTTGCCCATGACGAGCGCCGCGAGCACCGGCTCCTGCACCGAGACGACGAGCTCGTTCGCGAGTGCCTGGCTCAGGGCGAGATCGTCGGTCGCGAATGCGAGCGCCTCGCCGGTTCGGCCGAGCTCGAGCAGGGAGACGATCGTGTGGAGCCGGTTGGCGTGTTCGTGGGTCTGGCTGCGGAGCGCGTCGGAGAGCGTGCGCATCGTCGCGAGCTCGGAGCCGAGGGTCTCGATCTCGGTCTGGTCGCGCAGGGTCGCGACCGAGCCGAGCGCGCGCGTGCCGCGCCCGGACGGCGCCCAGGCCGGCTCCTGATTGACGATGAGCATACGGTCCTTCGTGAGATGGATCTCGTCGTGGGCCGTGCGGCCGCTCGCGAGCAGGTCACGGAGGCTCTCGGGGAGGTCGAGGTCGTCGAGCAGGGGAGGGGTGGCTTCCGCCTCGGCGGCCGGGAGCCCCAGGAGCTCCGAGGCCTGGTCGTTCCGGATCACGAGCCGGCGCTGCGGGCTCACCAGGACGACGCCTTCGCGGACCGAGTGGAGCACCGATTCGTAGTACGCGAAGAGCTGGCTCAGCTGCTCGAGCCCGTAGCCGTGCGTCGCCGCCGCGAGGTGCCGCTCGAGGAGCCTCGCGCCGAGGGAGCCGAGGAGCAGGATGACGACGCCGATCCCGACCACAGCGGGGATGCGCGAGGAGAGCGCGACGTCGAGGTTGGTCACGGTCACGCCCGTCGCGACCATTCCGACGACTCGCCCCGAGGCCGGGTCCTTGATCGGGACGATCGTTCGCACCGAGGGGCCGAGGGTCCCCGTCGTCGTCTCGGTGTACGCCTGCCCTGCGAGGGCCTGGGCCGTCGACCCAATGTACTTCCCACCGATCTCGGCCGGGTTCGGGTGCGTCCAGCGGGTTCCGTCAGGGGCCATGATCGTGATGAAGTCGAGCCCCGCATCCGAGCCGGCCCTGGCCGCATAGGGCTGGAGGACCGCGGAAGGGTCGGACGTCGCGCCGCCGAGCGCGGCGTTCACGACGAACGGGCTGTCTGCGATGGACTCCGACACGGAGAGCGTGCGTGTGCCGGCGGCCTGGTGGAGCTGGTCCCGCGCGTCGAGGAAGAACGCCGTCGCGATGAACGCCGTGAAGATGATGACGGCCACCACGAGCAGGAGGAACAGCCGCCGCGCGAGGCTCACGTGCCGCAAGCGCCTCAGTCCTCCTTCGCCCGGTGCAATCGCAGTGCGTGACCAATATGACCGCAACCGTGGCCTTTCTCACACTGTACGGGAAGGTTGTATGACCGCGGTCACTCCGACGCGGAAAGACTCGAGGAAGAGGATCCATGGCAACCGTGCCCGTGGCGCCGGCAGAGACGCCGGCGAAGAAGAAGGCCGATCGCACGCACTGGCTCTACATCGCCGTCATCGTCGCGGTGGTGCTGGGCGTCGTCGTCGGCCTGGTGTTCCCCGGCAAGGACGGCCTCGCGGCCAACCTCAAGCCGCTTGGCGACGTATTCGTCAACCTTATCAAGATGATGATCGCGCCCGTCATCTTCTGCACGATCGTGCTCGGCATCGGCTCGATCGCCAAGGCCAGGACCGTCGGCAAGGTCGGTGGCCTGGCGCTCGCCTACTTCATGGTCATGAGCACGTTCGCGCTCGGCATCGGGCTCGTGGTCGGCAACATCATCCACCCCGGGGCTGGCCTCAACCTCAAGGACGCCACGTACAAGGCGCCCGAGTCCACCGACACCACGAACTTCCTGCTCGGGATCGTCCCGAATACGCTCGTCTCCGCGCTCACGTCGGGCCAGGTCCTGCAGACGCTCTTCGTCGCGCTCCTCGTGGGCTTCGCCCTCCAGCGCATGGGGAAGACGGGCGCGCTGCTCCTCGACCTCATCCGCCAGGCGCAGGCCCTCGTGTTCCGGATCCTCGTCATGATCATGTGGATTGCCCCCATCGGCGCGTTCGGCGCGATCGCCGCCGTCGTCGGCTCGACCGGCTGGAAGGCCGTGCTGAGCCTGCTCACGCTCATGGTCGCGTTCTACATCACGTGCATCCTGTTCATCGTCGTCGTCCTGGGCACCCTGCTGCGCGCGGTCGCCGGCGTGAACATCTTCAAGCTCATGAAGTACCTCGGCCGCGAGTACCTCATCATCGTTTCGACGTCCTCGTCCGAGGCGGCGCTTCCGCGCCTCATTGCGAAGATGGAGCACCTCGGCGTGTCGAAGCCGGTGGTCGGCGTGACCGTCCCGACGGGCTATTCGTTCAACCTCGACGGCACGGCGATCTACCTCACGATGGCGTCCCTCTTCATCGCGACGGCCATGGGCCAGCCCATGAATCTCGGCGAGCAGATCGCGCTCCTCGTGTTCATGGTCATCGCGTCGAAGGGTGCGGCGGGCGTGAGCGGCGCGGGCCTCGCGACTCTCGCCGGCGGACTGCAGTCGCACGCTCCGCAGCTCGTGGGCGGCGTGTCCTTCATCGTGGGCATCGACCGCTTCATGTCCGAGGCGCGCGCTCTCACCAACTTCACGGGCAACGCCGTCGCGACGGTGCTCATGGGCGTGTGGACGCGCGAGATCGACCGCTACCGGGTCGGCGAGGTCCTCTCGGGCCAGCGGCCCTTCGACGAGGCCACGATGCTCGCCGGGCACGGCCACGGTGCGCAGGCCGCGGACGACGGCGACACGGCCCCCCGCGCGAGCCAGCCGGCCGAGCCCGTGAGCGTCTGAGCCACCCGACGTCCCGACGTCCGTTCAGGGGTCACCTCCCGAGGGTGACCCCTGAACGTCCCGAGGGCGGGGCTTCCGCTGTAACCTTGAGCCTCTACTTGAAGGTAAAGGCTCGCCCGGGCCGATTTGTCAAGGTCCACAGGATGCGTGTCTCCGCTGTGTAGGCTGGGTTCTCAAGAAGCCGCAAACAAGCGATTCGAAAGCGGGATGGATACGTGAGCACAGAGCAGAGCGCAGCGACTCTGGACGGCGTCTCCCAAGACCTTTCCGACGCCGTGCTGGGCCCTACCGGGCGCCCCCAACGGGAATTCCCGGTTCCGGCGCCGCTCGCATCGCACGGGCCTGCACGCATCATCGCGATGGTCAACCAGAAGGGCGGCGTCGGCAAGACGACGTCTGCGATCAACCTTGCCGCCGCGCTCGCCGAGTACGGCCGCCGCGTGCTCCTCGTCGACTTCGACCCGCAGGGTGCCGCATCCGCGGGCCTCGGGACCAACCCGCACGAGCTTGACCTCACGGTCTACAACGTCATGATGGACCGCCACGTGGACATCCACGAGGCCATCCGCCATACCGAGATTGAGAACCTCGACCTGCTCCCGGCCAACATCGACCTCTCCGCAGCCGAGGTGCAGCTCGTGACCGAGGTCGCTCGCGAGCAGGTGCTCGCGAGCGCGCTGCGCAAGGTCGAAGACGAGTACGACGTCGTGCTCGTCGACTGCCAGCCCTCTCTCGGCCTCCTGACGGTCAACGCGCTCTCGGCGGCGCACGGCGTGATCATCCCGCTCATCTGCGAGTTCTTCGCACTCCGCGCTGTCGCGCTGCTCGTCGAGACGATCGACAAGGTCCAGGATCGCCTCAACCCGCGCCTCACCGTGGACGGAGTGCTCGCCACCATGTTCGACGCGCGGACCCTCCACAGCCGCGAGGTCATCGCCCGCCTTGTCGAGGCGTTCGGGGACAAGGTCTTCGATTCCGTGATCAAGCGCACGATCAAGTTCGCGGACGCGACGGTCGCGGCGGAGCCGATCACCCGCTACGCGGCCACGCACCCCGGCGCCGAGGCCTACCGGCGGCTCGCGCGCGAGCTCGTGGCCCGCGGTGGCGCCCCCTAACGCCGAGCCGGCGCGGCACCATCCAGAGGTGCTTGAAGCGAACGGGGCGGATGCGGGAAATGCTGCCTCGGCGTCGGGCTTCGAGGTCCGCCTCGACAACTTCACGGGCCCTTTCGACGCGCTGCTCGGCCTCATCGCCAAGCGTCGGCTCGATATCACCGAGGTGTCGCTTGCCACGGTGACGGACGATTTCATCGCCTACATCCGCGCGATGCAGGAGCGCGGCGAGGAATGGGCGCTCGACGAGGCGAGCGAGTTCCTCGTGATCGCGGCCACGCTCCTCGACCTCAAGGCTGCGCGCCTCCTGCCGCAGGGCGAGGTTGAGGACGAGGAGGACGTGGCGCGGCTCGAGGCCAGGGACCTCCTGTTCGCGCGGCTCCTCCAGTACAAGGCATTCAAGGAGATCGCGGCGATCTTCGACGCGACGTTCGAGGCGGAGGGCCGCCGCTTCCCGCGTGCCGTGAGCCTCGAACCTGTGTTTGCGGCCCTCCTCCCCGAACTCGTGTGGCAGCACACCCCCGAGCAGTTCGCCGCCCTCGCGGCGAAGGCGTTCGCACCCAAGGAGGCGCCGCCGTCGGAAGTCGGCCTCGCGCATCTCCACGCGCCGCCCGTGAGCGTGCGTGAGCAGGCGGCGATCCTCGGCGAGCGACTCCGGGCCGGGGGAGTGCAGAGCTTCCGCGTACTTACGGCCGACGCCGATTCGCGCCTCGTGGTCGTGGCCCGGTTCCTCGCGCTGCTCGAGCTGTTCCGCGACCGCGCGGTCGCGTTCGAACAGGCCGCCCCGCTCGGCGAGCTGAGCGTCCGCTGGACGGCGGGGGAGGGCTGGTCCGCTGAGCGGCTGAGCGAGGAATACGGGGAATACGGGGAATACGAGGAATACAGGGAACGCGACGACGGCGGCGCGCCCGAAGCGGCCGACGGCGACAGCGAGAATTCGACCCGGGAGGATCAGCATGCAGGGTGACCGGAGGGCTGCGGCCCTCGAAGCGGTGCTCATGGTTGTCGATGAGCCGGTGAGCGCCGCCGAGCTCGCGGCCACGCTCGAGCTCCCGCAGCCCGACGTCGAGGAGCTCCTCGCCGCGCTCGCGGCCGACTACGACGCCGAGGGTCGGGGCTTCGAGCTGCGCGCGGTCGCGGGCGGCTGGCGCTTCTACTCGCGGCCCGAGTTCGCGGACGTCGTCTCGCGCTACGTCCTCGAGGGCCAGACGGCGCGGCTCACCCAGGCCGCGCTCGAGACGCTCGCCGTCATCGCCTATCGCCAGCCCGTCGCGCGCTCGCGCGTCGCAGCAATCCGCGGCGTCAACGTCGACTCGGTCGTGCGCACCCTCGTCTCCCGGGGCCTCGTCGAGGAGGCCGGCACCGACCCGGAGTCGGGCGCCATCCTGTACCAGACGACGTCGTACTTCCTCGAACGGCTCGGCGTCGGCTCCGTCGCGGACCTTCCCCAGCTCTCGCCGCACCTGCCGGGGCTCGACGAGCTCGCCTCGATCGAGCTCGAGCGGTAGCTGCCCGGGGATCCGGGGGAGACGCAGGTCACGCCCGAAGCCGGCCGCTATGGCCTATCCGGTATCGTAGATCGGGGCCGAATGCCCATCCCCGCGTCGTCGCGGGCACTGATTCTCCATTTTCACAACACATCGAGGCCGGGTCATGACACAGGCGGGACGCCAGGGTTCACCACGCAACAGAGGGCAGCGGGCTGCCCAGAACGGCGCCTCCGGGGCGCCGGGAAACGCAGGGCGCGGCAACGCCGCACGCGGGGGCGCGAAAGGCGCGCCGAAGGCGGGGCAGCGCAAGCGCGGCGAGCGGCCGCAGCCGAAGGGCTCGGACGCGGCGCCGTTCGCGAATGAGCGTTTTGGGCGCAACCTCGGCCCCGTCCGGCCCCAGAACCGCAAGTCGCCGACACCGCTTCCGCAGCACAAGCCCCGCACGCGCGCCCAGATGAACGAAGAGGGCGTGCGCCTCCAGAAGGTCATGGCCAACGCGGGCGTCGCCTCGCGGCGCGTGTGCGAAGAGCTCATCGAGCAGGGCCGCGTCGAGGTCAACGGCCAGATCGTCACCGAGCTCGGCACGCGCGTCAATCCCGAGGCCGATGTCATCCACGTCGACGGCGTGCGTGTCCAGACGAACGAGCACCTCGTCTACATGGCGTTCAACAAGCCCCGCGGCGTCGTCTCCACGATGGACGATCCGGAGGGGCGGCCGTGCATCTCGGACTACCTCCGCCCGGGCTCGCCCGAGCGGCTCTTCCACGTGGGGCGCCTCGACACCAACACCGAGGGCCTGCTGCTCCTGACGAACGACGGCGAGCTCGCCAACCGGCTCACCCACCCCTCCTACGAGGTGCCCAAGACCTACGTCGTGCAGGTGCGCGGCCCCATGCCGCAGGGCGTCGGCGCCCAGCTGCGCCGCGGCATCGAGCTCGAAGACGGCATCGCGAAGGTCGACTCGTTCCGGCTCGTGGATTCGACGCCGGGCTTCGTGCTCGTCGAGGTCGTGCTCCACTCGGGCAAGAACCGCATCGTGCGGCGGATGTTCGACGCGGTCGGGTTCCCGGTGCAGCGCCTCGTCCGCGCGAAGATCGGGCCGATCGGTCTCGGCGACCAGAAGCAGGGCACTATCCGCAAGCTCGGCAAGCAGGAAATCGGCCACCTCATGGCCGCGGTAGGACTCTAGGCCGGGGCAGCACAGGATGGCTTCCACGCATCTCGCCGGGCCGGTCGTCGTGATCGGCACCGGCCTCCTCGGCGCGAGCATCGGCCTCGGGCTCGAGCACCGCGGCGTGCCGGTGTTCCTCGAGGACACGTCGCCGACCAATCAGGCGGTCGCCGTCGACATCGGCGCGGGCCGGCCGGTCTCAGAGCTCGAAGCGGACTCGGGCGCCCAGCCGCAGCTCGTCGTCGTCGCCGCGCCGCCCGACGTGACGGCCCACGTCGTCGAGCGCTCGCTCGCGCGGTGGCCGCGCGCCGTCGTCGTCGATATCGCGAGCGTCAAGGCGAGCATCCTCGCGGAGCTGCGCGAGCGCGGCGTCGAGCTCTCGCGCTATGTCGGGACTCACCCCATGGCGGGGCGCGAGAAGTCGGGGCCCGTCGCGGCGCGCGGCGAGCTGTTCACGTCGATGCCGTGGGTCGTGTGCGCGCACGCCGATGCGTCCGACGACGCCGTGCGCCTCGCCAAGGCGCTCGGAACGGACCTCGGCGCGATCGTCACGGAGTTCGACGCCGACGAGCACGACGAGGCCGTCGCGCTCGTGAGCCACCTCCCACAGGTCATGTCCTCGCTCCTCGCGAGCCGTCTCCAGGGCACGGACCTAAGGCTCCTCTCGCTCGCGGGCAACGGGCTGCGGGACACGACGCGCATCGCGGCGAGCGATCCGGGCCTCTGGGTGCAGATTCTCGGGGCCAACGCGGACAAGCTCGTGCAGCACCTGTACGGTGTCCGGGAGGACGTCGAACGGCTCATCGGCACGCTCGAGGCTCCCACCGCACCCGGCGCGCGGCTCGACCTCGCGCAGCTCATGAGCGAGGGCAACGCAGGCCAGGCCCGCATCCCGGGCAAGCACGGGGGGCCGCCGCAGGCGTACGCGTGGCTCACGGTCCTCGTCGACGACCGCCCGGGGCAGATCGCGAAGCTGCTCACGGAGATCGGCGAGATCGGCGTGAACCTCGAAGACCTGCGGCTGGACCACTCGTCCGGGCGCAACGTGGGCATGGTGGAGATCTCCGTGCTCCCGAGCAAGCACGATGAACTGGTAGCGGAACTGGAGGAGCGGGGATGGCGGGTGCTGCAGTGACTGAATCCGGGCACAGCTCGGAAGCCGGGGCGGAAGCCGGGTCCGGAATCGGCGCGCAGATCAGCTCGGAGAGCACCGCGCGCGGCACGAGCGTGCGCTACACGCCCGGCGGGGAGCCGGTGCGCGTCGGGCGCCCGCTCGTCGTCGCGATCGACGGCCCCTCGGGCTCGGGGAAGTCGAGCGTCTCGAAGGAGGTCGCGCGCCGCCTGCGCCTCGCCTATCTCGATACGGGGGCGATGTACCGGGCTGTGACGTGGGACTGCCTCGACCGCGAGCTCGGCCTCGGGGACAGCGCGCTCGTCGAGGCTTCGGCGCGGGCGCTCGACCTCGAGCTCAGCACGAGCGCGGACTTCGAGTACGTCGCCGTCCGCGGCCAGGACGTGACGGCCGCCATCCGCGAGCCGCGCATCTCCGCCTCCGTGAGCGCCGTCGCGACCAACCTCGGCGTCCGCGACGAGCTCATCCGGCGTCAGCGGGCGCTCATCGCGGCGCACGGGCGGCGCATGGTCGTCGAGGGCCGCGACATCACGACGGTCGTCGCGCGCGACGCCGAGGTGCGGCTCCTGCTCACCGCCTCCGAGGAGGCGCGCATGCGCCGCCGCGGGCTTCAGCTCGGCGGGACGCAGACCGCAGAGCAGCTCGTCCAGCAGGTCGTCGAGCGGGACGCCCGCGATTCGACGGTTGCGAGCTTCACCCAGGCCGCCGACGGCGTGTACACCGTCGATTCCTCTGACCTCGACTTCGAGGAGACCGTGAGCGCGGTCCTCGACGTCGTCCAGGCGGCCGTGGGCCGCCCGGCCGGTGCCTGATCCGGCCGCCCCAGACAACCACTGCTCCACAACTGTCGTTTTGAGCCGTCAAAACGACAGTTGCGGAGCAATCGATGAAGGAGAACGTCCGTGAGCGAGATCGACGAGATCGGCCCTGACGAGTACGAGCCCGAGGGCACCGATGAGATCGCCGAGCACCTCGCGGCGATGGACGACGACGAGGCGGAGCAGCGCGCGGCCACCCTGCGCGCGGGCCTCGACGACTACGAGCTCGACGACGAGGATGCGGCTCTTCTCGCGGGCATGGACGAGGAATGGGACCCGGACGCGCCGACCCGGATCGATCCGATCCTCGCGATCATCGGCCGCCCGAACGTCGGCAAGTCTACGCTCGTGAACCGCATCCTCGGCCGCCGCGAGGCGGTTGTCGAGGATGTCCCCGGCGTGACGCGTGACCGCGTCTCGTATCCAGCGGAGTGGAACAACCGCCGCTTCACGCTCGTCGACACGGGCGGGTGGGAGCACGACGCGAAGGGCATCCACGCGTCCGTCGCCGAGCAGGCCGAGATCGCCGTGAGCATGGCGGACGCGGTCCTGTTCGTCGTCGACTCGACAGTCGGGGCGACCGCGACGGACGAGGCCGTCATGCGCATGCTGCGCAAGTCGAAGAAGCCCGTCCTGCTCGTGGCCAACAAGGTGGACGACTTTGCGCAGGAATCCGACGCGGCCGTTCTGTGGGGGCTTGGCTTCGGCCAGCCGCACGCGGTCTCCGCGATGCACGGGCGCGGCGTGGCCGACCTGCTCGACGCCGCAATGGACGTGCTGCCGGAGTTCTCGGCGATCGCCGGCCTCGAGCGCTCCGGCGGCCCGCGCCGCGTCGCGCTCATCGGCCGCCCGAACGTGGGCAAGTCCTCGCTCCTTAACAAGCTCGCCGGGTCTGAGCGCGTCGTCGTCAACGAGCTCGCGGGCACGACGCGCGACCCCGTGGACGAATACCTCGAGCTCGGCGGGCGAGTGTGGCGCTTCGTCGACACCGCGGGGATCCGCCGTCGCCAGCACATGGCCAAGGGTGCCGAGTACTACGCCTCGCTGCGCACGCAGGCCGCGCTCGAGAAGGCGGAGGTCGCCGTCGTCCTTCTCGGAGCGGACGAGGTGCTCGCGGAGCAGGACGTGCGCATCATCAACCTCGCGATCGAATCGGGCCGCGCGCTCGTCATCGCCTTCAACAAATGGGACCTCATGGATGAGGAGCGCCGCCGCTGGCTTGAGCGGGAGATCGAGAAGGACCTCGCGCATGTTGAGTGGGCGCCGCGCGTCAACCTCTCGGCGAAGACGGGCTGGCACCGCGACCGCCTCGTCCCCGCGCTCGACAAGGCGCTCGCCGGCTGGGACACCCGCATCCCCACGGGGAAGCTCAACGCGTTCCTCGGCGAGCTCGTCGCCGCGCATCCGCACCCCGTGCGCGGCGGCAAGCAGCCGCGAATCCTCTTCGGCACGCAGGCGCAGAGCCGGCCGCCGAAGTTCGTCCTCTTCACGAGCGGCTTCCTCGACCCGGGCTACCGCCGCTTCATCTCGCGGCGCCTGCGGGAGACGTTCGGCTTCGAGGGCACGCCGATCGAGATCAGCATGCGCGTGCGCGAGAAGCGTTCGCGCAAGAAGTAGCACACGCGTACGACGGCTGCCCGGTCGCCTTCTGCTGGAAGGTGACCGGGCCGCCGTCGTACGCCTTTCGGGGCTCTCAGACCTCGACGGCCGCGGGCTGATTGCGGAAATGCCCGACGGCGATGAGCACCGTTCCCACGACCGCCCACCCTGCGAGCACGAGCCAGGGGAACGCGGCGTCCGCGGACGGGAAGTACGAGAGTTCGCGGAGGAGCGTCCCCGACGCGCCGGGGACGAACCACTGGCCCACCTCGCCCCACGGCGCCGGGAGGAACTCCTTCGGCTGGGTGAGCGAGGAGAGCGGGTTCCCGACGAACATCGTGGTGACCGCTCCGACGGCGATCCCCGCGCGGCCCATGAGCGCGTTGAGGCCCGTGATGACGGCCGCCGTCGCGGCGATGCCGAGGCCGATCGCCGCCGCGTTGACCCAATAGTCCGCCTGCAGGATGTGGAACCAGTCCTGCAGGATGGCCGCGAGCCCGAGCCCGCCCGCCGCGCCGTAGACGATGACGGCGGCGAGACGCCGCCACGTTCCCGAGACAAACAGGGAGATGAGGGCGCCCCCGATGATCCCGCCGATCACGAGCGGAAGCCCTGCGACCGCGAGGCCCGTGCCTCGCGGATCGTCTGAGGAGAGGGGGACGACGTCAGTCACGGTGACCGTCGGGACGGCTTGCGGGGCGCCTGGCTGAGCGCCGGCCTGCGGGGAGGAGGCGCGCTGCTGCGCCTGCTGGAGGGCCTGCTTGAGCTGCGCGATCGCCTGTTGGCTGATTCCCTGCTGCATCTGCGCGCCCAGCTGGGTGAGTGCTTGCGACGCCACCGGGCTCGCGGCGCTCGCGACGAGGATCTCGGGTGACTGGCCGAGCACGATCGCGCCGTAGACCTCGCGTCGCTGGATCTGGGCGATCGCGTCGTCCCGGCTTGAGGCCGTGTGGAGGTCGAGTGCGCCTTGCGGGGCCTTGGAAGTGACCTGTGCGATTTGGCCGGCGCTTCCGACGGCGGCGATCGGCAGATTCTGGATCTTCGCCGTGACGCTCGGCCAGGCGAAGGCGAGGAGGACGACGCACACGATGGCCGCCGCGAGCAGAGCCGCTCGGAGGGCGTGGGTCCACGGTGTGTGCGCTCCTCTTACGGTGTCGGCGCGATGGGCGTGCTGCGGGGCTTGGGCTATGGTCTGGGCGGACATGGCCGATCCTCTCGTCGCGGGGTGAAGTGTAAAAAAACGAATGCTCATTCACTATTCTGCTCGGTCGGGCTATCCTGTCAAGAACGGGCATTCGTTTTTCTTATAAGGTGAGGCCATGCCGAAGGTCAGCGAAGAGCATCGGGAGGCGATGCGGCGCCGCATCCAGGACGCCGCGCTCGCGTGCGTGGGCCGCAAAGGGTTCGCCGCGGCCTCGATGGCGGACATCGTCGCGGAGGCGGGACTCTCCGCGGGCGCCGTGTACGTGTACTACAGGGGCAAGGACCAGCTCACGGTCGACGTCGGCCGGCGGGTTCTCGAGGAGCGGCTCGCGATGCTCGAGGTGCTGGGGGAGACGCGTCCGGTTCCCCCGCCGCATGAGGTCATCCCGGAGATCATGGCCGGGCTGCCGAAGACCGAGTTCTTCCCGGGGATCGCGCTCCAGGTGTGGGGCGAGGCCGTGCACAGCGGCGAACTCGCCGACGTAGCGCGGGGCATTATCGCGGACGTGACTGGGCGCATCGCCGCCTATCTGGAGGCGTGGTTCGAATCGTCTCGGGGGCTTGCGGGCGGCGCCGCTCAGGCGGAGGCTGAACGGCTCGCGCCGGCCGTCGTCGGCCTCGTCCAGGGGTATATTGTGCAGTTCGCGTTCGCCGGCGGGGACGTCGAGAAGCGGTACCTCGACTCGGCGCGCGCCCTCCTCGAAGGGCTCTGACGGCGGCGTGCCGAGGGCTCTTCGATTCGCGCTCGGGCGGCCCGTCGTATATGCTGAAGCGGTTGCTTGAACGGGCGCGAACAGCGAGAACGGGCAGGCACTTTCGGGCTGTAGCGCAGCTTGGTAGCGCACTTGACTGGGGGTCAAGGGGTCGCAGGTTCAAATCCTGTCAGCCCGACCATGTGATGTCTCAGGACATTGGAATAGCCCGAACCCACGGAGTGTGGGTTCGGGCTATTGCTTTTGTCCGCGGGGTT
>NZ_JAYGGQ010000024.1:0-49764 GCF_034931225.1 Sinomonas terricola
TCTGCCGTGCCTTGAGGCCCTTGTGGTAGCCCGCATCCTCGGCATGGATGACGTGGTCGGACGAGTGGGCGTGGCCGCCATCCTCAAGATGGTCGAGCTCAGGTTGCTGTGTCGTCATGATGCACTTTCCGGTAGGGGTGGGAGCCTGTCGAGCCGTAAGTGTGTCATGGCCTGAAGGGCTCACCTACGGGATTCCGGGCCCGGAAAGAGGAATTCACAAGGTCGCAACATGCCCGGAATATCAGGCGGAAGTGGCGTCCAGAATGCGGACGGAACCCGTGTGCTGCTTGGCTGTCGGACTGCTCGGCTGGCTGTCAGCCGGGCGGTGATCATCGCCGTCGTCCTCCAGCTGCGCGGCGCTGAGGTGGGGTTCGCCGCGTGGTTCCGCGCGCAGGCGATTCACAGGGGAATTCCAGTGGATTCCAATAGTCTTGACCTCATGCCAGCGGCCGAGAAATCAGTGACCATCCGACGCACCCCCGAAGACGTCTACGCGTTCATCGCCGACGGTCTCAACAACAAGCTGTGGCGACCCTCGGTGAAGTCGGTCTCACTCGCCTCGGGCGATGCGGGCCAAGTCGGGGCGGTCTACGCACAGCGCCTCGCGGGCCCTGGCGGCCGCGAGATCGACGGCGACTATCGCATCGTCGAGGCGACGCCGAGCGAGTCGCTGCGCTTCGAGGTAGTTGCGGGCCCCGCGCGCCCGAAAGGCACCTTCACGCTGCGGCCGACGGACGACGGCGGGACGGCCCTGAGTTTCGGCCTCGCCTATGAGCCCAAGGGCTTCATGAAGCTCATGGGCGGCATGATCCAGAAGACCATGGACTCCGAGGTCAAGCAGCTCGAGACGCTCAAGGCCGTCCTCGAACAGTAGTCACGGTTGAGGCCCGCGGGCATCGCGCCCGCGGGCTGCGGTATTTTGGGGTGGTGCTGCTCTCCGACCGCGACATCCGAGCCGAGATCGAGGCCGAGCGAATTGCGCTCGCCCCGTTCGACCCGGCCATGGTCCAGCCGTCCAGCGTCGACGTGCGGATCGACCGGTTCTTCCGGCTCTTCGACAACCACAAGTACGCGCACATCGACCCCTCGCAGGAGCAGCCCGAGCTCACGCGCCTCGTCGAGGTCGATGCGGACGAGCCGTTCATCCTGCACCCCGGCGAATTCGTTCTCGGGTCCACGTTCGAGACCGTCTCGCTCCCCGAGGACATCGCGGCGCGTCTCGAGGGCAAGTCCTCGCTCGGGCGCCTCGGCCTCCTCACGCACTCGACGGCGGGGTTCATCGACCCCGGATTCTCGGGCCACGTGACGCTTGAACTCTCGAACGTCGCGACCCTCCCGATCAAGCTCTGGCCCGGTATGAAGATCGGGCAGCTGTGCTTCTTCCGGCTGTCCTCGGCGGCGGAGCACCCGTACGGTTCGGGGGCGTACGGCAACCGCTATCAGGGCCAGCGGGGGCCGACCGCGTCCCGCAGCTACCTCAACTTCCACCGCACGACGGTGTAGCTGCTCGCTCGGGGCCCGAAGCGTGAGATCTCGTCGGATTGCGCCGGCGTTGACGGCCAGATCTCACGCTTCGATTTCGACCGATGAATTGCCCTGTGGATAAGTGACGTTTGCTCCCGAACGGGCCACATCGATTGGCAAGACTGGCCCCATGCGGACACCCGAGCCCCTGCCTGAGCCCCTTCGAGATCGATCGTTCAGCCTGCGCGAGCAGCGGATCGCCGGCGCGCGGGAGAGCGTGTCGCGCCGTCGCGACCTTTATGTCGCGAGCCGCGGCGTCCGGGTGCCCTGGGGCGTCGACCAACCCGTGGCCGGCACGGTGGCTCCACTTCTTGACGTGACGCCGGGCGCCGTCGCGAGCCATCTGACGGCGGCGCGGCTCCTCGGAGTGCCCCTCCCGTGGGACGCTTCGCCAGAGATTCACCTTTCGACGGTCGACGGCGGCAACCGTCCTGTGCGCCGCGGTGTCATTGGCCATCGGTTGACGCTCCTGCCGGCGGACGTCGTGAGCTGGGGAAAGCTCCGGCTCACGAGTCCCCGGCGGACGTGGCTCGACCTTGCGGGGCTACTCTCGCACGAAGACTTGGTCGCGGCGGGAGACCATCTGGTCAACGAACAGGGGCGTCGTTTCGGGGGAGCCAGGAAGCCTTACTGCCATCTTCCCGACCTTGCGGCCGTCCTTGAGTCGTACAAAGGCGTGCGCCACCTCGCGAAGGCTCGCGACGCCGTCGCCCGCGTGCGGGTCGGCGCGGACTCGGCCCCGGAGACCAAGCTGCGCCTCGCGTGCGAAGACTCAGGGCTGCCGGAGCCCGAGCTTCGGTACGAGGTGCTGGATGAAACCGGTTGGGGGGTCGCTTGGCCGGACCTTGCGTTCGTGCGCTGGAAGGTCGCCGTCAACTACGACGGGCGCCACCACCTGCAGGCCCAGCAGAGGCGCAACGACATCCTCCGCGACGAGGCCCTTGCCGCGCTCGGGTGGATCACCGTCACCATCGACGCCGAGATTGCTCGTCAAGTCGGTTTCGCAGGGGCGGCGGCGAAGATCGAGGCCGCGCTCCGGCGTGCGGGATGGGCCCCCGGAATCGAAGCGTGAGATCGCGGGCGGAAACGGCGCGTTTGGTGCCGTGATCTCACGTTTCGGCAGCGGGTGGGGCGGGATGGTCGCGGAGGGTCAGAGCGTCTGCGCGTAGAACCACTCGATGTGCTCGCGGACGAGACGTGCCGCCCGCTCGCCGTCGCGCGCCTCGACAGCGCCGAGGATGCCCCGGTGCTGTCGCCGCAGCTCCTCGACGATGCTGTGCCACTCGCCGTGCGCGAGCACCGCCTCGTCGACGTAGCCGCGGATCGATTCCCGCAGCGAGTCCATCATCGTGCTCACGACGGCGTTGCCCGCGAGCGCGCTCAGCGCGACGTGGAACTGCGCGTCCAAGGCGGTGAACGCTGCGGAGGGGAGCGCCTCGTCGTCCATCGCCTCCAGGAGGCGCCGCGGCTCTGCGAGCTGCGCGGGCTCCCACGGGGCGGCGGCCGCGTGGGCGAGCGACCATGTCTCCATCATCACGCGGGCCTCGACGATGTCCTTCACGGGCAGGCGCTGGCTCGCGACGTGCAGGCGCAGCGCCGAGCCCAGCGCCGAGGAAGGGTCTGACACCACGATCGTGCCGGCGTTCGGCCCAGACCCCGTCGCGGATCGCACGATTCCCATGACCTCGAGCGCGCGGATCGCGTCCCGTACCGACGCCCGCGAGATCCCGAACTGCTCGGCCAGCGCGCGCTCGCCCGGAAGCCGGTCGCCGAGCCTGAGGTCGCCGGACCGCAGGCTGTCCTCGATATGGCGCAGCACGGCGTCGTGGGCGCGGTCGGTGGTCGGGCGCTCGGAGACGGACCTCTCGGCGCGGCGGCGGTCAGGCATGTGATCCATCTTGCCGTACGGGCCCACCGGAGCGGGATTGCGGTCCGTGCTGAACCCTGACACTATGGTCAGACCACATGGCCCGCGAGGCTGGACTCGGGCCGGAGAGGACTCCCATGAAGATCGCGCTCTTCGCGACGTGCATCGTCGACGCGATGTATCCGCGCGTCGCGCAGGCCACGGTCCGGATCCTGGAGCGGCTCGGGCACGAGGTCGTGTTCCCCGCCGGACAGGCGTGCTGTGGTCAGATGCACATGAACTCGGGCTACTTCCGCGAAGCGCTGCCGGTGGTGCAGAACCACGTGCGCGCGTTCGAGAGCGAGGAGTACGACGTCGCCGTCGCGCCTTCCGGATCTTGCGTCGCCTCGGTGAAGCATCAGCACGCGATGGTCGCGCGGTGGGCGGTTGAGAAGGCGGATCGGCGCGCGGATCCCACGCTCGAGGCGCGGGCGAACGCCGTCGGCGATCGCACCTACGAGCTCAGCCAGCTCCTCGCCGACGTCCTTGGCGTCACCGACGCCGCAGCGCAGCTCGGCTCGTACCTCCCCGGCACGATCACCTACCACCCGTCGTGCCACGGCATGCGACTCCTCCGCCTGGGCGACCGCCCCCTGAGCCTGCTTCGCACCGTGGAGGCGCTCGACGTCGTCGCCCTCCCCGAAGCAGACCAGTGCTGCGGCTTCGGCGGCACCTTCTCCATCAAGAACGCCGACGTCTCCTCGGCGATGCTCGCCGACAAAGTCGCGAACATTTGCGGAACGGGCGCCAGCGCGTGCGCGGGCGGCGACGTCTCGTGCCTCATGCACATTGGGGGCGGACTTTCCCGTGAAGGGCGGACGACGGCGGATGGCACCCCGGTGCGGACCGTCCACCTCGCGGAGGTGCTCGCCTCGACCCGCGAAAACCCGCTTCGCTTCGATGGCGAGCTCGCGTTGGCAGGGGGTGCACGATGACGGCTGTAAGCCTTGGAATGCCTGGTTTTCCCTCCGGGGGTCCTCTGCGGGGCTTGCCCCGGGGGACGGGAAACATCTCCGCCGTCGAGCCCTTCCCCCAGGCCGCGCACCGCGAGCTCGGGGACGCCCAACTTCGCGCAAACCTCGGCCGCGCGACTCACACGATTCGCGACAAGCGGCTCAAGGTCGTGTCCGAGCTGCCTGACTGGGAGGCCCTCCGCGACGCCGGCTCCGCGATCAAGACAGAGGCTATGGCGAGGTTGCCCGAACTCCTGACCCAGTTCGAGGAGCAGTTCGCGGCCCGTGGCGGCACGGTGCATTGGGCGCGGGACGCGGCCGAGGCGAACGCGATCGTCGAGGGCCTCATCCGCGAGACGGGGGAGAAGGAGGTCGTCAAGGTCAAGTCGATGGCGACCCAAGAGATCGGCCTCAACGAGCACCTCGAGGAGCGCGGCATCGCGGCGTTCGAGACCGACTTGGCCGAACTCATCGTCCAGCTCGGCCACGACAGGCCGAGCCACATCCTCGTCCCCGCGATCCACAAGAACCGGACCGAGATCCGCGACATTTTCCTGCGCGAGATGCCCGACGTCGACCCCACGCTCACCGACGAGCCGCGCCGCCTCGCGATGGCCGCTCGAGCGCACTTGCGCAAGAAGTTCCTCTCCGCGAAGGTTGCCATCTCGGGTGCAAACTTCGGTATCGCCGAGACCGGAACGCTCGGGGTTGTGGAGTCTGAGGGCAACGGGCGCATGTGCCTCACGCTTCCAGAGACCCTCATCACGGTCATGGGGATCGAGAAGGTGCTGCCGCGCGCCCAGGACCTCGAGGTCTTCATGCAGCTGCTCCCGCGATCCTCGACCGGCGAGCGCATGAACCCGTACACCTCGATGTGGACGGGCGTGACGCCGGGCGACGGCCCCCAGAACGTCCACGTGATCCTGCTCGACAACGGCCGGACCCGTGCCCTCGCCGACCGCCACGGACGCAGCGCCCTGCACTGCATCCGCTGCTCCGCGTGCATGAACGTGTGCCCCGTGTATGAGCGGACGGGCGGCCATGCCTACGGTTCCACGTATCCGGGCCCGATCGGCGCGATCCTCTCGCCCCTGCTCACAGGCGTCGAGGCGGAGGAGAACGCGTCGCTCCCGTATGCGTCGTCGCTGTGCGGGGCCTGCTTCGACGCGTGCCCCGTCAAGATCAACATCCCCGAGATCCTCGTGCATCTGCGCGGCGAGGACGTCTCGGGCGGGACGGCGGGCCGACGACGGCGGGGCTTCCCTTCGCAGCTGGACGTCGCCTTGGGTGCGGCGTCGTGGGCGCTCTCCTCGGGTGATCGGCTGGGGCTCCTCGAGAAGGGCCTTCCCATTGCCCGGGCGCTCGCCGGGCGGGACGAGAAGATCTCGCGGCTCCCGGGTCTCGGCGCGGGCTGGACGCAGAGCAGGGATGTGCCGGCGCCGCCGAGCGAATCGTTCCGGAGCTGGTGGAAGAAGCGCGAGAAGGAGGCGCGATGAGCGCACGCGAGGACATTCTGGGACGCGTCCGCGAGGCACTTGGCCGCGAGCCCGATGTCGAGGAGTCCCTCGTTCAACCGTCAGGGTCCGTGGGCTACCGCACCGCGTCCGGGCTCGACGAGGACGCCCTCGTGGAGCTCCTCGTCGACAGGCTTGAGGACTACAAGGCCCGCGTCGAGGTGGTTGGCCGCGAGTCGCTGGCGGACGCGATCCGCGCCCGCCTCGACGGCAAGCGCTTCGTCGCGCCCGAGGGACTCCCGCGCGGGTGGCTCCACCCGAGCCTCGTCGAGAACAGGGTGACGGACTCGCACGAGGCACCGGTCGCCGTCGGCCGCCTCGACGCGCTCGACGCCGTTGTCACCTCCTCGGCCGTGAGCATCGCGGAGACGGGAACGATCGTGCTCGACGGATCGCCGGACCAAGGGCGCCGGGCGATCTCACTCGTCCCGGACCACCACGTGTGCGTCGTCCCGGTCGAGACGATCGTGGGCATCGTGCCGGAGGGCTTCGCGCGCCTCGACGTCACGCGGCCGCTCACGCTCATCTCTGGCCCGTCCGCGACAAGCGACATCGAGCTCGAGCGCATCGAAGGAGTGCACGGTCCGCGCACGCTCGACGTCATCATCGTGCGTTAGGCGGGGCCAAAGAGCCCTAGGGACGAGGATCCTCCGCGCGGACAATGTAGGCATGAGCGGCGTGTTGGCGAGTTGGCTGCCCGGCATCGTCCTGGCGGCTGCTTTGGTCTTCTGGGCGGTGTCGATCGTCGATCTCGCCCGTACCGATCCCCGCAACGTGCGGACGTTCCCACGCGAGGTGTGGGCCGCGATCGTCGTCTTCGGCAGCGTGATCGGGGCCGTGGGCTGGTGGACCGCCGGACGGCCCAGGCAGGAATAGCCACGCGCCGAGCCGGTAGCCGGTCACGATCCCGCCGTCCCGGCCCGGAGTACGGCGGCTTCGGCGAGTTCCGCGAGGCGGCTCACGCGCGCCGATTCGGCGGGCGTGAACGGTTCGTCGGGGCGCACGAGGACCAGGGGTTCGGGGGAGGCCGGCACCTTGAGCACGGTTCCCCGGGCGACGGCGGCAGGGTCGAGCAAGCTGTCGGCAGGCACGCGTTCGGCGCCCAGGAGCTCGGCCGCGGCGTGCGGGAGCTCGGCTGGGTTCGCGGCGACGCGCGTCGCGAGGCTCAGGGCCTGCGTCGGCCCGTCGACGAGGGCTAGCGGCGTCGTCGGCCAGACGCGTGGCGCGGCGCCGCCGCCGATGGCCAGCGCGTCGAGGAGGTCGTCCTCGGTGAGCCCGCCGGGCGCCGAGAGCACGAGCGCATCGACGACCCCGCCCGTGACCGGCTGCGACTGGATCGAGAGCACGTTGATACCGAGCTTCGCGAGGGAGCGCGTGAGTTTCTCGAGCGCGCCGGGCATGTCCGGGAGCGTCACGCGGCCTCGCCACAGCGACGGAGCGGCCACGAGTTCGCGGCGTCGCCGGAGTGCGGGCGCGTGAAGCCACGAGCGCAGGAGACGCCGGACGCTCGGCTCGGCGACCCAGATGACGAGTGCCGTCGTCGTCGCGGCGAGCAGGAGCACCTTGAGCGGAAGCGGCCACTCTGCGCCGACGACGGCGGCGTGCACCGCGAGCTCGATCGGCAGCATCGCGGCGACGTTGGCAAGTGTCAGCCGAATTTTCGGAGGTTCGGGCAGGCGTCCGCAGACCTCGCACGCAAGGTCTGCATGGGCGGAGTGGGCGGTTTGGCCGGGGGCGGCGGCGCGGGACGAGTCCGGAGGGGCAGATGCTGCTGCGGCCGTGCGTGAGGCGTCCATGCCTCCATGCTCGCGGAGCCGCGTTTCGTCGGGGTTGCGGTGGCGTTTAACCTCGGCTCGTGCACCCGTTGGGGGTCACGTCCCGCGGGTCGAACCCGCGCCACCTGACTCTTCGACGACTCTCAACTCGGGGGAGGCGAGCCCCGTCCGCCGCGCGCGCCGCAGGGCCTTGACCGCGGGTTCGATGAACCGCGCCGCGAGTGGGCCGATGACGGCCATCAGCAGAACGTAGGCCGTCGCGAGCGCCGCAAGGTCGTCCGTCACGGCACCGGAGGTCACGGCGAGGCCCGCTATGACGATGGAGAACTCGCCGCGCGCAATGAGCGACGCCCCCGCACGTGCGCGCCCGGGCACCGCGACGCCTGCCCGTGCGGCCGCCCACCAGCCGGTCGCCATCTTCGTCAGGGCCGTCACAAGCGCGAGCAGGAGCGCCCAGCCGAGCACGGGCGGGATCGAGCGCGGGTCCGTGTTGAGTCCGAACGCCACGAAGAAGATCGCGGCGAACAGATCGCGCAGGGGTTCGAGCAGCCGGGAGGCGATATCCGCCGTCGTGCCCGAAATGGCGATTCCGAGCATGAAGGCTCCCACGGCCGCCGAGACCTGCATCGCGGACGCGATCCCTGCCACGAGGAGCGCGAGCCCCATGACATTGAGGAGGAACACCTCGGAGTTCTCGCTGTGCACTGCCTTCGAGACCCGGTGCCCATGGCGGAGGGCGATCACGAGAACGATCGTGATGACGGCGAGCGAGATGCCGACCGTCTGGAGCCCTCCGAGCCAGCTCACTCCCGCGAGCATCGCGGTGAGGATCGGCAGATAGATGGCCATCGCGAGGTCCTCGAACACGAGGATGGAGAGGATCGTGGGCGTTTCGCGGTTGCCCACGCGGCCCAGATCGGTGATGACCTTCGCCGCGATGCCCGATGACGAGATATACGTGACACCGCCCATCACGAGAGCGCCGAGCGGGCCCCAGCCGAGGAGGAGTGCGACCACAGCGCCGGGGATGATGTTCAGCACGGCGTCGACCACGCCGGCCTGCCATGAGCGCCGGAGGCCCGTGAAGAGCTCCTTCGCGGTGTATTCGAGGCCGAGCAGGAGCAGGAGGAGGATCACGCCGATCTCGCCCGCGAGATGGGCGAACTCGCGCACGCCGTGGAGGTCGACGACGCTTCCCGCGCCGAACACGAGCCCTCCCAGGAGGTAGAGCGGGATCGGCGACATGCTGATCCGACCTGCCAGCCGCGCGAGGAATCCGAGGGCGAAGATCACCGCCCCCAGTTCGATGAGCGTGAGTGCGATCGGGTCCATGGTCTTCTCAGCCGTTGCGCAGAACGGCCGCCGCCGCGTCGAGGCCCTCCTGGGTGCCGACCGCCACGAGCAGGTCCCCGACGCGCAGCACCGTGTCCGGACCAGGGGAGGGCAGCACTTCGCCCTCCCGCATGATCGCGACGATCGAGACGCCCGTGCGCGTGCGGATCGCCGCCTTGCCCATGGGCTGCTCGCGGTACGGCGAGTCGGAGAGGATGCTGAACTGCCGGGTCGCGATGCCCGGGACTTCCTTGTGCTCCTCGCTGAGCTGCATGACGATCCGCTGGCTGCCGAGGAGATTGGCGAGCGCCGAGGCCTCTTCCCCCGTGAGCGGTACGGACGCTTGGCACGTGTCCGGATCGTCCCATGCCGAGACGATGAGCTCCGTCTGCCCGTCGCGATGAGTCACGACGCCGAGGCGGCGCCCCGACTGCGTCATGAAATCCTTGCGTACCCCGATCCCGGGGAGCTCGGTCTCGTCCACGTTCATGAAACAACTCTAGTCCGGCGTCTGTTTCCCCTCGGGGGTCACCTCGCGTCGGTGCAGGGGCGATCTGAAGGCCACGTTCCGTGGGGGCCCGCGGGTGGCGACCGCTGGACGGTCAGCGTTCGGGGACGACGGCGGTCGCGACCTTCGACGGCGGCCGCACCGGGAGCAGGACGAGCAGCCCCGCGAGGAGCACGACCATGATCCCGAGGATGCCCCAGCGCTGCGCCTGCCCTTCCGCGACGAGCGGGGCCGCGATCGCGATGCTCAGGCTGAAGAGCGACGGCGCGAGGAAGCTCACGGCGCGGCCCGTCGTCGCGTAGAGCCCGAAGAGCTCGCCGGACTCGCCGTCGGGGGCGAGGCGCGCGAGATACGCGCGAGCCGACGACTGCGCGGGGCCGACGAACAGGGTCAGGAAGAGCCCGAAGACCCAGAACGTCAGGGTCCCCGTCCACGTGAAGCCCCCGAGCTGGTAGTTCCCGTTCCCGAGGACGAGGATCGCGGTCCCCGCGACGAGCAGCCCAAAAAGGGCACCGAGGATGACACGTTTGGGGCCGATGCGGTCGTCGAGGAATCCGCCCGTGATCGCGCCCGCGGCCGCGACGATGTTGCCGAAGATCGCGAAGAAGATGACCTGGCTGAGCGAGAAGCCGAACGTCCCTCCCGCGATGACGCCGCCGAACGTGAACACCGCGGCGAGCCCGTCGCGGAAGATCGCGCTCGCGAGCAGGAAGTAGAGCGTGTGCGGGCTCGTGCGCCACATCGCGCCGATCCGCCGGAACAGGAGCCCATAGGAGGCGAAGACGCCCAGCCGAGCCGCGGGCCGCCGTCGTACTTCCGGCACAGCGATGAGGACGGGGATCGAGAAGGCGATGATCCACAGCATCGAGAACACGGCGACGAGCCGGACGTTGAGGTTCTCCGCCGTCGACGCGCCGAACCAGTGCACGACGGGCTGGATGAAGAGCACGAGGACAAGGATGAGCGCGACGATGCCGCCGAAATACCCCGCGGACCAGCCGATGCCCGAGATGCGGCCGATCGTCTTGGGGGTCGCGATCTGGCCGAGCATCGCGTTGTAGTTGACGCCCGCGAGCTCGGAGAACACGTGGCCGGCCGCGATGAGCCCGGCCCCGTACCAGAGCAGCTCGGGGCGCGGATAGGCGAAGAAGCACAGGCCCGTGAGGAGCGCGGCGACTCCCGTGTGGATCCCGAGCCAGAGCCTGCGCCGCCCGCCCGCGTCCGAGCGTTGGCCCGAGACCGGCGCGAGGAGCGCGATGAGCAGGCCGCCGATTCCGAGCGCCGCACCGAGCACGGAGGACGCGTGGTCCGCCCCGCCGAACGCGCTCGAGGTCAGGTACACGGTGAACACGAAGGTCGTCATGACGGCGTTGAACGCCGCCGAGCCCCAGTCCCACGAGGCCCAGGCGAGGATCTGGGACTTCCTGACGGGTGCGGTGTGGAGCTCAAGCTCCGATGGCTGCTGCGCGGCAGTCGTCATAGCTCGCATGCTAGCGCTTGATAAGCTGACGGGGACGCTCGCACCCCGCATCACCCTCTTCTGATTACTTTCACTGCACCCAACTGACATCCGCCGACCCCAACTTTCTGCGATTCCCACACCTGACATAGCGGAGGCCCCTGTGGTACCAGTTCTCGCCCTGCACTTTGCGGTGGCGGCTGGTGCGCCCTGGATCTTCCGGCGGTGGGGCCGCGCGTCGTTCCTCCTCCTCGCGGCCGTGCCCGCGCTCTCGCTCGTGTGGCTCGCCCTGCAGCACGACACTGCGTACGGCGGGGGCGTCGAGGAGATGCTCTCCTACATTCCCTCGCTCAAGCTCGAGTTCGCCTTCCGGCTTGACCCGCTCGCGTGGGTCATGGGCCTCCTGGTCCTCGGGATCGGGGCGCTCGTCCTCGCCTATTGCGCGCGGTACTTCAAGAACGACGACGACGGGCTGGGGGGCTTCGGCGGGCAGCTCTTGGCGTTCGCGGGCGCGATGCTGGGCCTCGTCGCCGCCGACGACCTCATCGCGCTCTTCGTGTTCTGGGAGCTCACGAGCGTCCTCTCCTTCCTCCTCATCGGCTTCGCCCGGACGCGCCTCGCCGCGCGCCGTTCGGCGGTCCAAGCCCTCATCGTGACGACGGCGGGCGGCCTCGCGATGTTCGTGGGCCTCGTGCTGATCGGCACCGCGGCGGGCACCTACCGGATCTCGGCGATCCTTGCGCGAGCGGGCGAATTGACGACGGCGCAGGGCACCTCGGGCGCTATGGCCATCGGCGCGCTGTTGATCCTCGTGGGCGCCCTCAGCAAGTCCGCGCTCGTCCCGTTCCACTTCTGGCTCCCCGGGGCCATGGCCGCTCCCGCCCCGGTCTCGGCGTATCTGCACGCCGCCGCGATGGTCAAGGCGGGCGTGTACCTCGTGGCACGCCTCGCGCCCGGTTTCGCGGACACGCCGTATTGGCGCCCGGTGGTCCTGGGGTTCGGCGTCGCGACGCTGCTCATCGGCGGCTACCGGGCGCTGCGCCAGACCGACATCAAGCTGCTCCTCGCGTTCGGCACCGTGAGCCAGCTCGGATTCATGGTCGCCGTCGTCGGCCTCGGCAGGCCGGACGCCGCGCTCGCGGGCCTCGCCCTCGTCGTCGCCCATGCCCTCTTCAAGGCGACGCTCTTCCTCGTCGTCGGGATCGTCGACCACCAGACGGGCACGCGCGATGTGCGCCGGCTCTCGGGCGTGTTCCGCCAGTCGCGCGCGCTCGGCGTGGTGGCGATCCTCGCGGCCGCGTCCATGGCCGGGCTGCCGCTGCTGGGCGGATTCGTCGCGAAGGAGACGGTGTTCGCCGCGTTCGTGCACCCCGGGGGCGACGTCCTCGCGGGGCTGTGGGCCGCCGTCGTCCTCGTCGGCTTCGTCCTCGGTTCCGCGCTGACTGTCGCGTACAGCGCGCGCTTCGTGTGGGGCGCGTTCGCGCGGAAGCCCGGGCTCCCGGACACGCCGTTCAAGCCCGTCACGCCGCTCTTCGTAGCGCCGCCCGCCGTTCTGGCCGTTCTCGGGCTCGTGTACGGGATCTGGCCCGCCCCGGTCGAGGAATGGGCGGCGCCGCACGCCGCGGAGGCGGGCCACGTCTCCGAGCATCTCGCCGCGTGGCACGGGCTCGGCCTCCCGCTCGCGCTCTCGGCGGCCGCGTGGGCGGTGGGCGGGCTGCTCTTCTGGGCGCGCGGACCGGTGTACCGGCTCCAGGTCGCAGTCTCGGGGCTTCCCGACGCCGAGCGGATCTATCGCGCGGCGATCGGTGCGGTCGACGACGTCGCCATCTGGGTGACTGGCCGGACGCAGCGAGGCTCGCTCTTCTTCTACCTCGCCGTCATCCTCTCCGTCGCGACCGTGCTGCCTCTCGCCGTCATGCTGATCACGCGGCCCGCGATCCCCGGCGGGGCGTTCTTCCTCGACCCGAACGCGCCGCTCCAGGGCGTCATCGGCGTGGGAATCGCGATCGGCGCGCTCGCGGCCGTCCGCGCGAACAAGCGCTTCCTCGCGGTGCTCATGGTCTCGGTCACGGGCTACGGGATCGCGCTCATCTTCGCGCTCCAGGGCGCCCCGGACCTCGCGATGACCCAGCTCCTCGTCGAGACGATCGTGCTCGTCGCGTTCGTGCTCGGCATGCGCCGCCTCCCGGCTCAACTCCGGGACCGCACAGGCGGGGCCTACCGCGTGGTGCGCATCGTCATCGCTGCGCTGTTCGGCGCCGTCGTCGTGTTCGCGGGGATGTTCGCTATGGGCTCCCGCACAGCCGAACCGATCTCGCTCCGGTTCCCCGAGCTCGCCTACACGCAGGGCGGAGGGGCCAACATCGTCAACGTCGCGCTCGTCGACCTCCGCGCGTGGGATACGTTCGGCGAAATCTCCGTGCTCGTCCTCGCGGCGACTGGCGTCGCGAGCCTCATCTTCATCAGCCACCGCGGCCGCGGGCTCGGGCCGACGCGCGACGTCGAGACGGGAAGCGTCGGGCGCGTGCGCGGCGTCGATCCCTCGACCCGGGGAGGTGCCGAGCTCGCCGTCGCGCGCACGTTCGCGAGCGTCGAGCGGGATCCGTGGCTCGTCGCCGGCCGGACGCTCGCTCCGGAACGCCGCTCGATCATCTTCGAGGTCATCACTCGGCTCGTCTTCCACAGCATGGTGCTGTTCTCGATCTACCTCCTGTTCGCGGGGCACAACGCGCCCGGCGGTGGATTCGCGGGCGGGCTCGTGGCCGGCATCGCGCTCACGATCCGCTACCTCGCCGGCGGCCGCTTCGAGCTTTACGAGGCCGCGCCCTTCAACCCCGGCCGGCTCCTCGGCGTCGGGCTCGCGACGGCGGCGCTCGCGGGCGGGATTCCGCTCCTCGCGGGAGGGCACGTGCTCGAGAGTGCGATCATCACGCTGTGGCTGCCCGTCTTCGGGGACGTGAAGTTCGTGACCTCGACGATCTTCGACGTCGGCGTGTACTTCATCGTCGTCGCGCTCGTGATCGACGTGCTGCGGAGCCTCGGCGCGCGGATCGACGAGCAGCTCGAGGAGGGCGCGCAGGCGGACGCGGAGCGAGCACGGTCTGACGGGGAGCCGGGCCTGCGGGACTCCGATGCTCGAGCGAAGGAGCGCGCATGAGCCCCAACGTGACGCTCCTCATCATCTCCGGCGTGCTGTTCGCGTGCGGAATCTACCTGCTTCTTGAACGGAGCCTCACCCGCGTCCTCCTCGGGCTGCTCATGCTCACGAACGGTGCGAACCTTCTCCTGCTCACGACTGGCGGCTACGCGGGCCTCGCGCCGTTCTTCGCCAAGGGCACGGATCCGCGCGCATACAGCGATCCGCTCCCGCAGGCGTTCGTGCTCACGTCGATCGTGATCAGCTTCGCCGTGACGGCGTTCATGCTCGCGCTCATCTACCGCACGTGGCAGCTTGGCCGCGCCGACGAGGTCGCCGACGACATCGAGGACCGCCGTGTCGCCTCCCAGTCGGGCTGGGTTGCCGAGGACGACGCCGATGTGCCCGCCGATCTGAGCGAGTTCCCGAGCGTCGAGGAGGCCGCCGCGGCGGACTGGGAGGCCCTGCATTCCGGCCCGCGCGAGAAGGCGTACGCCCGCGACGCCGACGAGAAGGCTGAGGGGAGCCTCGAATGAGCCTTGCAAGCCTCGCGCCGCTCGCCGTCGTCCTTCCCATCTTCGGCGCGGCGGTGACGTTCATGCTCCTGCGCCAGGAGCGCGCGCAGCGGATCGTGAGCATCGGCGTGCTCGCCGCGACGCTGGTCCTCGAGATCGCGCTGCTCCTCTCGGTGTGGGGCGGCGGAACCGTGGCCGTGCCGATCGGGGGGTGGGTGCCGCCGTGGGGCATCACGCTCGTCGTCGACCAGTTCTCCTCGCTCATGCTCGTCGTCTCGAGCTCCGTGAGCCTCGCCGTCCTCGTGTACGCGGTGTCGCAGGGCATTGCGGACGGGGACAAGGACGGGCCGATCTCGGTGTTCCACCCGAGCTTCCTCATCCTCATCGCGGGGGTCTCGGACGCGTTCCTCGCGGGCGACCTCTTCAACCTGTACGTCGGCTTCGAGATGCTCCTCACCGCGAGCTACGTGCTCCTCACGCTCGGAGGAACGACGGCGAGGATCCGCGCCGGGGTGACCTACGTCGTCGTGAGCGTCGTCTCCTCGCTCCTGTTCCTCGTCGCCATCGCGATGGTCTACGCGGCCACGGGCACCGTGAACATGGCGGACCTCGCTGTGAAGCTCGGGCAGCTCGCGCCCGAGACGCAGGTGCTCCTCCACGTCATGCTGCTCATCGGCTTCGGGATCAAGGCCGCGGTCTTCCCGCTCTCGTTCTGGCTCCCGGACTCGTACCCGACCGCCCCGGCCCCCGTCACGGCCGTGTTCGCAGGACTCCTCACGAAGGTCGGCGTCTACGCGTTCGTGCGCACGGAGACGCTCCTGTTCCCCGGCGACCAGCTCAACACCCCGCTCATGGTCGTCGCGCTCCTGACCATGGTCATAGGCATCCTCGGTGCGCTCGCGCAGACCGACATCAAGCGACTGTTGTCCTTCACCCTCGTCAGCCATATCGGGTACATGGTGTTCGGCCTCTCGATGAGCTCCGTGATCGGGCTCGCCGCGACGGTCTTCTACGTCATGCATCACATCACGGTGCAGACGTCCCTGTTCCTCGTCGCGGGGCTCATCGAGCGGCGCGCCGGCTCCGCGTCCATCGATCGGCTCGGCGGCCTCGCGAAGCTCTCGCCTCTCCTGGCCCTCCTGTACTTCATCCCGGCCATGAACCTCGCGGGGATCCCGCCGCTCTCGGGGTTCCTCGGCAAGCTCGGCCTCGTCCAGGCCGGTGTCGCGCTCGGGACGCCCATGGCGCTGGCCGTCGTCGTCGCCGGCGTCGTGGTGAGCCTCCTGACCCTGCTGGCCATGGCGCGCGTGTGGGGGCGCGCATTCTGGCGGTCGATCGACGACGCCGACAATCCCGATGCCGCCCTCCTCGCTCCCGCGCGGGCCGGCTCGATGCCCCGCGCGATGGTTGGCGCAACCGCCGGACTCGTGGGGCTCGGCCTTGCCCTCTCGGTCTTCGCCGGGCCGCTCTTCCAGGTCAGCGAGGAGGCCGCGAAGGAGATGCTCGACCGCACGCCGTACATCACCGCGGTGCTTGGTTCCCAGCCGGGCGCTCAGCAGCCGGGCGCTCAGGGGGCGGTGCGCCCGTGAGCCCCGTTCGCCGTCGGACGTCGCTGCGCAAGGAACTCCCGCTCCTCGCATGGCTCGTGATCGTGTGGGGCGCCCTGTGGCAGGATTTCAGCCCCGGCAATCTCGTGTTCGGCCTCGTGCTCGCGCTCCTTGTGACCCGATTCCTGGCGCTCCCGCCGGTCGAGCTGAGCGGGCGCTTCAACGTGTTCCACGCCGCGCGCTACGCCTTCGTGTTCGTGGGGCAGCTCGTCGCCGCGAGCGCGACCCTGCTCCGGCTCGCGGTGACCGTCGGGCCGCGGGTGAGCAGCGCCGTCGTCGCCGTCCCCCTGCGGAGCCACGCGGATCTCATGGTGACCGCAACGGGCCACCTCGTCTCGCTCATCCCCGGCTCGCTCATCGTCGACGTGGACCGAGCCAACGCGACGCTGTACGTCCACGGCATCGACGTGCCGGACGCCGCCGCGGCCGAACGCGTGCGCCGCTCCGTGCTCGCGACCGAGGCCGAGCTCATCCGGATCATGGGCACGAGGGAGGAGCTCGCGCTCGTGCGGGACGAGGAGCAGCTTCGCCGAGACGAATCGAGGGGAACCCTATGACGTTCATGGACGGGGTCCTCGTGGTGTGCAGCGTCCTGCTCGCGCTCGGGGCGCTCGGCGCGGTGGTCCGCATGATCAAGGGCCCTGCCCTGCTGGATCGGGTGCTCGCGGCGGACGTCCTGCTCGTCGTGCTCGCGTCGGCGCTCATCGTGGACATGGCCGCGCACCGGAATACGGACAACCTCCCGCTCGTCGTCGCGATCACGCTCATAGGCTTCGTGGGCTCGGTGACCGTCGCGCGCTTCGTGCAGGATCGGAGGCAGCCGTGAACCCTGGTCTTGACGCGGGCATCGACGTGATCGCGGGCGTGCTCATGGTGCTCGGGGCGCTCATGTCCCTCGGGGCCGCGATTGGACTCCTCCGCTTCCCCGACCTCCTCACGCGCATGCACGCCGCAACGAAGCCACAGGTGCTCGGGTCTTTGCTGCTGCTCACCGCGCTCGGGCTCGAACTGCGATCGTGGGCGCTCGTGCCCCTGCTCGTCGTCGCGTGGATCTTCCAGCTCCTGACCGTTCCCGTGTCCGCCCACATGGTTGGCCGCGCGGGGTACCGGACGAAGCACGTCGACAAGGCCGCGCTCACGGTCGACGAGCTCGATGAGGTCGTGGCGCGCGTCGAGCGGACCGACGAGGCCGGCTGAGACCCGGCGCCGCGTCGCGCTTCTCGAGACGGTTTGCGGCCGAGAAGACGCCCTCAGTGCGTCTTCTCGTGCACAAGCCGTCTCGGGTCACATCCGGAGCCAGCGTTCGAGCCTGAAACTGCCCTCGGCGCGTCGGAGCCCGGGAACCCCCCGCTACACCGCGTCCGGCGTGCTGTTGAAGCGCGCGATCGCCTTCTGCGTGAACCGCTGTGTGAGGACCTGGATCGTGGCTCCGACCGAGGCGGAGACCAACGCGAACACGAGGGTGTCGCGGAGGCTCTGCTCGATGTTGGTGGCGTCCTTGGGCGGCTTGTTGCCCGTGCTCTTCTCCCACACGGCGTCGACGACCTTGGTGGCGGCGAAGCCGGCGCCGAGGCTGATGGCGGTCCCGAACAGCTTGATGAGGATGGTCACGTCCGTCTCCTTCGCAGTCGGCGCAGAACAGGCGCTCTTCCGCCCAGCCTAGCGGTAGACTGTCGTCACTTCATACGACAGGGGAGCGCCGCCGTCGGGCATTGCTCGGCGCGCAGGGGCGCTGAGAGTGCGGACCACCGCAGACCCTCGAACCTGCTCCGGCTAATACCGGCGAAGGAAGTCGAGTTCTCAGGCAGTTCACGCTGCCGCCCCTCCTGCTCCAGTGGGAGGTAGAAATCATGGGCACCACCGTCAAGCCCGGCTACACGTGGCGCGTTGTCGACATCGTCGTTGCCGCCGTTGTCTCCGTCGCGTGCGGCGTCATCTTCTGGCTCTGGGACCAGGGCTACACAGGAATCCAGGCCGTCACGGCGGCGTTCGCGCCGCTCAGCGGCCTTTACTCGGGCGGCTGGCTCCTCGCCGGCGTGCTCGGCGGCCTCATCATCCGCAAGCCGGGGGCGGCCCTGTTCTGCGAGATCCTCGCGGCCGTGGTCGAGGCGCTGCTCGGCTCGCAGTTCGGCGTCACGGTGCTGCTCTCGGGCCTTGTGCAGGGCCTCGGGGCCGAGATTGGCTTCGCGATCTTCGCGTACCGCCGCTGGAACGTCGGCGTCGCGCTCCTCGCGGGCGCGCTCTCGGGCCTCGCGCTGGGCGTGAGCGAGGTCATCCAGTTCTTCGTCGAATGGGAGTTCGGCTGGCAGGTCGCGTACACGGTCTTCGCCGTGATCTCAGGCATCGTCATCGCGGGCCTGCTGAGCTGGCTCGCCGTGAAGGCGCTCGCGAAGACCGGCGCACTGTCCGCCTTCGCCGCGGGGCGCGCCGCGGACGTCTGAGATGCCCCCCGCAGCGCCCGCGGGTGTCAGGGCCCGCGGCTGGGGCTGGCGCCACGCGGGCCGAAAGGCCTTCGCCGTGAGCGGCCTCGACCTCGACATCGCGCCGGGCGAGCGCGTCCTCCTGCTCGGTGCGTCCGGCGCGGGCAAGTCGACGCTCCTGCACGCGCTCGCGGGCGTCCTCGGCGCGGCCGAGGAGGGCGAGGAACACGGCGAGCTCACGGTCGACGGCGTGCCGGCACCGAGTGCGCGCGGCCGCGCGGGGCTCGTGCTCCAGGACCCGGAGAGCCAGATCGCGATGGCCCGCGTGGGGGACGAGGTCGCGTTCGGGTGCGAGAACCTCGCCGTTCCGCGCGACGAGATCTGGCCGCGCGTGCATCGGGCGCTCGCCGACGTGGGCCTCGACCTTCCGCTCGACCGCCCCACCGCGGCCCTCTCGGGCGGCCAGAAGCAGCGGCTCGCACTCGCGGGGATCCTCGCGATGGAACCCGGCCTCGTGCTGCTCGACGAGCCGACCGCGAACCTCGACCCGGAGGGCGTCGAAGAGGTCCGCGAGGCCGTGCAGCGCAGCCTCGACCGCACGGGGGCGACGCTCGTCGTCGTCGAGCACCGGGTCTCGGTGTGGAGCGGGCTCGTGGACCGCGTCGTCGTGCTCGGTGCCGGCGGCGGGCTGCTCGCGGACGGCCCGCCCGAGCGCGTGCTCGCGGACGCGGGCGTACGACGGCGCCTGGCCGCCGCAGGCGTGTGGGTTCCGGGCTGGCATCCGCTCACCGGAGAAGAGCCGGCCAAGCCGCTCCGACCGGCGAACGGCGGCGGCGAGCTGCATGGGGGCTCCTTGCTCCGCGCGGAGGGTCTCGCCGTCGGCCGCTCGCCGAAGCTTCCGCCCGTCGTGGGCGGGATCGACCTGGCGCTCCGCGAGGGCCACGCGACGAGCGTGACCGGGCCGAACGGGGCCGGCAAGTCGACGCTTGCGCTCACGCTCGCGGGGCTCCTGCCCGCCGTCGGCGGTCGGCTCACGGCGCTTCCGCCGCTCGCGCTGGGGGCCAGCTCGAGCCCACACCGCTGGCGATCGAGCGAGCTCGTGAGCCGGATCGGGACCGTGTTCCAGGAGCCCGAGCACCAGTTCCTCACGCCGCGCGTCCTCGACGAACTCGAGTTCGGGCCGCGCCGCGTCGCCAAGCTGTCCGAGAAGGACGTGCGGCGCATCGTGGACGGGCTCCTCGAGCGGCTCCGCCTCGAGCGCCTCGCCGGGGCGAATCCGTTCACGCTCTCGGGCGGCGAGAAGCGGCGCCTCTCCGTCGCGACGATGCTCGCGACGAGCCCGCGGATCCTCGTCCTCGACGAGCCGACGTTCGGCCAGGACGCCCTCACATGGGCCGAGCTCGTGCGGCTCCTCGCCGACCTGCTCGCACAGGGCACGGCACTGCTCGCCGTCACGCACGACGAGGACTTCACGACCGCCCTCTCGGACACTGTCTATCGCGTCGATGGCGGGCGCGCTGCACGCGTGGAGGCCGCGGCATGAGCGCGGACATCTGTGTCGATGGCGGGCGCGCTGCACGCGTGGAGGCCGCGGCATGAGCGTGGACATCCTCACCCCCGACGTCGCCAACTCCGTCCTCGCGCGGGCCAACCCCGTCGCGAAGCTCGCGGCTGCCCTCTGCATCACGGTCACGCTGCTGTTGAGCGTCGATTGGGTCTCGGCGTCCGTGGCCCTCGCGTGCGAGCTGTGCCTCGTGCCGCTGCTCGGGGTGCGCCCGGGAACCCTCGCGAAGAGGACGTGGCCCCTCGTCGCGGCCGCCGCCATCGCTGCCTATTCGACGGCGTTGCTGGGCGTCAAGGCTGGGCCGGTATGGCTTCAGCTCGGGCCGGCCGCCTTCCAGATTGTGCTCTCCGAGCACTCCGTGCTCACGGGCGCGGCGATCGGCCTACGCGGCCTCGCGATCGCGCTCCCCGGCGTCTTCCTCCTCTTCTCCACCGACCCTACCGATCTCGCCGACGGCCTCGCGCAGAAGCTCCGCCTCCCGAGCCGATTCGTGCTCGGCGCGCTCGCGGGAATGCGGCTTGTCGGGCTGCTCGTGGACGAATGGCGCACGCTCGGGCTCGCGCGCCGCGCCCGCGGCGTGGGGACCGGCCACAGCCCCATAGCGCGCTTCCGGGCTTTCCTCGGCCAGGCGTTCGCGCTCCTCGTCCTCGCGATCCGGCGGGCCACGCGGCTCGCCGTCGCGATGGAGGCTCGCGGCTTCGGGGGCGTCGTGGACGGGCGTGCCGCGCCGCGCACGTGGGCGCGCGAGTCGAGCTTTTCGCGGCTCGACGCGTGGGTTCTCCTCTCCGGGGTGGGGATCGCGGCGCTCGCGGTGGGCGCCGCCGTCGTCCTCGGGACCTGGAACGTCGTGTGGGGGTAGCGCGCGCAAGCGATAGGTGACGGTTGGACGGGGCGGAACGCGAGCGCTCCGCCTCTGGTGCTCCGCACGCCGTCGTGGGATCGTGGCCCGCGGGGGAGGACCACCGCAATCCAAGGAGCCCACGATGTTTGAAATCTCCGGATCGTTCTCGAGCTTCAGCGTTGACGACGTCGAGAAGGCGCGCGACTTCTATGCCGGAACCCTGGGATTCCAGGCGGCGGACGCCTTGGGCGGCGGGCTCGACCTCACGCTTCCGGGCGGCGGGCGCGTCTATGCGTACCCGAAGTCGGACCACGTGCCCGCGACGCATACGGTGCTGAACCTCGTCGTGCCTGACATCGAGGCGGCCGTGGCATCGCTCCACGAGCTCGGGATCCGCACCGACCACTACCCGAGCACACCCGAGATGCCGCTCGACGAGAACGGAATCCTGCGCGATCCGAATGCTCCCGAAGGCTTCGGGATGGCATGGTTCAAGGACCCGGCGGGCAACGTCATCTCGGTCTTGGCTCAGCCTTAGGTCCTTGCAATATCTCATGAGAGTGTGCTAGCGAGCGGTCTAGACCGCCTGAGGACACAGTTTGGTGTCGAATTCGGGGTGCCTATCGCATCTGTGATATTTTGGCCGACATGGCGCAACAGACTGCTGAAACCGTCGGGGCGATTCTGCGCGAAGTGCGCAGCGACAAGGGCTGGACCCAGGGCCAGCTCGCAGCGGAGCTGGGCACAAGCCAAAGCGCCGTCGCCCGCATGGAGCAGGGCAAGCAGAATCTGAGCCTCAAGATGCTCCAGCGCATCGAGGACATCCTCGGCCAGCGCATCCTCAATATCGGCCCGTCCAAGATGACCCATCTCCGGGTCGAGGGCGGGCGCCGCCTCTCCGGCGCCGTCGACGTCAACACGTCGAAGAACGCGGGCGTGGCCCTTCTGTGCGCGAGCCTCATCAACCGCGGCACGACGACGCTGCGCAACCTCGCGCGCATCGAGGAGGTCAACCGGATCGTCGAGGTGCTCACGTCGATCGGCGTCGAATGCACGTGGCTACCGGCAGCCCCAGGCGAGCAGCCGCGCGACCTCCAGATCCGCCGCCCCACCGTCCTCGACCTCGAGGCCATGGACGTCGAGGCCGCCCGGCGCACGCGCAGCGTCATCATGCTTCTCGGCCCGCTGCTCGACGAGCGCAGCGAGTACAAGCTCCCGTATGCGGGCGGCTGCGACCTCGGCACGCGCACGGTCGAGCCGCACATGCAGGCCCTCCGCACGTTCGGGCTCGCGGTCGAGGCGACCAACGGCTTCTACTCCGTGCGTGCCCCCGAGGCCGACGGCCACGACCGCACGTTCGTGCTCACGGAACGCGGCGACACCGTCACCGAGAACGCGATCATGGCCGCCGCACACCGCGAGGGGCTCACAGTGATCCGCAACGCCTCGCCGAACTACATGGTCCAGGACCTGTGCTTCTACTTGCAGAGCCTCGGCGTGGAGATCGAGGGCGTCGGGACCACGACGCTGCGGATCCGGGGCCGTTCGCGCATTCACCAGGACATCGACTACTGGCCGTCGGAGGACCCGATCGAGGCCATGAGCCTCATCACGGCGGCTGTCGTGACGAACTCGCAGGTGACGGTGCGCCGCGTGCCGATCGAGTTCATGGAGATCGAGCTCGCGACGCTCATGCAAATGGGCCAGCAGCTCGAGATCTCGGGCGAGTACATGGCGCGCAACGGCCGCACGCGCCTCGTGGACGTGACCACGCTCCCCTCGGAGCTCGAGGCGCCCGCGGACAAGATCCACCCCATGCCCTTCCCGGGCCTCAACATCGACAACCTGCCGTTCTTCGCGGTCATCGCGGCGAACGCGACCGGCCAGACCCTCATCCACGACTGGGTCTACGAGAACCGGGCCATCTACCTCACGGAGCTCAACCGGCTCGGCGCCCAGATCCAGCTCCTCGACCCGCACCGCATCTACGTCAATGGGCCCACGAAGTGGCGCGCCGCCGAAGTCGGCTGCCCGCCCGCGCTCCGCCCCGCGGCCTGCATCCTCCTCGCGATGCTCGCGGCCCGCGGCACGAGCGAGCTGCGGAACATCTACGTGATCGAGCGCGGGTACCAGGACCTCGCCGAGCGGCTCAACTCGATCGGCGCTCGGATCGAGTACTTCCAGGACTGAGCTCGCCCGCTGCACCCGCCGAACGGGGTCAGCGCGGGACGGCGCCTTCGATCAGCGCAATGATCGCCGGGTCGTCCGGAAGGACGCGCGGCCGGAAACGGTGAACTGTTCCGTCCGGCAGCACGAGGAACTTCTCGAAATTCCAGATGATGCGACCCGCCTGGCCGGTCGTGTCGGGCGTCTTGGTGAGCTCCCGGTACAGGGGATGCGCGGTGCGGCCGTTGACGCGCACCTTTGCCATGATCGGGAAGGTGACGCCCCACGTCGTCGTGCAGTATTCCGCGATCTTCTCCGAGTCGCGGTACTCCTGGAGGAACTGGTTGCTCGGGAACGCGAGCACCGTGAAGCCCCTCTTCCCGTAGCGCTTCTGCAGCTCCTCGAGCTGCCCGTACTGGGGCGCGAGGCCGCAGCGGCTCGCGACGTTCACGACGAGCCGGACCGTGCCCGCCCACTCGCCGAACGTCGTCGTCCGTCCGGCCAGGGTGGTGACCGCGATCCCGTCAAGATCGGCCATGGTGCTCCCGTCAGCGCCCTCTCCCGGTAAGGCAAACGAACGGCGGCGGCACCGGGTTCACCCTTGGGGCAGCAGAAACTCGATCGCTCGGCGGGCTGACGCGTGCTCGGATCGCGAACTAGGTTGGTTCACACCTGTCAGCCCGCTGTGCCTTGATCTGGAGGGATCATGACCACTCTTCGACATCGCGTGGCCGCCGCCGCGGGGGTCCTCGCGCTCGGCGTCACGGCCGGTGCCGTCGCCGCTCCCGCCTCTGCCGATCCGAGACAGACCACGAAGTCTCCGACCGCCGTCGGCTTCGGCGGCGCCGTGACCACGGTCGACGCGGACGCCACGGCCGCGGGCCTCGACGTCCTGCGCAAGGGCGGCAACGCCGTCGACGCCGCCGTCGCGGCGGCAGCCACCCTCGGGGTGACCGAGCCGTACAGCGCGGGCATCGGCGGCGGCGGGTACTTCGTGTACTACGACGCCAAGACCCGCACGGTGCAGACGATCGACGGCCGCGAGACCGCGCCCGCGGTCATGCCGCACGACGCATTCATCGACCCCGCGACGCAGAAGCCGTACAACTTCACGCCGCAGCTCGTCACGAGCGGGATCTCCGTGGGCGTCCCCGGGACCGCCGCGACGTGGCAGCGTGCGCTCGAACGCTGGGGGACGCTCGATCTGGGCGAGGCGCTCAAGCCCGCGATCAAGGTCGCGGACCGCGGCTTCGTGGTCGACCAGACGTTCCGCCAGCAGACCCTCGACAACAAGCTCCGCTTCGAGGCGTTCCCCGCGACATCGAGCCTCTACCTCCCGGGCGGCGACGCTCCGCAGGTCGGCACGATCTTCCAGAACCATGACCTCGCCGCGACCTACCGCCTCCTCGGCCAGCAGGGGACGAGCGCGTTCTACACCGGGCCGCTCGCGCAGGAGATCGCGAACACCGTCCAGAACCCGCCGAAGTCGCCGACCACCACCCTTCCCGTGCCTCCCGGCCACATGACCGCCGCGGATCTCGCGGGCTACACGACGATCGACCGCGCGCCCACGCACGTCAACTACCGCGGCTACGACGTCTACGGCATGGCGCCGTCGAGCAGCGGCGGCACCACGGTGGGGGAGTCGCTCAACATCCTCGACACCGTCAACCTCTCCGAGATGACGGTGCCGCAGGCCTTGCACTACTACCTCGAGTCCAGCGCCCTCGCGTTCGCCGACCGCGGCAAATACGTGGGGGATCCGGCCTTCGTCAACGTCCCGACCCAGGCGCTCACCGACCCGCTGTTCGGCAAGGAGCGGGCGTGCCAGATCGACTCGAACAAGGCGACTCAGGTTCCCTTCATGCCGGGAGACGTGAGCAATTTCGACGGCGTGTGTCCGGCTCGCCCGGCTTCGGCCGCCAGCGAGAAGGACACCGAGAACATCTCGACCACCAACCTCACCGTCGCGGACAAGTGGGGCAACGTGGTCGAGTACACGCTCACGATCGAGCAGACCGGCGGTTCGGGCATGGTCGTCCCCGGGCGCGGGTTCATTCTCAACAATGAGCTCACGGACTTCTCCGCAGTGTGGAGCGCGTCGGATCCGAACAGGATCGAGCCGGGCAAGCGCCCGCGCTCGTCCATCTCGCCGACGATCCTGCTCGAGGACGGCAGGCCGTTCCTCGCCCTCGGCTCGCCCGGCGGCTCGACGATCATCACCACCGTCCTGCAGACGATCGTGAACCGGGTCGACCTGGGCATGACCACGCCGGAGGCGATCGCGGAGCCGCGGGCATCGGACCGGAACTTCGCGAACTCCTCGGGCCATGCCTTCGTCACCGCGGAGCCCGGGTTCATCGCGAAGTACGGCAGCGCGCTCGCGCCGTTCGGCCACCTCCTCGTGCCGTCCGGAGATGCGTTCACGTCGGCGGCCGAGATCGGGGCTGAGACCGCGATCGAGTTCCTGCCCGACGGGCGGACGCTCGCCGCGGCCGAACCCGTGCGCCGGGGCGGCGGCTCGGCGATGGTCGTCACGCCGTCGCCCTAGGCGAGCTCGAGCTCCCGCCGCGACTCGAGCGCATCCCACGCGAAGCTCGCGAGCCAATGGGTCGCCATGAAGTCATCGCTGTCGAGCGCCCCGAGCCCCGCGGCCAGGAGCGGCTCGAGCGCGGCGGCGAGCATGGGCTCGGCCGACGACGGCGCCGTCGCCTCCCGCAGTGCCCGCGCCACGCGCGCGAGCTGGCCCGCGCGGCTCAGGTTCAAGCCGTGCAGGTGGACCATGTATCCGTCCGACTCGTCGGTCACGCCGACCACGGCGAGCATGCGTGACTCGGCGCTCAGGCGCGGGAGGAACCGCTCGAACCACGCCGCGAACTCGTCCGGGCTCAGCACGCGCTGCATCAGGTCCGCCTCGCTGAGCCCGGCCGAGAGGAAGTCCTGCCCGCTGAGCTCCCACTCCGAGGCCCAACCGGCATCCGCGCCGAACCACGCGCGGGCTGCGGCCTCGCAGGCCCCCGCGGCGTCGGTACGGCCGAGGGCGCGGAACCCGTCGAGGAGGAGCGCGACGCCGAACGCCGAGTTCGTGTGGAGACCGTGCCGAACGGGATACTCGGCCTTGGCGAGCCACTCCTGCACGAGGCGTTCGACGACGTCGACGCACCCGTCGAGGTTCCGGCCCCACGCGCGGAGCTCGTCGTCCGGTGAGCTGTGGCACGCCGCTGCGAGGCGGACGAGCCATGCCCATCCGTACGGCCGCTCCCATGACGGGTTGGCGGCGAGATAGGCGGCCTCGACGGTGAGCTTCTCCGCCGTGAGGTTGTCCGCCAACGCACCCCGCAGCCGCGCCGCCGTTGTCTGGTCGAGGCGGGCGGCGCCGTCGTCTGCCACGCCGTCCAGGAGGTCGATCGCGGAGGCGGCACCGCCGTCGCCCCCCGTGCCGACCCCCGCGCTCAGCACGCTCACGCCGAGCCAGTGCATGTGGACGCACGAGTGCCAGTCGAATGAGGTGCCGAACGCGGGGTGGAGGTCGAGGGGTGTGGGGCGGTCGTCGTCGGACGTCTGTACATGGTGGGCCGAGTACGGGTAGGCACGCCTCAGGTTGTCGAGGACGACGCCCGCGCAGTGCGCGGCAGCCGTGGGGAAGAGTTCCATGGAGGCTCCTTAGAACGCGAGGAAGTACATGAGGGCGGTGTTGACGGCGAGCAGCGGGAACGCCGTGCCGAGCTGCGCCGCGATGACGCCGTACTTGTTCTTCATCTCGAGCAGGGCCGAGGGCACGAGGTTGAAGTTCGCGGCCATGGGGGTGCAGAGCGTTCCGCAGAAGCCGGCGAGCATGCCGATCGCGAACACGATCGCGGGGTTGCCGTGGAACTGCTGGACCAGCACCGGCCAGCCGATTGCCGCCGTCATGATCGGGAACGCCGCGAAGCCGTTGCCCATGAGGATGGTGAAGATGAACAGGCCCACGCAGTAGACGATCACGGCTGCGAGGAGCGAGCCCTTCGGCATGACGCCCGTCACGAGGGTGCTCACCGCGGTGCCGACGCCGGCCTTCGTGAAGAGGATGCCGAGCGTCGAGAGCATCTGGGGGAGCAGGGCCGCCCAGCCGATGGACTCGAGGATGCGCCGGCTCTCGAACACGGGTGTGAGGGGGTGCTTGGGCCGCAGGATGAGGAGGGCGACGACGGCGGCCGCGACTGCGCCGATCGCGAGAGCCACGAGGGTGGTGTTCTTTGGATCGAGGATCGGGGTCGTGCCGATGACGAGGACGGGCGCGAGCAGGACGAGGACGACCGTGACGACCGGGAGCGTAAGGGCTGGGATGAAGAGCCTGTTCCCGAAGCGGGCGGCGAACGCCTCGCGCTGGGGGCCGGTCGAGGTCGTGGCTTTGCCATCTGCGAGTTGCTTCGTCGCGGCGAGGGCCACGAGCACGAGTACCGCGATGCCGAGGATCCAGGCAGGTGCGGTGCCCGCCTGAACCCACGTGCCGTAGAAGAAGCACAGGCCAAGGAGTCCCCAGAAGGCGGCGCTGCCCCAGCGTCGGGGGTGGTTCGCGTCGCGGCCGATGAGGATGGCCCACGCGATGAACAGGATTCCGATGAGCCAGTAGACGGCTTCGACGTTGATCACTTGGCGCCCTCCGTCGCGGTAGCGGCTTCTTGAGCCTGGGTGGTGTTGGCGAATTCCTTGTCCAGCGCGCGATCGAGGCGGAGGAGCCGGAAGCCGTGGATGAGGAACGCCGCGAACGCCGAGGGGATGGCCCACAAGGCGAGCTGAAGCGGCTCGAGGTGGAGGTGGTAGGTCGTGTCGACGAAGGTCGTGATGAGCAGGATCGAGCCGACGGCCACGAAGACGTCCTCGCCGAAGAAGACGCCGACGTTGTCTGCTGCCGCCGAGTGGCCCTTGATGCGTTCCTTGATGTGCTCAGGGACGTGGCCGTAGCGACGCAGCGCCGCGCCCTCGGCCATCGGGAAGACGAGCGGCCGCACTGCCTGCGCGTGCCCGCCGATGCTGTTGAGGCCGACGGCGGCCGTGAGCTGGCGTACGGCGAGGTACCCGAGCAGCACTCGGCCTGCCGTGAGCTTGGCGAGCTTGCCGATGAGTGTCTTGGCCTGCTCCTGCAGCCCGAAGTATTCGATGATGCCGACGACTGGCAGCACCGCGACGAAGATCGTGACCGAGCGGCTGCTCGCAAAGCCGCTGCCGAAGGCGTCGAGGATCTGGAGGGGATTGAGGCCGCCGAGAAGGGCTGTGACGATGCCGGCGACGGTGACGACGACGAGTGGGTTCAGGCGGATGGCAAAGCCAACGATCACCAGAAGGACCCCGATGAGTACAAGCATGATTATCCGTTTCGGAGAGGATGCGGTCCTGCGGGAAGGCGAACGCCGATCGGGCGTGCTGTGACCCACAGCATATCCGTTTGTTGAACAATCAGGCAAGGTCTTGTTGAACAATCCTTGAGAAACGCAAATCGACTGCTCCGTAAGTGTCGTATTGGGTGCTCAAAACGACACTTACGGAGCAGTCGATGAAAAAAGGGCGGGCCGGGGTCGGTCAGTCTTCGAGCGCCGCGAGAAGCTGCCGCTCGGCCCGGCCGAGGTAGTCCGCCATGAAACCCGCAGCTTCGATGGTGCGGCCGGCCTCGAGCAGCGCGACGATCTCGGCGTTGTCTTCCACATACGGCGCGTGGAACCGGGGATCCGCGGCCATCGACGCGAACACGAGCCGCATCTCGGCGAGGATCTGCTCCATGAGGCTGTCGAGCCGCTCGCTCCCCGCGCGCGCGACGAGCGCTCGGTGGAACTCCTGGTTCGCGTTCGCCATCGCGGGCACATCCCCGGCTCCGGCGGCCTTGCGCGCGTCCCGCACAATCGCCGCGAGCGGTTCAGTAGGCCCCGCGGGAGACCACATGAGCGACGCCGGCTCGATGAGCCGCCGTACACGATAGATTTCCCGGATGTCCTCGGCGGTAGGGTGCGAGACGAACACCCCTCGGTTCGGGATGCGCGTCACGACCCGTTCGGCGTGGAGCGTCGCGAAAGCCTCGCGGAGCGTGTTCCGGGAGACCCCGAGCGCCTCGCGAAGGGACTCCTCCGCGAGCTTCGCGCCCGGCGCGAGGAGCCCGTCCGCGATGCGCTGCCGGAGCTGCGCTGCGACCCACGTGCTCGTCTCGGCGTGCTTCGTGCTCCGGGCCTCTGTGCGCAGGCTGGTGAGAACCTCCTCAGACGTCATGGCTCAACCCTAGCGGCGCCGCCTTCAGCGGCCGCGGTGGGTTACGTGATCGTCGTGAGCACGGTCCCAGGGGCGACGGCGTCGCCCGCCGTCGCGACGTGCTCGCCGACGCGTCCGGACCGGTGGGCGCGGACGGTCGTCTCCATTTTCATGGCCTCGAGGACGACGACGGCGGAGCCCGCCTCGACCGCGTCCCCGGGCTCCGCGAGCCACTTGACGATCGTCCCGCCCATGTCCGCGGTCAGTGCGCCGGGTGCGGCGCCGTCGTCGTCCGCGGGAACCGCGTGAGGCGCGCCGCCGGCGGCCGCAAGTCCCGCGAAGAGCGCCTCCGGCACGCCGAGGGTGACGCGGCGTCCGTCGAGGTCGACGGCGAAGGTGCGCCGGCCGAGGCCGGGCGCGGCCGGGCTGAACTCGGGATTCGCCGCGAGCTCGGACGCGAACTCGGACTCGATCCACGTCGTGTAGATGCCGAGTTCGCCGTCGGCCGCGAATGCGGGGCTGTCCACGACGGCGCGGTGGAATGGGAGGACCGTGGCGAGGCCGTGGATTTCGAATTCGCGCAGCGCCCGGCGGGCCCGCCGAATCGCCTGCTGCCGGTCCGCGCCGGTGACGACGAGCTTCGCAAGGAGCGAGTCGAACTGCCCCGGGATCACCGACCCGTCGCGAACGCCGGAGTCCACTCGGATCCCGGGCCCCGTCGGCACCGAGAAGCGAGACACGGTGCCCGGCGAGGGGAGGAAGCCGCGCGCGGGATCCTCGGCGTTGATGCGGAACTCGATCGAGTGGCCGCGCGGCTCGGGATCCGAGAGAACGGGGAGCGGCTCGCCGGCCGCGATCGCGAGCTGGGCGGCCACGAGGTCGATGCCCGAGGTCTCCTCCGTGATCGGATGCTCGACCTGCAGCCGCGTGTTGACCTCAAGGAAGCTCAGCGTGCCGGAGCGGTCGAGGAGGTACTCGACCGTCCCGGCCCCGACATATCCGGCCTCGCGGCAGATCGCCTTCGCCGATTCGTGGATGCGGGCCCGCTGCTCTGGCGTGAGGAACGGCGCGGGGGCCTCCTCGACGAGCTTCTGGTGGCGTCGCTGAAGCGAGCAGTCGCGCGTCCCGGCGACGACGACGTTCCCGTGCGTGTCTGCGATCACCTGCGCTTCGACGTGCCGCGGGCGGTCGAGGAACTTCTCGACGAAGCACTCCTCGCGCCCGAACGCCGCGCGGGACTCGCGGACCGCCGAATCGAAGCATTCCTCGATCTCGTCCATGGTCCGCGCGACCTTGAGCCCGCGCCCGCCCCCGCCGAACGCGGCCTTGATCGCGACTGGGAGGCCGTGCTCGCGCGCGAACTCCCGCACCTCGGCGGCGCCATCAACCGGCCCGTCGCTGCCCGGAGCGAGCGGCGCGCCCGCCCGGACCGCGACGGCCCGCGCGCTCACCTTGTCCCCGAGCAGGCGAATCGTCTCGGGGGACGGACCGATCCAGACGAGGCCCGCGTCGAGGACTGCTTGCGCGAAGTCAGCATTCTCGGACAGGAAGCCGTAGCCCGGATGGACGGCGTCGGCGCCGCTGCGGGCGGCGACGGCGAGGATCTTGGCGGCGTCGAGATACGTCTCCGCAGGGGAGGTTCCGCCGAGGGCGTAGGCCTCCGTGCAGGCTGAGACGTGGACCGCGTCGGCGTCCTGATCGGCGTAGACGGCGACGCTTGCGATCCCCCCGTCGTCGCAGGCTCGCGCGACGCGGACGGCGATCTCGCCGCGGTTGGCGATGAGGACTTTACGCATCGAATGTTCCTTCTGGTCCTTCGGGGCCCGAGGGGGCCACGGGTGCTTGAATCTGTTGGAACTGCACTGTTCCACCGGGCGCGATCTGCCCGGCCTTGTCGAGGTCTGCGCTGACGACGACGCCGATCACCGGGTACCCGCCGGTCACAGGGTGGTCGGAGAGGAAGATGAGGGGCTGTCCGTTCGGGGGGACTTGGATGGAGCCGCGGATAACCCCTTCACTCGCCAGTTCGCCTTCGCTCGCCCGCTTGAGCGGGCTTCCGTTCAGCCGCAGGCCCACGCGGTTGGACTGGGGGGTCACCGTCCATTCCTGCGAGAGGAAGGATTCGATCGCCTCTTGCGTGAACCAACTGTCCCGAGGGCCAAGGACTACCCGCAGTACCGCACCAGCCGGGTCGAGCTGCGGCGGGACCTCGGGATGTCCGACGACGGACGACGGCGGGGCGGGCAGCACCCGCATGGAGCTTCCGGCGGCGAGGGGCTCGGGGCCGAGGCCCGAGAGCGTGTCTGTCGAGCGGCTTCCGAGGACGGGGTCGACGCCGATGCCACCGCGGACCGCAACGTAGGTGCGGAGTCCCGCTGAGGGGCGCCCGAGGGCGAGCGTCTCCCCGGCGAGGAGCGCGAACGGGGCGTCCATTGCCGGGTGCCGGGCGCCGATCTCGAGGGGGACGGGTGCGCCGCTCACGGCCAGCACCTGATCCTTGACGGCGCGCAGCCTCAGTCCCCCCAGCAGGGTCTCGATCGCGGCGGCTTCTTCGGGGTTGCCCGCGATCCGGTTGGCGCGGCGAAGCGAAGACCTGTCCATGGCTCCGGACACGCTCACGCCCAGCGCGGAATTGCCTTCCCGTCCCAGGTCTTGCACCGTCGACTGCAGGCCTGGATCCGCAACGATGAGTCCCGCGTCTTTCCCAGCTGCCGGGCGCGTCTGCTCCGGCTCGGGTTCCGGACCGCGGACAGCGGCCGTGGCCCTCACCGGGGCGAAACGAACGCTGTCGCCGGGCCGGATGAGGGCCGGGTCGGTCCGAGCGGAGTCCCACATCGGCGCGTCCGTCCGCCCGATGAGCTGCCAGCCTCCGGGGGAGCTGCGGGGGTAGACCGCTGAGTAGCCTCCCGCGAGCGCGACGGAACCCGCAGGCACTGCTGTTCTGGGCGACGACCGTCGCGGGACGTCGAGCCGCCCGTCGGCAATGAGGTAGGCGAAGCCGGGGGCGAAACCCGTGAAGGCCGAGCTCCAGATCTCGGAGGAATGTGCCTTGACGACCCCCTCGCGGCTCAGCCCGGCCAGGCGCGCGACGTCGTCTAGGTCTTCGCCGTCGTACACGACCTCGATGGTCACGAGCCGACTGTCTCGGGTTTGCACGGTGCCGAGGACGAGGCTCCGGACGTGATGCATGAGGCGTGCGGCGGACTCGGGCGAATCGGCGGTGATGAGGACCGTCTTCGCCGCCGCGACGACGTCGACGACACCCTCTGCGGTTCCTTCGTGAAGCTGGGCCTGAAGGCTCATGACGGCGTCCAGCGAGTCGAGCTCCGCGAGAAACGCTCGGTCGCCCACGAGGCGGAGCGCTGTCACGCGTCCGACGGCGGTTTTCGCTCTGTTCATGGCGTTAGACGAAGCTCCGTACGGCGATGCCTTCGCGCTCGAGGGCTTGGCGGATGCGGGCCGCCATGGCGACGGCGCCGGGGGAGTCGCCGTGGACGCAGATGCTTTCGGCGTTGACGCGCACCATGGAGCCGTCGATGGCGCGAATCTTCCCTTCGGCGAGTCGAAGGACGTGCTCGACGACGTCGTCGACGTCATGCAGGACGGCGCCGGTCTCGCGTCGCGAGACGAGGGTGCCGTCGGGGTTGTACGCCCGGTCCGCGAAGGCTTCGTTCACGGTTCGCAGGCCCGCCGCGTGTGCGATCCGCTGGATCTCGGAGCCGGGGAGGACGACGAGGGGGAGCGTGTCGTCGACGGCTCGGATGGCATCGACGACGGCCTGCGCCTGTCGGGTGTGGTGGACGATCGCGTTGTAGAGGGCGCCGTGTGGTTTCACGTACCGAACCGAGGTGCCGGCGGCGCGGGCCAGAGCCTGGACTGCGCCGATCTGGTAGATGACCTCGTCGGTGAGCTCGGTCGGCGAGATGTCCATGAAACGGCGCCCGAACCCCGAGAGGTCGTTGTAGCCCGGGTGAGCTCCTACGGTGACGCCGGCGATGGCTGCGGCCCGGCAGGTCGCGCGGATCGTGCCCGGATCGCCCGCGTGGAAGCCGCAGGCGACGTTTGCGCTCGAGACGCTCTCGAAGATTGCTTCATCGTCGCCGAGCGCCCACCTGCCGAAAGACTCTCCGACATCGCTGTTGAGATCGATTCCTTCGCGGTCGATGCTTGCCAATGTGACCTCCGTCGCAAGTGCTGATGCTTCCAGCATGCCCCATCACCACAGATTGTTCAACAATGTCTTTCGGCTTTGCTGTGAGGCGCGAGATGCAGACGTGAATTTGAAGCCGCAGAGGAGTAGTCAGCCAGACCCGCACGTCAGGGGACTTGCACGGGCTCGAGCAGGGTGTGCGGTCCGGTGTCGAGGATCCCGGAGAGGGCCAGCGCCTGCTTCTGGCTCGCTCCGGCGAGGGCGGCCGCGCGGAAGGCCAGATGCAGGAACGGCCGCAGCGGCGTGGGCACGAACATCACGCGCCCAATCTGATTCGTCGCCTCGATGACCTTCGCTGCAACTGCCCGGCGATTCGCCGCATACGCGTCAAGCAGGGGTTCCACATCTGCGGGCCGCCCCGAGTCCTCGGCGTCCGTGGCTGCGGCCAGAGTTGAGGCGAGGTACCACGCATCCCGAATCCCGAGGTTCATGCCCTGGCCCCCGGCGGGGCTGTGGACGTGGCCGGCATCCCCCGCGAGGAGCACGCGGCCAGCTCGGAAGCTGTCGGCGAGGTGGTGCCGGAAGCGGAATCGCGCTGACCAGACCACTTCCTCAATGCGGACTCGGCCGCCGTTCGCAACGGGCTGCCAGCGTTCATCGATGAGCCTTTGCACGGCATCGACAGTGTCCGCCCGGGCGCCGTCCGCGAGGTTGGCGATCACGCGGAGCCTTCCCAGAGGCAGTGGAACGAGCCCTAGGACCCCGCTGCGCGCCGTCAGGAAGATGGCGCGGCTCCTGTCCACGGGCCCGGAGGGCACGACGTCGGCAAGCACCATGTTCTCGTGGTCACCCCGGGAGCCCCCAGTGTCCGGATAGCCGATTCCCACGGCCACGCGCACCGTGCTGTGCATCCCGTCTGCTCCGATGACGAACCGCCCCCGGACCGTGGCGCCTCCTTCGAGCGCCACGGTAGCTCCGCCGTCGTCCTGCTCGATCCCCACGGCGCGGCCCGGGACGAAGCGGACGCCCGCTTCGTTGGCGGCGGCGCGGAGCAGAGCCTGCGTCCGGGTTTGAGGCAGCGTTGCCGCGAAGGGGTACTTCCCGGGAAGCGAGTCGAAACGTGCGGTGCTGAGCACGGATCGCGGATTCCGGGTCTGCATTGCAGAGATCTTGGCGGCTTCCGCCAGGATCCTCTCCACGCAGCCCAACTGTTCGAGCACTCGGAGGGTCCCGGCATGGATCGTGATGGCCCGCGACCCCACGCTCTGGTCTTCCCCGGAGTCGACGATGACAGCGGAGCGACCTTTGCGCGCGACGGCGAGGGCCGCCGACAGTCCAGTGGGCCCAACCCCCACGATCACGACGTCTGCTTCTGCGAGGTACATGGCCATGCTCCCTTCACTCGTTGGATTGATTTCACGGTAGGTTTCGAGGCCGGGGGGAACATCCGGGAAACTACGGACCTGGTACGGATTCGGGCGGCTGGACACCCCCAGAGCACGCGCCCATACTGAGCGCATGGCCACGGGAACCGCTCCGTCGGCACTCACGACGGCCGTCGCCGGGCGTGTCCCGGCATCGGCAAGCAGCTTCATCGGGCGGATCGACGAACTCGCAGCCGTGGACCGTGCGCTCGCGACCGGACGCCTCGTCACCCTCACTGGCCCGGGCGGCGCCGGCAAGACGCGGATCGCGCTCGAGGCCGTTTCGCGGGATGGATCCCGGTCGACACGGGTCGTGTTCGTCGACCTCACGCGCATTCCCGCGGGGAGTTCACTGGCATTCGCAGTCGCCGAGGCCGCGGGCCTCCGGGGAGTGACGGAAGAAGCCGCGCTCGCGTCGATCCTGTGGTGGCTCGATCTCGGGGAAGAGTCCCTTGTCATCCTCGACAGCGCCGAGCACATCCTCGGCGAGGCTGCCGCCTTAGTGGCGGCGCTGCTCGAGAACGCGGGAAGGGCGCGCGTGCTCGTGACGAGCCGGCAGCCGCTTCGACTCGCGGGGGAGCGGATCGTGAACGTCGGCCCCATGCCCGTCGACGACGCCGAATCGCTCTTCTGGGAGCGGGCTCTCGCCGTGCGGGCGTCGTTGCCGGAAACGCCCGATGCGCGGGCGGCTGCACGGGAATTGTGCTCGCGCCTGGACTGCCTGCCGCTCGCCGTCGAGCTTGCGGCCGCGCGCGCGTCCGTTCTGACTCCCGCGGAGCTGCTCCCCGAGCTCGCACGTGGCTTGGCAGTCTTGAGCCGGGGGCCCGCGATGGCTCCAGACCGCCATGCGAGCCTGCACGCGTGTATCGCGGCAAGCATCGATGCCCTTGATGGCAGGGAACGAGGCGTCTTCGAGGCATGTTCAGTCTTCGCGGGCTCCTTCGACGCACGGGCCGCGGCGGCCGTCGCCGGTGCCTCACTGGCGGACCTCGAGGCCCTCGTGTCACGGTCTCTGCTCCAGACGTCGGCGGACGCCGCCGGCCGAACTGCTTTCCGTATGCTCGAAACCCTCCGCGAGTACGCTGTTGAGCGCCTCACGGACGGTCGGCTCGCGGAGATCAGAGGTCGTCACCTCGCGTGGATGATGTCCGAACTCGGGACTGGCGGTTTCCCCAGCGTCACGGAGAGTCTGCGCCGAGGGGCCGAAGCCAAGGGCCTGCTCCCAGATCTGCGCGCGGCCCTCGATTTCGCGGCCACGACCGCGCCGGCTGCCGGGATCCTGCTCATGGCGTCGACCGAGGAACTGTGGCGCCTCGCTGCCGAGGACGAGGGATTCGCTCGGGTGGAGCGCTTGCTTGAGCAGTACCCAGAACCAGACGAGGTGAGAGCGGCTGGTCTGGTCACAGCAGCCTGCCTGAGCCTCGTGCGGCAGGATATCAAGGGCGTGCGTGATTCCGCCGAGCAAGCACTCGGCATCCTTGAGCCCCGCTCTGCGGCAGCTGGGACCGTCCTGTACTACGTGGCGGTGGCACTTCTCTACGGCGGTGACTTCGAAGGTTCGACGCTGGCCGCGATGAGGGCGTTCGACGCCTTCGCCGCAATCGGCGACGTGGCAGGACAAGGGTGCGCTCGGGGTGCGCTCGGCAGCGTCGCCCTGTTCGCGGGGCGGAGCGAGGACGCAATCCCCTTCTTCGAGGAGGCTCTGCCCTTGGCCGAGGAGGCAGGCGACGCATGGCGGCAGGGACAGATCCTGACCCATTGGGCCATGGCCGAAGAGGCTCTCGGTCATCGGGCCTCAGCGCACGAGAAGCTGCTCGGCGCCCTCGAACAGTTCCTCCAGGTGGGCGACATCTCGATCTACGGCAGTGCGATCGCGCGACTCGCACTGCTGGACGTTCGACGGCGCCCGACGGCGGCCGTACGCGCGGCTGCTTCAGCAAGCCAACGCCAAGGCGCAGGCGGCCGCTACCATTCCACGACCCTCGCGGACATTGACCAGGTGCGCGCGACCGCCGCTCGGCTGATCGGGGAAGGGGCGGTTCGGTCAGCATGGGAGACGGGCGAGCGGCTCACGTTCGATCAGGCGGCGGCAGAACTCCTGCGGCTCGCGGAGCCGCGCGAGGGCACACTCACGCCGCGAGAGCTCGAGATAGCCGAGATGGTGCGGCGCGGCCACAGCAATGCCTCGATCGCGAAGCGGCTTGGGCTCTCGGAGCGGACAATCGAGAGTCATGTTGCCCACGCCACGACGAAGCTGGGTCTGCACAACCGCGCGGGCCTCGCCGCGTGGGCGGCCGAGCGGGGGAAGTCCTCAGCTGACAATTGACAGCGCTACGGCCGTCGCGCGGGGGGGCGATCAGTGCCGCCGGACACGACGCAGGTAGGCCGCCATGAGTTTGGGGACGACGACGTACACGGCGACCGGCACGACCACGAGCGTGACCGCAAAGGCCCGAAGCACCGGCGGCCAGGGCCCGATCAGAGGCGTGAGCGCCCACTGCGTGAGGGAGACGAGCGGGAAGATGGCGGCCCACGTGATCAATGCCCGCTCGTGCACGGTGGGGGACATGGGCTTGCTGGCCGGGGTTGTTTCTGCGGCGTACACGGCGGGCTCCTTTCGGGCCGTATGCCTTTGCTGATGACCTTCACGATAGGTTTCGAGGGCCAGCCGGCACGTCCGGGCAATTACTCATTTGCCTACTCATCTCTCGCTGGACACCCTTCTTTGGCCCCGCCGATACTGATGGCATGGCCAGGGAAACTCTTCCCACGGCACCCATGACGCGCGCGTCCGGGCGTCTCCCAGCATCGGTGAGCAGCTTCATTGGACGGACCGCGGAACTCTCGGCTGTCTCCGACGCCCTCGCTTCGAACCGACTGGTGACACTCGCCGGGCCCGGCGGCGTCGGGAAGACTCGCGTGGCACTGGTCGCCGTCCGCGCGGTTGGCGAGCGGCTTGGGCATCCTGTGTTCATTGACCTCACTCGCATTCCCGAAGGTGCCCCGGTGGCGCTCGCCGTCGCGGAGGCGGTTGGACTTCGCCTTGTTGAGAAGGACGAGGCCATCGATGCTCTCCACTGGTGGCTCGACACCGGAAAGCCGGTTCTCCTGGTGCTCGACAACGCCGAGCACGTCATCGACGAGGCGGCAGCCCTCGTCGCGGAACTCCTTGAGGGCGCCGCCGACTGCAGAGTCCTTGTCACGAGCCGGCAGCCGCTGCACATCGCGGGGGAGCACATCGTGCCTGTCGGGCCCATGCTGGAGGAAGACGCCGAGACTCTTTTCTGGGAGCGTGCGCTCGCAGTCAGGCCAACGCTCTCGAACACGCTGGAATCCCGCTCCGCGTCCCGGGAACTGTGCGCGCGCCTCGACCGGTTGCCGCTCGCCGTCGAGCTTGCGGCAGCGCGCATGTCGGTCATGAGCCCCGCGGAGATGCTGCCCCTTCTCGAGCGGCGTCTGCCCGCCCTCGGATCGGGGTCGGTGACAGGACCGGCCCGCCATCGCAGCCTGCGCGCCTGCATCGCGGCGAGCGTTGACGCGCTCAGTGAGCATGAGCGGGCCGCCTTCGAGGCGTGCGCCGTCTTCGCGGCTCCATTCGACGCGCGGGCGGCGGCCGCCGTTGCCCGCGCCTCGCTCGAGGATCTGGAGGACCTGGTCTCCCGGTCTCTGCTTCAGCCCTCAGTCGACCCCATGGGGCACACCGCGTTCCGATTGCTGGAGAGCCTGCGGGAGTTCGCGCGAGAGGGTCTTGAGGCCGCGGGCCGACTCGAGGAGGTGCAGAGGCGGCACCTCGCGTGGATCGGGACGGAATTCGGCGCGGACCGAGCGCTTTCCGTCATGGAGCATTCGCGCAACGCGGAATCGGTCGATCGCCTTCCGGACTTGCGGGCCGCCCTCGACTTCGCGGTCGTCGCCGCACCTGCCGAGGGCCTCCGCCTCATGGGAGCCACGCGCGAGCTCTGGTTCCGCAACGCCCAGGACGAGGGGACGTCCCGGTCCCTTGAGCTGCTTTCACGCCACCCGGACCCGGATGAGGCGCGGGCCGCTGGGCTCATCGCCGCGTCGGTCTGCCACACGAGCCGACAGGAGACCGTCGCCGGAAACCGTCTGGCCGTGGAGGCGCTGGGCCTTGTGGACCGCAACTCACCCGCGGCGGCTGCCGCCCACTATTTCCGGGCGATCGCTCAGTGTCTCGCCAAGGACACCGACGGCTCGGCAGAGTCGTGCCGGACGGCCCTCGACGTATATACGAAGCTCGGCGACGCAGCCGGACGCGGCCGGTCGGTCGGCATTCTCGGTATGGCCTCAGTCTGGGCGCATAGGAACGTGGAGGCCATTGGCATTCTCGACGAGGCTCTGGCGCTTGCGAAAGACGCGGAGGACTTCTGGGCCCAAGGGCAGATCCTCACCTACCTTGGCATCGCTGAGTCCAACCTTGGCCGCGCGGCCGTGGGCCGCATGAGACTGCTCGAGGGCATCGATGCCTTTACCCGAGTTCGAGATATCGCCATCCGGGCCGTAGCGCTCGCCCGCCTCGCCGCGCTCACGGTGAGGCGGGATCCCGGGGCGGCAGCTCGGGCGGCCGCGGCGACGACGCGCCGTGAGGGGGCTGGCGGGAGATTCCATGAGATCGCGCTCGCCGATCTCGCCGAGGTGCGCTCCGCGGGGGAGTTGCTGCTTGGACCTCACGGATTCTCAGAAGCATGGGAGTCCGGGGAGAAGCTCTCGTTTGCCGAGGCCGCGGCGGAGCTGAGGGGCGTCCGTGGCGGACCGGAGCCAGATGAGCTGACACCCCGAGAGCTGGAGGTTGCCGAGCTCGTGCGCAGGGGCCTCGGCAACGCATCAATCGCGAGGCAGCTTTCCCTCTCAGCGAGGACCGTGGAGAATCACGTCGCCCACGCGATGCTCAAGCTGGGCCTGCACAGCCGCGCCGCCCTCGCCGTGTGGGCCGCGGAGCGCGGGAAGACCGAGTGAGCGTCGGGAACTTGAATCAGGCCTCGACTCTCACGTCGCCCGGCTCCTTGTCCGGCCGCCACCCTCGCCACACAGGGTGCCGAAGCCGATGGTCCTGGGTCCACTCCCCATACCGCACCTCCCCGACGAGCTTGGGTGTGACCCAGTGGGCATCACGGGTGTCCTGGCGCGGCACATCGGCGAAGGGCGTCGTCTTCCTTTCGAGGGAATGCAGCTTCGCGGCCGCCTCCGCGAGGTCTCGCTCTGTGAAGCCCGTGCCGACGCGCCCCACGTAGCTGAGCCCGCCGTCGTCGTCCGGGATGCCCAGGAGCAGCGAGCCGATCGTGCCCTCGCGCCCGCCCTTCCCCTCGCGCCAACCGCCCACGACGACCTCTTGCGTCCGTTCGTGCTTGATCTTGAGCCACGCGCCCGAACGCCGGCCCGGCTCGTAGCGAGACGAGAGCCGCTTCGCCATGATGCCCTCCATGCCGTGCTCGGCGGAGGCGTCGAGGACGTGTTCGACGTCGTCGTCGAACACGGGGGAGAGCTGCGCGTTTTCGGGCAGGCCGCCTTCCGCGAGGAGTTCGAGCGCCTTGCGGCGCTCGCGGAACGGCAGGGGCGTGAGGTCGCGGCCCTCCCACTCGAGCAGGTCGAACAGGACGATCTGCACGGGCACCTTCCTTCGCGCCGCCGCGACGTCGGTCTGGTCGGTGAGGCCCATGCGCTGTTGGAGGCGCGCGAACGAGGGCCGGCCGCGCGAGTCCATCGCGACGATCTCGCCGTCGAGGATGGCCGGGCCGAGCTCGGCGAGCCCCGCGAGCTCCGGGTAGGTCGCCGTGGTGTCGAGGCCGCGGCGGCTGATGAGCTTGAGCGGCCCGCGCGCGTCGACGATCGCCCGCACGCCGTCCCACTTCATCTCGAGCGCCCACTCGCCGCGCCGCACAAGGCCCGGCGTGCCGATCTGGGCGAGCATGGCCGACGGCGCGGCGCCGCCTTTCGCGGCGGCCCGCGCGCCTGCGCCGCTTCCCGTTGCGCCGTCGGCTTCACTGTGCGGACGTGACGGCGCATCGGATGGCCCAGCGCCGTCGTCGGCCGTGGGTACGGCGTCGTCGTCGCGCCGTGCGCCCCGCCGCCAATGGCCCTTGGCCTGGTCCTTCATGAGGTGGATGAGCCAGTTGTCCTTGTCCCCGCCGAGCCCGCCCTCCGTGCGGATGAGCGCGAGCCGAACGGGCTTCCCGCCTTCAATGCTCGCGAGGCCGCCGCCGGGCTTTCCCGTGAGGATGACGATGATCTCCTTGTCCTCGCGCCATTTCTCGAGCTCGTACGTGCCCGTGTCCCACACGAACATCTCCCCGGCGCCGTATTCGCCCTTCGGGATCGTGCCCGAGAACGTGAGGTATTCGATCGGGTGGTCCTCCGTGTGCACGGCGAGGTGATTGCGCCCGGGGTCGGCCGGCACGCCCTTGGGCAGCGCGAACGAGGCGAGCACGCCCTCGTGTTCGAGCCGCAGGTCCCAGTGCAGGCGGCGCGCATGGTGCTCGTGGATGACGAACGCGTTCCCCTCGCCCGGCACAGGCGCTTCGGCGGGAACCGGCTCGGGAGTCGCGGCGGCGTCCCGCTTGGATCGGTAGGCCGTGAGGCGGTCCTGCCCGCCGTGGGCGCGGCTTTCCGAAGCGGACGACGACGGCGGAGGCCTCCCGTCGTCGTCCTGCCCAGCGTCGTGCTCGGAGTCGGGCAGCACGGGCGCAAAGAGGTTGCCGTACTTCTCGAGCCGGGCCGGCATCTCGTCGTAGCGCACGTGTGCTAGATCAGGCGAGCCGATCTCCTCCCACGTCCGCGGCGCGGCGACCATGGGCTGGAGCCTTCCCCGGAGGGAATACGGCGCGATCGTCGTCTTCTGCCCGCTGTTCTGGCTCCAGTCCACGAGCACGCGGCCCTCGCGGAGAGTCTTCTTCTGGTCGCTCACCACGAGGTCTGGGTGGTCCGCGGCGAGCGATCGCGCGAGCTCGTGCGCCACCGATGAGACCCGCTCCCAGGACTGCTTCATGTCGAGCTTCGCGTAGAGGTGGATTCCCTTGCTCCCGCTCGTCACCGGCACGGCGGCGAGCCCGAGGTCGTCGAGGATGGGCTTGATGAGACGCGCGACTTCGACGCATTCGGGAAGGCCCGCGCCCGGGCCGGGGTCGAGGTCGAGGACCATGCGGTCGGGGTGAAGCATCCGGCCCTTCGCGTCGACGCGCCACTGCGGCACGTGGATCTCGAGGGACGCGATCTGGCCTAGCCACACGAGCGTCGCGAGATCGTTCACGAGGGGATACGTGTTCGTGGAGTGGCGGTGCTCGAGCGTGACGCGCTTGACCCATTTGGGGGTCGCCGCGTCGAGGTTCTTCTGGAAGAACACCTCGCCCGGCTCGTCCTTGGTGCCCACGCCGTGCACCCAGCGCTTGCGCGTGGCAGGACGGTCGCGGATGGCCGGGATCATCGCCGGGCCCACCGTGCGGAGGTAGTCGAGGATGTCCGCCTTCGTGACACCCGCATCCGGGTAGAGCACCTTGTCCAGATTGGACAGGCTCAGCTTCCGGCCCTCAACGGTCACGCTCTCGCGTTTCGCTGCCATGGCGCCCACCCTGCCACGCAGCGCAGCGGGAGTGAAGGGGAGGACGCTGTAACCCGATATTCTCGTCCGGTGGGATCGAATGCATCCATCGACGGATCGATGTGGCCGTCGGACCCGGACGGGCTTCCAGCCGCGGAAGGCATTTCCCTCTCGAGCTTCTTGGCTCGCCTCCCCGCCGGCGTTCGGGTGCTGCATGATGCGGGGGATTCTCCGCTGCGTTGGGTCGACCCCAATGAGGTGGCCGACCCAACGCCCTATCTCGTGGAACATGAGATGCTGCTGACGTCCGGCATGCCGTTTCGTGCGGACGACGGCGTGGACTTCGACGTGTTTGTGCGGCGCCTCGTGGCGGGGAGGGCTTCGGGGCTCGGTTGCGGCCTCGAACCGCATTTCCACGCCGTCCCGGAGGCGCTAGTCGAAGCCTGCAGGAAATACGGCCTGACCCTGTGGGAGATACCCCCAGGCATCCCTTTTGCCGCGCTTGGGATGACCTTTGCCCGCCTCCTGGAATTCCAGAACGCAATCATGCTCCGCGATGTCGCCGAGGCGAGCCGGCAGCTATTGCGGGCCATCTTGGGCACACGGCCGGAACAGGACCTCATGGATTGCCTAGCCCGGCTGAGCGGAGCACGCTTCGAACTCTACGGCCCGAGGGGACAGCTGCGTTTCTCCGCAGCCGGACGCTCCGCCGTCGGACCGGCCGACGTCGAACTCGTGGGCGGATTGGTGCGGAAAACACTCGAGGGCTCTGGCTCTCGGGTCGAGCGTCTCGCGGCGCACGGCGCCGTCATGGCTTCCTTCCCGCTCCGCAGCCAGGTGCCGGGGAGGCACGAGAACCGTCGCCGGGAGGCGACCCTCGGCGCCCTCGTCGCGACGCACTCGCAAGAACTCTCGGCCGTCGAGCACACCATCGCGTCGACAGCGGTCGGACTCTTGGAAGTGCTCGCGCGAGAGCGGACGGCCGGCTCGGTCTCCCCGGGCCAGCTCGCGACCGCCGTGCTCCTTGGCATCGATCTCGACGGCAATGCGGCGATGGCAGAGCGGCTCCTGGCCGAGAGCGTCGGCGGGTCGCGCCGCGCGCCGGTGCGGGTTGTGGTCGGAACAGCCCTCCCTGGAGTTTCACATTCCTTCGCCAGCAGCAATTCCGAAGTCGTGCAATGGAGCCGCCTGTGGGAGACCGGGCTGGTGCTGAAGGACGCCGGGCGCCTCTACGCCATCACCCGATTGCAGCCGACCGACGCCGTGCTGTCCGCGGCAGTCAATGCCGGCTACGCGGTCGCCGTCAGCGGGCCTTCGGGGGCCAAGGCATTCGGGGCGGCCTCTGCAGACCTCGGACGCCTCCGCGAGCATGCCGAGGCCTATGTGGCCAGGGCGAAGGAAGGAAGAAAAGCCGTCCGGGTTGAAGACTCGGCGCCGACGTTGCTCGGCCTCCTGAGCCCGGAAGCCGGTGCGATGCTGGCCCACGAGATCTTTTCTCCGCTGGCGCAGCTCGGTTCCGAGCGCGAGAGCCTTCTGCTCCGAGTGCTGGCCGCGTGGCTGGACGCGAACGGCTCGTGGGATACGGCGTCGTCGGCCCTCGGCCTGCATCGCAACAGCGTCCGCCGCCACATTGCCACCCTCGCTGACCTTCTCGGCAGAGATCTCCGGGACGCCGGGGTGAGGGCGGAGCTGTGGACCGCCCTGCGGTTCCTCCCCCAGGGCAGGCGCCCCTGAGCTCCTGCCGATTTGAAGCCCGCGCAGCCGCCTGACCGGGAGCCTATCAAGGGACGATTGATCCCGATGCAGGCACAGGCGGGATGTTCTGCACCTATGGCCAGTCCCCGGACATGCCTAGGCTCGAGTGTCATGAGTCAACGACCTGCCGTCCTCGGGAACGAGGCGGTCCAAGCACATGCTGGCCAAGTCACCGTGGACTTGTCTGCTATCACGGACAACGTCGGGCGTCTGCGGCGGCTTTCCCGGTCATCGCATTTCATGGCCGTCGTGAAAGGAAACGGATATGGCCACGGTCTGGTGTCCGCGGCCCGTGCAGCGCTCGACGGCGGCGCGGACTGGCTGGGCGTCGCGCAGCTTGCCGAGGCCATTGCCCTGCGTGAGGCGGGGATTGCGGAGCCGATTCTCGCGTGGCTTTATCTTGCATCCGCGGACAACGAGATGATCGAACGTGCCGTTGCCTCTGGAATTGATCTTTCTGTGGGAAGCGTCGAACAGCTTCGGGCTGTTGCCGGCGCATCGCGGCGACAAGGGCGAAGGGCCGAGATCCACCTCGAACTCGATTCCGGCCTGAGCCGTGGGGGAGCGAGGCTCGAAGACTGGCCAGAACTCGTCGAGGCCACGAAGCAGCTCGAGCGTCAAAACGTTCTTCATTCGCGCGGAGCATGGACTCATCTGGCATGGGCTGATGTGCCCGCGCACTCGGCAAATTCGGCGTCCGTGCTCGATTTCGAGCGCGCTGTCCATGAGGCGCACATGGCAGGTCTTGGCCCGCTCACCCGCCATGTGGCCAGCTCCGCCAACATCCTCGACCGCCCCGACCTTCATTTCGACATGGTGCGGGCGGGGTTGGCCATGTACGGACTTTCTCCGGCGGATCACATCAATCCGGCGGCTTTCGGGCTTCGACCCGCGCTGACAGTCACAGCGCCTCTCGTCCTGGTCAAAAGGGTTCCTGCCGGCACGGGCGTGAGCTATGAGCATCGCGCGATGACCCATGAGTCTCGCTTCCTGGGTCTCGTTCCCTTGGGCTATGCGGATGGAATTCCGAAGGGAATCAGCGGGCACCGCCTCGTCAAGGTCGGGGGAGAGCTCAAGCCGGTGATCGGGAAGGTCTGCATGGATCAGTTCATGGTGGATCTCGGTCCAGAGGCTGGCGGTATTTCCGTCGGCGACACGGTGGAGCTTTTCGGCGATCCGTCCACCGGGGCCGCAAGTGCGGACATGTGGGGAGAGGCCATCTCAAGCCACGGCGACGAGATCATCAACCGGATCGCACCCCGTCTAGTCCGCAGATACCGCGCATGACCGTCGTTCGTCCCCTGACCCAGGGCCATCATCGCCTGCGGGTGCCAGAGCGGCGCGTCAACGGTCCGCCCGAACCTCTTGCGCTTCCGCACCGCTTGGTGTCCAATATGAAACTAAAGTTGCATGTGACGTACTTCCATCAGATGGGGGCATCCGCTGGGGCAGATGTCGCATGAGCAGCCCATTGCCTCCATCTCAAGTAAGGGACAACCTATGACCATCACCACGAAGCTCGCCGCCAAAGGCGCTGTGGTCCTCGCCGTGAGCGCCCTCGCGCTGAGCGCCTGCACGAACGCCTCCGAGGCAGGCGGTGCTCCCAAGCCGAGCAGCTCCGGTTCCGCCGCCGCAACCTTCGATCCCAGCTCTGTCCAGAAGGACGATTCGCTCGCCTCGCAGGTGCCGGCCGCGATCAAGTCGAAGGGGACCCTCGTGGTCGGCTCCGACACGACCTACGCGCCGGCGGAGTTCCTGGCCGGGGCGGACAGCCACACGCCGATGGGCTTCGACGTCGACTTTGCCCAGGCAATCGGTGCCACGCTCGGTCTCAAGGTCGACTTCGAGACCGCGGATTTCACCGGGATCCTGCCGGCGCTCGGCCCCAAGTACGACCTCGGCATCAGTGCCTTCACCATCACGAAGGAGCGCCTCCAGGCGGTCAACTTCGTGAGCTACACCCAGGCCGGCACTTCGTGGGCGGTCCAGAAGGGCAACCCGAAGAAGTTCTCCGTCGACGATGTCTGCGGCAAGGCGATCGGCGTCCAGACCGGCACGACCGAGGCCGATGATCTCAAGGCCGCGAGCGACAAGTGCACCGCAGCCGGCAAGAAGGCGATCGACATCGTCTCCCTCGACAAGCAGACGGATATCAATACCCGTCTGGTCAACGGCGCCCTCGATGCGATGTCCGCCGACTCGCCCGTCGTCGCCTACGCACTCACCCAGACGAACGGTGCGATCGAGAAGGTCGGCGACACGACTGATGTTGCCCTCGCGGGCATCGCCATCGCGAAGGGCGACACTGCGTTGGCGGATCTGATCCAGAAGACGATGGCGAAGCTCATGGCGGATGGCACGTACAAGAAGATCCTGGACACTTGGGGCAATGCCGACGGCGCCATCGCCAAGTCTGAGGTCAACCCGTCCGTCCCCTCGTGAGCGTGCATTCTTCGGGCCATCCGCATCGACCGGGTTGCCGATAAGCCGTCCTCGGTAAAGGGTGCACGCGCAGCCGCCCGGGTCGCCCTCGTCGGGCAACCCGGGCGGCTCTGCGGGTCCTACTTCTTGAACGCGTCCTTGATGTCCTCGACCGCGTCCTTGGCCTTTTCGCCGGCCTGCTTGAGGCCTGCCGATGTCTGATCTGCCTTCCCCTCGGCCTCGAGGCTCGGGTCGTCCGTGGCCTTGCCGGCAGCTTCCTTGGCCTTGCCCTTCAGCTCTTCGGCCTTGTTGCTGAACTTGTCGTCGAGTCCCATCTCGTCCTCCTCTGTGCGGGCTCTTGGCCCGTCCGCTGTCGGATCGGCCGCGGGCGGTGGCCCGGGCAAGCGCATTGGGCTGCGCTGTCTTCATCGTTGGCACGGCGTGCGCCGGGATTCAAGGGTGAGGGGGTATCGTCGTCGTCCTTTCAGCGAACTGCGAAAGCCGGTTTGGAACACGCCGCGCGGGGAAGGCGCGCCGCGGAGCGAGGTCCACTTGACAGTGCAAAACGGTTTGCCTCACACTGTTTTGCAGGACATGCAAAACGTTTTGTTGGAAGGGCGATGATGGCCAAGGTCGGAATCCGGGACGTCTCCAAGGCGGCCGGCGTCTCCGTGACCACGGTCTCCCACGCCTTGAGCGACGCGCATCAGTCCCGCGTCAATCCCGAGACTCGCCGCCACGTCCAGGAGGTCGCGGCCCGCCTCGGCTACGCGCCGAACCGGCTCGCGAGCGGACTCCGGAACCAGCGCTCGTACCTCCTTGGCCTCGTGAGCGATCAGATCGCGAGCACGCCTTTCGCGGGCGAAATGATCCTCGGCGCCCAGGACGCCGCGTATGAGCGCGGATGGCTCGTCATGCTCGTCGACAGCGGGGGCAACCCCGACCTCGAGGAGCGGCAGGTCAGCACGCTCCTCCAGCATCAGGTCGACGGCATCGTCTACGCGAAGATGTACCACCAGCAGCTCACCGTCCCCGGCGGGGCCAGGGGCATCCCGCTCGTCCTCCTCGACGCCGAGGACCTCGACGCGAAAGTCTCGTCGGTCGCGCCGGACGAGGTCTTGGCCGCGCGGACGGCCGTGAAGGAGCTCCTCGACGCGGGCCATCGGCGAATCGGCTTCATCAACCAGAACAACGAGATTCCGGCAACCTCCGGCCGTCTCGAGGGCTACCGCTCGGCGCTCGCCGAGGCCGGGATCGAGTACGACGCCGACCTCGTCACCTACGAGGTCCCGGACGTCTCGGGCGGCCGCGACGGTGCGCTCAAACTCTTGCGGCTCCCTGAACCCCCGACCGGGCTGTTCTGCTTCCGCGACCCCCAGGCCCTTGGCGCCTACGAAGCCGCCCAGAGCCTCGGCCTCGGCATCCCCGAGGACGTCTCGGTCACGAGCGTCGACGACTTCGAGATCATCTCCGAGGGCCTCTGGCCCGGCCTCACGACCGTCGCCCTCCCGCACTACGAGATGGGCCGCTGGGCCGTGAGCCGCCTGCTCGACGAGATCGAGGATCCCGAGAAGGCGAGGACGCCCGAGCGCCTCCTCTTCGAATGCCCCATCGTCCGCCGGGGCTCCGTTGCCCCGCCGCGGGCGTCCATGCCCCGCGACTCCGACCGGAAGGACCCATCGCGCATGAACTCCGCGACCGCTGCCCCGACTGAGGGCGCCGCGTGACCGCCCCCGGGCCCCGCGTCCTCGTCGTCGGCGAGGCGCTCACGGACATCATCCAGACCTCGGGCGGGAGCAGGGAGCATCCCGGCGGTTCCCCGGCGAACGTGGCTCTCGGGCTCGCGCGGCTCGGCGTCCCGACGTCGTTCCTCACCGCGCTGGGGCGAGACGCGCGCGGCGAGGCGATCGCCAGCCGGCTTACGCAGTCAGGTGTCGCGGTGCTTCCCGAGTCGTGGTCGCTCGAGGCGACATCGACGGCCGCCGCGGCCATTCAGGACGACGGCGCCGCCCACTATACGTTCGACATCGCCTGGACGCTGCCCGTCGACGTCGACCTCCCGGCCGCCGGGCACGTCCACATCGGTTCGATCGCCGCGTTCCTGACGCCTGGGGCGGAGCGGGTCGAGGAGATCGTGGCCGCCCTGGCACCGAACGCCACCGTGAGCTTCGACCCGAACATCCGCCCCGCGCTCGTCGGCGACCCGGACGACGCGCGGGCGCGCTTCGAGCGCCTCGCGGCGCGGGCCGACGTCGTCAAGCTGAGCGACGAGGACGCCGCGTACCTGTACCCGGGGCTGAGCACTCGCGAGGCGGCCCGCGCGATCGCCGAACTTGGCACCCGCGTCGTCGCCGTCACGGCGGGAGCGCAGGGCTCGATGCTCGTCCTGGGAGGCGACGTCGTTGAAGTCGCCCCGGTCGTGACGAGCGTTGCCGACACGGTGGGTGCGGGGGACAGCTACATGTCGGCGCTCCTGCGGGCGCTGCTTGACGCCGGGCATCCGCGACTTGTGCCGGGGACACGCGACGACCTCGCGTCCGCCGGATCCTTCGCCGCACGTGCGGCGGCCGTGACCGTCTCACGAGCCGGCGCCGAGCCTCCAACGCTCGAGGAAGTGCCGAGCTGAGGACCATTTCCGGTCTCGCTTTGAGGCCGGATTGCTGATGAAACCGCCTCGTCGGTTTTGAAGGTTGAAAGTACTTTTAATGCGGATGAAAGCCCATAAGGCCCAGCACGCGTTAATCGTTGCGGCCGGCGCTCTGCGCTGACCGTACGTGATCCGTCGCTCGTGAGAGTGGCGCGTCGATCCGCCAAAGGCTGCGGTTTTCCCTGGGTCCCAGGGATCCTTTGGCCTCTTTCGGATTGCTTCGAAATCGAGAATCCAACCGAATCATTTATTCAAGAATTTCCCTTGACAGTCTCGCGCACCGTGCGCAAGACTATTTTCACTCTAGTTATTCATACGTATGAACAGAGAGGTTCTGTGATGGGTTCAGTGTTGTCTGCGCCGGTGGGGCGGCGGGCGGTTC
>NZ_JAYGGQ010000025.1:0-44703 GCF_034931225.1 Sinomonas terricola
TCTACGTCGACGACGCCCAATTCCAACAGATCGTCCCAGCCAACTAACCCCACACACCCGACCCCCTGACACGACACTGTTCCGCCGCACCCCGACAGGGCGGCGGAACAGTGTCGTTCTCCGCATTAGGAGCTCAAGGCGGCTTGGGCTACTTCAGCACCAGCAACGGAGTCAAGTCTGGTTTTCTCCAGGTCATTCCATCGTCGATCCCACGGGCCGGCTTCACGGCGACCAATCCATAGCCCGCGCCTGAGCCCGGTCGGTGGGGGAAATCGACCGGCGCGCGGTCAGACTCCTTCTTGATCGCGAGGTGGTGAGGGAGCATCATCAGCATCAGCGACTCCGGCCCCGAGCTGATCGTGCGGCCCGGCACCGCCGTCGCGTTATTCCGCGCGGCCGGAACCTCGAAGCCTGGCCCCGGGAGTTAGGGGTAGCACGGGTCGCCCTTTGGGACGGGCCAGCTTCGGTAGCATCCTCAGCGTTGGGGGAGATCGCCCAAGTAGACCACTTGGCCTACCGAGCGAGCGACTTGGCGCATGGCCAGCTCGTGCAGGCCAGGGCTCGTGTCGGCAAGAGCGTCGGTTACCACGATGAACTCAACGTCCCGGGCTAGCGCCTCGAAGGCGGTCGCAACGACACCTTGGGATGCGAAGACGCCGACGACCAAGCGGCGCCCCCACCAGGTTGGCAGCGCCAAGCGGGTCTCATCTTCTCCAACGTACTTCAACCCTCCGTCCCACGGCTGTGCAGCGACTCTGCAGATCACCCCGCTGGCAGACCAACAAGGGATTCCGATAAGGGTCTTCGAGCTGCACGAAGATGACGGATGGGACTGTCCGAATAACGGTGGGAACGGCATGGCGTGCATTTAGTTGATCCGGCCTTCGAAGGCGATCGCGAACGCGTTCAGTGCCGGCTTCGTGCGCCGTGAGGCGCTGTTGATTCGAGTGGAGGTGAGAGACCGTCACCGCCGGGCCGTCGCAGCGGCCCGGTAGGAGCTGAGGGCAGCCTGTTCCGGGAGACGCCGGTGCGGGTGGGAGCAGCCCTGACAAAGCCGGGGTGCCGTAGCACTGCCAGATGCGATAGGTCCGGTGAGCAGGTTGGAGAGGAGTACGCGAGGAACCGATGCCATAACGCCCCTCAACGCTTTACCGGCTCGAATCTGGTGGATCTGGGCCGGGAGCGGCGCGCACTCGTCCTTTGGGCGGGAAACTCCCGGAAGCTGTGAAGCCTGTGACCGGGAGGCTGCCGGGAAGGACTGCGGCGTACTTGCAGCGAAGCCGCTGGGGCAGAGTCGGGCTCCTACTCCGACGAGCGAATCACAGTGAACACGGGAACTGCCCTTGGGCTGCCCCTCGGCCGTGCTTCCAGCGCGGCCGGGCGGGCTGGGTCCGTCGTCGGCCGATCGGTCAGGGGCAGGGCGGAGCCGCCGTAGTACTCCGAGCCGGGGAGAGCCCGGCGCATGGGGAAGGGCGGCAGCAGTTTCGAGGAGATGAGGATGTTGCAAGACCGAAAGACGCACCGGTGAACGCCGGTGCCCTGACAGTGGCGGCCGCGGGGCCGCGCGGGCGGGTATCGGAGATGCAGGCCAAGCTCCACCGTTGGGCGGTGGCCGATCCTGGCCGCCGGTTCGACGACCTGTTCAACTTCGTGCATGACCCGGCGACGCTGATCGTGGCGTTCGATCGGGTCGCGGGCAACCGTGGTGCGAACACTCCCGGCGTGGACGGCCTCAGCGTCGCCTGGGTCGAGGAGAGCATCGGGGTGCCCGGGTTCCTCGAGGGGCTGCGCGCAGCGCTGAAGGCGGGGACGTTCCGTCCTCTGCCGGTGCGAGAGCGTGCGATCCCGAAGCCCGGAGGTTCGGGGAAGGTCCGGAAGCTGGGCATTCCCACGATCGCCGACCGGGTGGTCCAAGCGGCGCTGAAGCTCGTGCTGGAGCCGATCTTCGAGGCGGGGTTCTCCCCGATCTCGTACGGTTTCCGGCCAGGGCGGCGGGCGCACGACGCAATCGCCGAGATCCACATGTTCGGCTCACGGGGATACCGGTGGGTGCTGGATGCGGACATCGAGGCGTGCTTCGACCGGATCGACCACACGGCTCTGCTGGAGCGCGTGAGGGCCCGGGTGAAGGACAAGCGTGTGCTGGCGCTGGTGAAGGCCTTCCTAAAAGCTGGTGTGCTCACCGAGCAGGCCGGGCTGAAGGAGTCCGATACCGGCACCCCGCAGGGTGGGATCCTCTCGCCGCTGCTGGCCAACATCGCCCTGACCGTGCTCGATGAGCACGTGATGGCACCATGGCGGCCCGAAGGGACGATGGGGACCACCTATCGGCGCCACGCGCGTCGGAGGAAGGGCCTGCCGACATGGAGGATCGTCCGCTACGCGGACGATTTCGTCGTGCTCGTGCATGGCAGCGAATCCGACGTCGAGGAGCTGCGCGAAGAGATCGCCGCTGTGCTCGCCCCGCTTGGCCTGCGCTTCTCGCCGGCCAAGACCCGGGTAGTGCACATGAGCGAGGGGTTCGACTTCCTCGGGTTCCGCATCCAGTGGCGCCGCAAGAGGGGAACCCAGCAGTGGTACGTCTACACCTTCATCGCCGAGCGTCCGTTCAAGGCGGTGAAGGAGAAGATACGGTCCATGACCCACAGGGTCTCGCAGGCCGATCCCGGCGCCATCCTCACCCGGATCAACCAGATCCTGCGGGGATGGGCGAACTACTTCCGGCACGCGGTGTGCAGCCATACCCTCGACAGCCTCAGGCACTTCGTCGAATGGCCGGTGATCAGGTGGCTGAGGAAACGGCACCGCATGCGCTGGAAGCAGCTGCGACGGCAATTCACCACCCCATCAGGGCGGTGGCTCCCGCTGTCGTGTAACGGGGTCGTGCTGTTCAACCCGGCATCGGTGACGGTTACCCGCTATCGGTACCGGGGAGCGATCCCCACCCCGTGGGCTGCATCGGACTGACCGACGGCAGAGACTGTGGAGAGCCCGGTGCGTCGAGAGGCGCACGCCGGGTTCGGCGAGCGGCCCGCAGAAACGGACCGGTGGCAACACCGGAACCGCGCTGCGGGCCGACTCAACCAGCGTGTGGCCCAGCGTGCCCTGCCGCGCCCTGTGGGGTCAAGGGACCTGGTGACCAGGTACAGGCACTTCAGTGCCGCTGCGTCGTTGGGGAAGTGGCCTCGGGCCCTCACCGCGCGCCGGTAGCGGGCGTTGAGGGACTCGATCGTTATCTCCAGTCCGAGGGCGGTTCATGCCTCTGACGTGGGGTTATGCGTTGTGGACGGTGTCTTCGACGCGGCTGCCTGAGGTGTTCTGAGCTCGTCCGCCGGTGTCTGATTGTTGTTCAAGCGTGATTTCCGTGGCTTCGGCTCGGCCCCTTGGGCATGCTGGCCCGTCCGCTGGTCGCCGAGGGCATGGGCGAGCCGGCGTCGGAGCTTGCCGTTTTCCTCGGTGAGCGTGCGGATGCGTTCGTTGGCCGCGTGCAGCCGGGCCAGCAGCGAGGCGTCGGAGGCGCGCTGGCTGGCTGGGATCGCGGGCGTCGGTGCGCGGCGGGTCGCAGCGCGGAGCCTTTCGATGTCCGCGCGGAGGTCGGGCTGGGCGTAGAGGAAGGCCCGCGAGACGCCGGCGTGGCGGGCGACGGCTTCGAAGGTGACGGGGGCGCCGGCCCGCTCGAGTTCTCTGAGAGTCCGGATCGTCTTGGACCGGGCGAGCTCGTGGCGCCGGTGCGCGGTGGCGGTGAGGTGCCCCGCGTTCTCAGCTGGCATCGGCTGCCCTGTCCGTGGGGACGGGATCATTCTGGAGTGTGCTGATGATGGTGTCGAGGTTCTGGGCGACCTGCCGGTTCATTTCGGCCAGCCGGGTCTGGCCGCGGGCTTCGGCGGCGCTGATGATCTGCAGGACCTGGGTGCGGTGTTCGCGGTGCTGGGGGAGGAACTCGCCGGTGGTGATGAACATAGGGCAGGTCAGGCAGGCGTTTGCGTGCGGGCACGTCTTCTGGACCGGGAGTCCGCAGAACCCGTTGGGCAGGGCTTGGGTGGCCCGGCCGAGGCGCTGCTTGGCCCAGGCCGCCTCGGCCAGTGTGCTCTGCGGGTCCAGGACGACGGTGGTGCCGCTGATGTCGATCTTCCGTGCGGTCTCCCAGTGGCGGCGGATGGTGGTGTCGTGGAGGCGGGCATAGTGGGCGGTCATCTGCGGCGAGTCGTGGTCGAGGATGCGGCGGACGACTTCCTGGGGGACGTCTTTGTTGATGAGGCGGGTTCCTAGCGTGTGCCGCCATTGGTGCGGAGTCAGATGCACCGGGCACCCGTGTTCGTCGCGGACCTCGCAGCGCTCCAGCCACCGGTAGAGGGCGCCCCGGTAGGTGCTGCCGCTCATCGGCTGGAGCCCGTCAGGGTTCTTCGTCGGTCTGGGGAACAGCAGCGGGGAGCGCCCGTGGCTGGACTGGCGGGCGGCGATCAGGGCCTGGAGCTCCTCGTCGATCGGCACCAGGGCCTCGCGTTTCATCTTGTGGTTGAAATAGCGCAGGTAGGGTGCCCGGTCCGCATCGAGCACGATGCAGTCGCGTTCCAGTCTCAGGGCGTCGTTCACGCGCAGGCCGCAGCGGATCAGGATCAGGGTGGCCAGCCGATGCGCGTCGTCCTCGAAGCGCTCGAGGTTCTCCCGATGTTCGATCTGGGCCATGACCTGTTCGGCCAGTGCCCGCGGAGGCCGTTCGGACCGGTGGGGATGGTCGGTGCCGAACAGCATGGCCGTGGCTGGCAGGGTTGTGTCCCATGCCTGGGTGCGGATGGCGGTGAGGAAGGAGTCGAGCTGGCCGATCTGGTCGCCGTGGCGCTGGCTGCCGGCCAGCTCGGCCTGCAGATCGGCCAGGTAGCGTTCGAGCACCGCCCGGTTCACGTCTGCCAGCGACCTCACCCCGGCCCGTTCGCAGACGAGGGCGAAGCGGATCAGGGAGCGAAGGCCGCGGCGAACTGTCTCCAGTACCAGGCCGGCAGAGAGCCGCCAGCGCACCCACCGCTTGGCCAGGCTCCGGAGCCAGGGCTGGGGAATCGGCTCGAAGCTCAGGGTGGGGTTGCCCTCGAAGCCGAGCCGGCGCAGCTGCCACACGTCCCGGCCGTACTCGCCTTCCCAGCCTCCGGCCTGGGCGAGGTCCTCGATCCGGCGGCGCGCGTAGAGCAGCAGCGCCCGGGGGGTGGAGTCCTTCGGCGCGGGTCGGCCGATGCTGGACCGCCAGTAGTTCTCGCTGTGGTCCAGCAGGGATGAGGCCGCCGTCCGGCGGAGGAACCTCACGACCTGCATCACCACGGCCGGGGGCGTCTTGGTGCTGCGGTCCCCGCGCCTGCATTGGAGTGCGTACTGGAGTTCGAGTTTGAGCTGCGGCGGGAGCCCGTCCAGCCTGACGACCTGGTCTCCGAGCACCGCGGACGGTTCGAACCTGCCGATGAACTCTTCGATGTCGGGCCGTCCGTTCGTCCGCCAGGTCGCGTCGTGGGCGTGGCACAGCTGTCCTGCGCCCTGGGGCCACAGAGTGCAGTGCGCGACGCGGCAGAGCGCCCCGGCCTGAGGCTGCTTGACCGTCGGCGCGGCCCGCAGCCAGCTCTCCAACTCGGGCTGGCCGCTGCGTTCCCATCGCTGAGCGTGCAGGGCACACATCCCCGACCGCGCGGAACCGTAGCCGCACCCTTCGATCCGGCAGGCCATGTTCGGCTGCTGCAGGCGCCACCGCGGGTCGGTCGCGGCGGCGAAGGCCTCCACGTCCGGCCGGCCGGCCTTCTGCCACCGCCCATGGTGGCCGGAACAGAACCCGTAACCCGCACGTCCCGCACGCCCGCACCCCTGCACACGGCAGAAGCCGGAGCCGAAGACCGGATCATCAGCCGCGAAGACCAGAGTGTCGCAGCGGAATTCCGCGGTCACGACGCCCAGCAGCCTTTCCAGAAGCCCCGCGCCGCCCACCCCAAGGCCGGGCTCCCGGGCCGCGGACGTCACAGGGTCACCCCGGTGCCGGCGAACCAGCCGGCCTTCTCCAGGACCGTCCGGGCATCCTCGGCAGTGAGATGGCCGTAGGTGTCAATCGTCGTGGTGACCGAGGCGTGCCCCAGCAGCGTGGAGACCACCTCCAGCGGCACCGAGTCCCGCAGCATCCGCGTCGCCGCCGAATGCCGGAACCAGTGCGGGTCGAAATCCACGCCGGTCCGCCGCCGGAGCCGCCCGACCAGGTCATAGACGGACCGGTAGGACAGGGCGTGGCCGACCCGCCCGCCCCAGAGGTTGACGAACACGTAGTCGTTGTCCAGATCGCCGTATTCGAGGTGCAGATAGTCCGAATAGAGCCGCAGCAGCTCGGCGCTGACCGGCACCGTCCGGGACCGCCCCGTCTTGGCCCGGGCCCCGTTCTCGTTCAGGTGCGCAACAACGCGGACCTCGCGCTCTGCCGCCGAGAGGTCATCGTGGCGAAGCCCGAGGACCTCGCCGATCCGCATCCCGGTGTCGAACAGGACAGCGAACAGGAAGCGGTCCCTCAATCGGGTGCACGCGTCCAGGATCGACTGGACTTCCCCGACGGTGAGCACCCGGGGCAGCTTGGCCGGGGCCTTCAGAGCTATTTCCCTGCGTCGTTGCGGGCGCCCCTTGCTGATGTGGTGCAGGAACGGCTTCCACGACGACCTTCCGCCCGGCGCCGCCCACCTCACCAGCAGATCACTCAGCTCGACCCCGTGCCGTGCCTGATGCTGGTAGAAGGAGCTCACCGCGGCGAGCTTCCTGTTGATCGTGCCGGGCCCGACCTGCGGGGACGTCACGGGCAGCACGGCCACCTGCCCCGTCCGCCCGGCGGGCGGCATCCGCAGCCACTCCACGAACCCGCCGACGTCCTCGAGCGTGACGCGGCGCCAGTCCAGGTCCCGATGGGCGAGGAAGACGAAGAAGTCCTTCAAATCGTGGGCGTACGCCTTCACCGTGTTCGGCGACCGCTCGATCGCGCTCAGAAAGGCCAGATAGGCCTCGAGCGGGGCGACCGGGACGTCATCGTCTCCGAGCACCGTCCACGACTCGACCCGAGACCCCGGGATAATCACCCTCTGCACCAACATTGGCCCTCCAGCCTGCTCCGTGATGGACACACCGGAGATAACCACGTCCACGACGGCGGTCAAAACAGCCAGAACGCCCCTCACCGACGTCAAGCACACGGCTCGGAGGACTGGAGATAACGATCGCGTTGGTCGAGCAGACCACGCGGCGGATCTCCACGTCCCAGTCCAGGAACGGGGCGAACTCGGCCCACGCGTTGCGCCAGAGCCTGCTGATGGCCGGGTACTGTGCGCCCCACTTCTCGTCGAACTCCTCGAACCGCTCTCTGGCCGCGGCCTCGGTCGGGGCCGTGTAGACGGGCTTGAGGTCCTTGCCCATCTCCTCCCAGTAGTGCCGGGAGGCGAACCGGAAGGTGTTGCGGATCAGGTGCACGCTATGCCGACGTCGGCATAGCGTGCATTATGCCGATGTCCTGATTATGCCGATGATGCCGGTGGATCCGTTGCGGGGCGCGGGGTCGGCGCTGGCGAGGTCGGCATAATCCGGTGGTCTGATCGACGCTCTTCTCATCCGTTCTTGGAGAGGGGAGCGTCATGGTCAAGGTATTGTGGTCGCTCGTGCGCGGCCCGTTGGAGTTGCATGTCGTCGGGTTCGCGGCGGCGTTGCTTGAGCAGGGCTATGCACGAAGTTCCGCGGAACAGCATGTGTGCTTCGTCGCTCATTTGGATCGCTGGATGCTCAGCGAGGGCGTCGGTCTGGATGAATTGAGTGGGCCGGTGCTGCAGCGGTATCTGGGAGAGCGACGAGCGGCCGGGTATCGGGAGTATCTGTCGATGAAGGCGTTCGCGCCGTTGCTGGCCTATCTGACGCCGTTGGGGGTCCTTCCGGTTGAGGAACCTGTTGCGCTGGGCCCGGTCGAGGAACTGCTGGACTGCTACCGCCGCTATCTGCTCGTCGAGCGTGGGCTGACGGTGAGGACTGCTCGGGGGTACGTGGACTGCGTACGCCCGTTAGTGACCGTCCGGATGCGGGGCGAGGCGCTGGATCTTGCCGGCATCAGCGCGGGCGACGTTACGGGGTTCGTGTCGTCTGCCTGTCCAGGCAGGGCAATGGGTTCCGCGAAGTTGATCGTGTGCGCACTGCGTTCGCAGCTGCGTTGGCTGCATCTGACCGGGCAGCTGCCGGCGTCGCTGGCCGCTGTGGTGCCGGCGGTGGCCGGGTGGCGGCTGTCGAGTCTGCCCATAGGGCTGGAGCCTGGCCAGCTGGAGCGGCTGCTGACCAGCTGCGACCGGCGCACGCCGACGGGTCGGAGGGACTACGCAGTGATGCTGCTGCTGTCCCGGCTGGGTCTGCGCGCCGGGGAGGTCTCCCGGCTCGGGCTGGATGACATCGACTGGCGTGCCGGTGAGATCACCGTCATCGGGAAGGGCAATCGGAGTGAGCGGCTGCCGCTGCCGGGGGACGTGGGAGCGGCGATCGCGGCGTATCTGCGTCACGGTCGACCGGCGGGCTCGGAAGGACGCAGCGTGTTCGTGCGAGTTCACGCCCCGCTGCGGGCGTTGACCACCGGCGGGGTGACGATGATCGTGTTCGACGCGGCCCAACGCGCGGGGCTTGGCAAGATGCACGCGCACCGGCTCCGGCATACTGCCGCGACCGCGATGCTCCGTGCCGGCAGCCCGCTGCCGGAGATCGGGCAGGTGCTGCGTCACCGGTCCGTGTTGAGCACGGCGATCTACGCGAAGGTCGACCGGGATGCGCTGAGTGTGCTGGCCAGGCCCTGGCCGACCATGATCGGGGATGGTCTCTCATGACCGGGCCGCTGCGGGACCAGCTCGCTGACTACCTGGCGTTGCGTCGTGCCCTGGGTTACCGGTTGGAGCGGCCTGAGAAGCTGCTGGGTCAGTTCCTCGGGCACCTCGAACACGACGGCGAGACGGTGATCACCGTCCCCAGCGCTCTGGCCTGGGCGCAGCTGCCCGCTGGCGGAGACTCGAACTGGCGGGCGTACCGGCTCTCCGTGGTGCGTGGGTTCGCGACCTACTTGCATGCGATCGACCCGGTCCACGAGGTGCCGGCCGCGGGCCTGTTGCCGCAGCGGCCGCTGCGCGCCAGCCCATACCTGTATTCCGATGCCGAGGTCGCGGCGTTGATCGCTGCCACGGCGACGTTGCGCACGCCGCTGCGCCGCGCCACTTTCGCGACGCTGATCGGGCTGCTGTCGGTGACCGGGATCCGGATCGGCGAGGCGATCAGCTTGGACCGCGGCGACGTCGACCTCGCCGGCGGGCGGCTCACGATCCGGTTCGGGAAGTTCGGCAAGACCCGGGAGCTGGCCCTGCACCCCAGCGCGGTCCAGGCGCTGCGCAACTACCGGCAAGCGCGCGACAGGTCCGCACCGCAGACAGGGACACCGGCGTTCTTCGTCTCAGCCGCCGGAACGCGGCTGATCTACTGCAACGTCCACAACACGTTCCACCGCCTCGTCCGGCACATCGGTCTGCTGCCGCGTTCGCCGTCGTGCCGGCCACGCATCCACGATCTGCGACACACCTTCGCAGTCAGGGCGATGCTCGACGCCTACGCTGCCGGCGAAGATGGGCAAGCCCGGCTCACGCTGCTGTCCGCCTGGCTCGGCCACGTCCATCCGGACAATACCTACTGGTACCTCTCCGCGGCCCCAGAGTTGATGGCGCTGGCCGGGCAACGGCTCGAAGCCCTCCTGACCGGCGGACCGGAGGCCCGATCATGAGCACGCTGGCCCCCACTCTGCAGGCGTTCTTCACTGACCGGCTGATCCGGCAACGGCTCTCCAGCGACCACACGATCGCCGCCTACCGCGACACGATGCGGCTGCTGCTCGGCTACGTCGCCGCCCGCACCGGCGTCGCACCCTCACGGTTGGACATCGGCGAGCTTGACGCGCCGATGATCGGCGGGTTCCTGGACTACCTCGAGCAGGAGCGCGGGAACAGCGTACGCACCCGCAACGCCAGGCTGTCCGCGATCCACTCGCTGTTCCAGTTCGCGGCCCTGGCCCATCCCGAGCACGCCGACAGCATCGCCCGCGTCCTCGCCATTCCACCCAAACGCTTCGACCGGGCGCTGATCGCATACCTCACCGACGACGAGGTCGACGCGCTGCTGGCCGCCTGCGACCTGGACACCTGGACCGGGCGGCGTGATCACGCATTGCTGCTGCTGGCCGTGCAGACCGGGCTGCGAGTCTCCGAGCTGACCGGCCTCAGCCCCGGCGACGTGCACCTCGGCACCGGTGCGCACGTCGCCTGCCACGGCAAGGGCCGCAAGGACCGGATCACCCCGCTCACGCAGGCCACCGTCACCGTGCTGCGCGACTGGATCACCGAACTCGGCGCGCTCCCCGGAGCCCCGCTGTTCCCGTCGCGCCGCGGCAGCCGGCTCAGCCGCGACGCGATCGAGCACCGCCTTGCGCACTACACCGCCAAGGTGAGCAACGTCTGCCCGTCGCTGCGCAACAAGACGATCACCGCGCACGTGCTGCGGCACACCACCGCGATGCGACTCCTGCATGCCGGAGTCGACACCAGCGTGATCGCGCTCTGGCTCGGACACGCCAGCGTCGACACCACGCAGATCTACCTGCACGCCGACATGACCCTCAAGGAGAAAGCACTCGCACGAACCAGCCCACCCCACGGGCAAGACAGCCGTTACCGGCCGCCGGACAGCCTCCTCGCGTGGCTCGAAGCGCTCTGATTATGCCGACCGCGCCAGCGCCGACCCCGCGCCCCGCAACGGATCCACCGGCATCATCGGCATAATCAGGACATCGGCATAATGGATGACGCAGGCCTGGACCATGGCGAGCTCCCAGACCGCGGTGATCGCGTCCGGGAGGCCCTTGAGCCCGTCGCAGACGGCGATGCACACGTCCTCCACCCCGCGGTTCTTGATCTCGGTCAGGACCCCGAGCCAGAACTTCGCGCCCTCCCCGCCGTCCCCGGCCCAGATCCCCAGGATGTCCCGTTCGCCGTTCACCGTCACGCCCAGGACCACATAGAACGGCTTGTTGCGCACCTGCCCGTCGCGGACCTTGACGTGGATCGCGTCGATGAAGATCACCGGGTAGACCCGGTCGAGGGGGCGGTTGGCCCATTCGGCCAGCTCCTCGGAGACCTTCTCGGTGATCCGGCTGATGGTGTCCTTGGAGACGCTGGCGCCGTAGACCTCCTCGAAATGCGCGGCGATCTCCCCGGTCGTCAGGCCCCGCGCGCTCAGGGACAGGACGACCTCGTCGATCCCGTCCAGGCGTCGTTTGCGCTTCTTGACGATCTGCGGCTCGAACGTGCCCTCCCGGTCCCGCGGGACCTCGATCTCCACCGGCCCGATCTCCGTAAGCACGGTCTTGGACCGCGTGCCGTTCCGCACGTTGGGCCCCTCGGCGGTACCGTGCCTCTCGTGGCCGAGGTGCTCGGTCATCTCCGCCTCGAGCGCGGTCTCCAGCACGGTCTTCGTCAGCCCGGCCAGCAGCCCGCCCGGGCCCACCAGCCCCACGCCCTGCTCCCTTGCCTGCGCCAGCAGCCGCTCCGCAAGCTGCCTCTGATCGATGATCTCCCCAGTCACAGGATCGATCATCTCGACGGTGTCGGTCATAGCCCTTCCTTTCGGTCAGGCCACGCCGTTCCCACCGTTAATCAGACAGTCCCTGACGGATCCGATGTCCTCGACCTCCGGGGCGTTCTGGAACATGTGCTCCACCGTGGCCGCCCTATCACGGGTCCAGAAGAAGAACCGCGGAGGACCTGAAGGGTCGAAGTCCGGGGTGGTTGGCATCGAGGGCATGTCGAAGATCGTGCCTCCATGGGAGGCCTCGCCTGGCTCGAATCCGAGAAGGAAAGCGTGCCACTTCACCGCTCATGGCACATCGCGCACGGGATGATGACTTGGCCGACGGTTCGCTCGATAGGCCTGCTCTTCATGGCAAGGGATCTATCGTGCAGTTGGCCGACGACCTTGTCAGTAGTTGGTCGAAGCGTTTCCGGCAAGCGCTCCGAACGTGATAATCAGCAGGCCGAAGGCGATGCCCGCGGAGCCGATGACGATTGCGGCGATTGCCAGCCCGCGTCCGCCCTCGCCGGTGCGCTTGATCTGGCTGAGCGCAACCACGCCAAGAATGAGGCCCACGATGGAGATGAAGAATGACGTGATAAGGGAGATGATCGCCAGTGCGTTCGTCCCGGTCTTCTGCTGGCTGTACGGGACGTACGCCGGGGCCTGGGTGTCTGGGTAGGCGTGCGGGTTCCGCTCCACGGGGGCGTGATGGGCGCTTTGTTCGCTTTGGGGCTGATGCGGCTGACTCATGTTGGTCCTTCGGGTTCGAGTCGACGTAAGAGTGTGTGATTGGGGACGGAAGGGCGGCTGGCAGGAGCTTGGTCCTGGCCTCAGTTCGAGAGGGCGTTGGCCAGAATGCCGCTCGCGCTGAGAGCGGATGCCAGGGCATTCGAGGTGGTCTCGAAGGCCCTGTTTGTCTTGGACGCTCCAACGGCGCCCCCTTTGAGCGCGCCGGAGGCCATGTTGCGATTGATCCGTGCGACGAGGCGTCCGGCATTGTCGACCATGAAGTCGATGCTGAAGGTGATCTGGAACTTCGAGCCCGCGAGGACGCCGAAGAGTGCCGTCAGCGTGGCGCTTCCTCGCTTGGCCAGCAGGCTGTTGTTAGGGGCGGGCGTGACCTCGAAGCCCTGCGCTGTGAGCGTGCTGGCGATGATCTGGCGCCCTTCCGCGTGGTCGCCGTGGAGGAAGAAGTCATGCGAGGAGGCCATAGCCAACCTTTCGAGGGTGTGTGAGCGGCAACGGGCTTGACGGTGTCGATCGCCCGCACGGTGAAGCTGATACAAGCTTAGACAATTGTTGATCCGAAATGAATGATTGGTCAGGCTTTCAATCATGTCAAATCAACTGGTGGGTGTTCATGGGCGTTTAACCTCAGCTCACCGTGCGGACTGGAGATGCGCGAGGATCGCCCCATCCGCTGCATCCAGTCCCAAACGCTCATTCAACGGCAAAGACCGGAAGATTCCGCGAAACGACCGCCACAACTCATCAACAACCGCCGATCCCCCATTCCTTCGCCCGCCCGGCCGATGATCAGATCGAACCATGCACACAACACCCACGGCAGCCGAGCACTTCGCCGCCAAACTCGCCTACGAAACCGACCCTTCCGACCTCGCCGCCGCCAGGGCGGCGGGCACCGCCCCCCTGGTCATCGATGTCCGCAACGAGCAAGCCTGGAACCAAGGACGAATCCCCGGGGCCATCCATGTGCCCAACCCAGACCTCCCCCGGCGAGCCGCCGAAGTCGCCCCCGACAAAGACGCCCCGGTCGTCCTCTACTGCTGGGGCCCCGGCTGCAACGGCAGCACCCGGGGCGCCCTCACCCTTGCCCGCCTTGGCTACACCAACGTCCGCGAACTCATCGGCGGTTACGAATACTGGACCCGCGAAGGACTCGCCACCGCCACCGACACTGGCCGCACCCGACAAGCACCCGACCCGCTCACGGCACCGACACACCCCAACCCGTGAGGTCCGGAGTTGGCGTCGTTCGCGCGGTCACTGCGTCCGAGTGCGCATCGATCCTCACGCTGGTCAGGGCGCACGCAGATTACGAACGCAGTTCGGCCGTGATATCCGAGGACTGGGCGGCCCGCGCCGCCGGATTGGTCAGGGACGGCAGGCTCGACCTGTTCGTTGCCGTGGCAGGGAGCAAGCCGGTCGGCTACGCGGCCGTCACGTATGACGTGGGCACGTGGAACGCGGCGACTTACGCCCACCTCGACTGTCTCTATGTGGTCGGCGACTACCGGGGCGTCGGCACCGGCAGGCGCCTCTTTGGCGCCGTCGTCCAGCATTCCCGGGACCTCGGGCACAGCGAGCTCCAATGGCAGACGCCCGCGTGGAACGACGGAGCAATCCGGTTCTACCGTCGGCTCAGCCCCGCCGAGCAGGCGAAGCAGCGCTTCACCCTCGACCTCGATCGCCAGTGACGGCGGGCGCCCACTTGCGATCGGGCTGAAGGCCAATCTTCGAGCCGTCCGGATGTGCGGCTACCCGAAGCCGGAGGATCGGCGACCGGCTTCGGGTCCTGCCTGTCGTGCCACCGGAACCTGAATGGGGCCCAGTACACATCCGTTGGCCTTCTGTCGGGGGTTGGCTCTAGCCGGCGTTTTAGGGAGGCTGTTGCTGACAATCAAGTGCCTCGAGGCTGACGGCCACCCCGGCGACGAGAACGGGCAGGGCAACTGGGATGGCGAACCGATGGTACGGGCTCTGCGTGAAGAGCAATTCGCGATTGTGGCGGGCTCCAGCGCTTCGCAGTTGTTACCCTGTGCTGCACGAGGACGGGCGCCCGCCAGTGGGAGACGCGCGCCCGTCCTCGTCACTCGCGCGACCGGGGAACAGGCACGGGCCGGGTCGCTTCCTCGAGCACTTCTAGGAGGTGCTCGTATGCTTCGCCCGTCGCCCGGGCCATCCCGAGCTCGCACGTGCGGTTGACCGAAACGTACCTTTCGAAGTCCCTTGTGGCCAGTTCAGCGGCTTCTGCTGCGGTGGCAGAGGCCGTGAGCTCCGGATGGAGCATGCCGCGATCTCCGGCGAACGCGCAGCACGACCAGTCGATGGGATCGTGGACGTCGTCGGAGAGGAACTCGGCGATGCGGGACACCTTGTCGTTGATTCCCAGACGTGTCGAGGAGCAGGTCCGGTGCACGGCGATCGACGAAATGGACCGTGTCCTGCTGAGCCGGGGCAGGACCATGTCGGCTGTGAATTCGACGGCATCGACGAAGCGCAGCTGCGAGGCCGCCGTCGAGTGCTGTGCGAGTTCGACGAGCCCTTCGGTGCAGGAGGAGGCGTCGACCATGATCGGGAGCCGGCCGTTGTCGCTGGCCCGCAGCAGCGCGTCGGCTGTCTTCTCAGCCATCATGCGGTACCCGTCCAGGTGCCCCTTCGACTTCCAGGGGGTTCCGCAGCACAGGGAGTCGATCCGCTCGGGGATAGCGATGCGGAACCCGGCACGCTCGCAGAGCGCGACGAACGCGGCGGACGAGCCGATGCTGGCGCCGTCGGGTCCGAACATTGCTCCGACGCACGCCGGAAAGAAGACAGCGTCGGGGCCTGCGGAGTGTCCTGGGTCCAGAGCCGCGCGGGGTGCCCCGCCTTTGGGGAGCTCCTTCGAGTAGAGCGGGATGCGCTCTGGCCCGGCGACGGTGCGAAGCATCCGCGTTGACGCGGTGGCCAGAGCGGGCATGGCTTGGGCGGCTGAGAGCGCAGTTGATCCGGCTCGGGTGATGGCTCCCCAGCCGTGTGAGGCTAGCTCCCAGCCGCGTTGCTCTGCTGGTTTCGATTTCTCGGCGCGCAGCCGTCGGATCAGGTCGCCTGTATTGATGTCGACGGGGCAGGCGACGGAGCACATGCCGTCGACTGCACAGGTCTGGATGCCGTCGTATTCAAAGTCGGCTTCCAGTTCTCGGAGCGTGTGGGTGTCGCCGCTTTCGCGGGCGGACTGCATTTCGCGGCGCATGACGATTCTCTGTCTGGGGGTGAGCGTTAGGTCCCGGCTCGGACAGGCAGGCTCGCAGTAGCCGCATTCGACGCAGCGGTCGACCTCGGGGTCGACGGTGGGCGATGTCTTCAGATGGTTCAGGTAGGAGTCCGGGCTGTCGGAGAGGACCACGCCCGGGTTGAGGATTCCCTGCGGGTCGCACAGCTCCTTGACCCGCTTCATGATCTCGTACAGCTCCTCGCCGAATTGGCGGCGCACGAACGGGGCCATGATGCGGCCTGTGCCGTGTTCGGCCTTCAGCGATCCTCCCGCTTCGAGGACAAGGGCGACCATCTCCTCGGTGAATTCCCTGTAACGGCCTAGGGAGGCTGGATCGTCGAATCTTTCGTTGATCATGAAGTGGATGTTGCCGTCCTTGGCGTGCCCGAAGATGACGGAGTCTTCGTAGCCGTGGGCCTCCAGGATGCCGGTGAGGTCCTTGCAGGTCTGGTAGAGCCGGTCGACGGGTACCGCGATGTCTTCCAGCAGGGCAGATGTTCCCGTGGGCCGCGCACCGGCGACGGCGGTGTAGAGCCCTTTGCGGATGTGCCACAGGGCTTCGCGCTTCTTGCGGTCGGTGTGGAAGTCCAGCGGCAGCGCCAGCCCGTAGCGCTGCGCGAGGTCGGTGTTCGCCGCGAGTACGGTCTGGAGCTCTGGAGCGGTTGCCGCTTGGAGCTCAACGAGGAAGGCTGCGTGCTGGTCAACCTCGAGCCCATCCAGTTCGTCGAGCCCGTCCTTGAGACCCTGCGCGACTCTCAGGGAGCGGGCGTCCATCAGCTCGATGGTCGTGAAGCCCCGCTTGGCCAGAGCTGGCAGCGCTTCGGTGGCGGATTCGAGCGTGGTGAAGACCATCAGCCCCGTGGCGGTGTGGGGAAGGACCTCGACAGTTTCGAAGGTTGCCTCGGCCACGAACGCGAGGGTGCCCTCGCTTCCGATGATCAGGTGGGTGAGGATGTCGATCGGCCGGGAGAAGTCCAAGAAAGAGTTGAGCCCGTAGCCCATAGTGTTCTTCATGGAGTATTGGCGCCGGATCTCAGATTCGAGGGCTGGGTCGGCAAGGACCTGCTGACGCATTTCGATCAGGCCGGCTGCGAGGTCGGGTTCGGCGTTGCGCAGCTGTTCGTCTGCGTCGGGATCCTGGGTGTCGAGAGCGGTCCCGCTGGGAAGGACGAATCTCATCGACCTGAGGGTCCGGTACGTGTTCCGTTCGGTGCCGCATGCCATGCCGCTGGAGTTGTTGGCGATGACCCCTCCGATCGTGCAGGCGACCTCGCTTGCGGGGTCGGGGCCGAGCTTCCTTCCGTATCCTGCGAGACGCGCGTTCACGGCTCGGACCGTTGCGCCCGGCTGCGCGCGAACGGTGAGGCCTCCAGGGCCGACCTCGACCTTCTTGAATGCTGAGCGTGTGTCGACGAGGGTGCTGTGCGTCAGGCCCTGCCCAGAGAGGCTGGTCCCCGCTGAGCGGAAGGTGACAGGCCTGCCTGTTGCCCGGGCGCGGCTCAGGATGGTCCTGACGTCGTCCACGGTGCGCGGTGCGGAGACCTCTTCGGGCACGAGCAGGTAGTGGGACGCATCGTGGGCCTTGGCGAGCCTGTCGGCCAGGCGGCTGGATGTGAGCTTGTCCTGGGCTTCGCCGGTCGCGGGTTTCGCAGAGGTGGTCTTCGGATGCATTCTCATCGGTGAGATTCCGCGGGAAACCCCTTGAGGGGCCCGATCAGTCGTCGGGAGCAGGCCTCGGCAGCGCGGGTCAGAATTCCCCCGCTCAGTGGACAGAAAGTCACAGTGCACACCTCGATCACGGTCGTCACGACACCAACAGGCTACAAGGATACCGGCTACATCGGTCCTAGGTCAGATGTAGTTGCAAGGGCACTCATTCGTCGATCAGGTCGCGGCGCGCGTGCGCTGCCCAGGCTGGTCACATGCTTATCTGAGCGCTTCGACTCCCCTCAGCATTCGATGACGTTGACCGCGAGGCCGCCGCGCGATGTCTCCTTGTACTTGACCTTCATGTCCGCGCCGGTCTCCCGCATCGTCTTGATCGCCTTGTCGAGCGAGACCTTGTGGCTGCCGTCCCCGAGCGCAATGCGGGCGCGTTGATCGCCTTGTTGCTCGCGATTGCGTTGCGCTCAATGCACGGGATCTGCACGAGCCCGCCCACGGGATCGCACGTAAAAGAAGAGGACCTCGGCGCCTCGGCGGTGGAGCTCCATGTATCCGAGCTCTTGTCTTAAGAGTCTCGCCGTTGGGTGCAGGCTTCTGCTTCGTAGTGTCCTAACGAGACTCGGCAGCCGCCTGGACGAGTCCTTCCCTGATGGCTCGGTAATTCGCCTTGAGAGAAGCCACTAGTTCCTGGTCGGCCTCCGGCCTAGTGGGTGAACCGGCATCAAAGGGAGGTTGCGGGTCGTATTCCATGGAGAGCTGGATCTTCCGGGCAATATCGGCTCCCGCAAGCTCTGCTGCGAGGGTGAGGGCGAAGTCGATCCCGCTAGTGACGCCACCGCCAGTAATCAGGTTCCCGTCACGAACGACTCGTGCTTCCTCTGGATCGGCCCCCATGAGACTCAGCATCGAATGCGATGCCCAGTGGGTAGTTGCCCGGCGCCCCGACAGTAGCCCCGCGGCGCCCAGAACGAAAGCGCCCGTGCAAACGCTGGTGACATAGCGAGCCCCAGCGGCCTGATGCTTTACGAAGTCGATCGCCACTTGATCGTCAAGGATGTCGAACGCGCCTTGGCCTCCGGGGACCATGAGGACATCTGCCTGAGGAGCCTCAGCGAACGATGCTGTTGGCACGATGGAGAATCCTGAATCCGTGGGCACCGGATCCGTCGAGTGCCATACCAGATCCACGGCTGCTCCGGGAACACGTGAAAGGAATTGCACAGGTCCCGTCAGGTCGAGCTGTGTGACGTTCGGAAAGACAAGGGCGACGATCCTGAGCTCAGCAGACATGAGGCTTATTATCCCGGCCGCCCACCGGCATACGCTGAACATCCACTCCGGAGATCCCAAGGCAAAGCAGGCCGAACCGCTGGCGAGAACTTAAAAGGCAGGACTCTTCTTACCATCAGACGACTGCTTCGAGGGCTTGTGAGGCGAGCTGCCCGGCGGGCTCTCCGTTGTCGCGTGCTCTGGCTAGGGCGCGGGTGTGGGAGGCGATCATCCTCCGGAAGACGGGCGCCGCGGATTTCTTGGGCTGGGCGTGGATGCAGCCGAGGCAGACGAGGCCGCGGCTGCAGTGCTCGAGGAGCTGCGCCGCGGTGGTGAACGGGTACGGCAGCGGCGTCGCATCCTCGACGATGCCGTCAGCGCCCACGGCGTCCTCGTCGACTGACGAAGCCACCGCCCACCGAGTAGAACGTCGCCTCGCGCAGGAGGCTCCCCGCGCCGTCGAACGCCCTGAAGACCATCCCGTTGGGGTGGGCCGGCAGCGAACGCCGCCGGTGCATCACCACGTCGTCCGCCCGGGTGAACGCGATGCGCCGCTCCCCGCGAGAAGGAGCTTGCCGTCGGCGCCCGCCTGAGCGACCCGCGCGTCGTCGGTGTCCACGGTCTCGGGCCGCTCCCCCTGCAGGCCCAGGATGACCGCCTTGTCCGAGCCGTGCCCGTGCCCGGTCGCGCCGAGAGATCCGAACAGCTCCGCCTTAGCGCGTTCGACGGCGCCCAGAAGCCCCTCCGCGCGCAGGTCGTCCGTGAAGCTGGCGGCGGCGCGCATCGGCTCGACCGTGTGCGAGGACGACGGGCCGATGCCCACGGAGAACATGTCGAGTGCGCTCAGTGCCATGGGACGGCCCTGCTGATGCCAGTTCTTATCGAAGCGAGCTTGCGGCAGCGGTCGGAAAAAGGCGCGGCCAGTAGCGGCGGCCCGGGACGGCAATGTCACGAGGTGCACGCGCGCGTCGCGCGCCGTTGAGGTGCTCTGGATGGCCATGGCGAGCTTGTGCAAGTCGTCGACCACGTCGGTCGGTCTCGCGCGGCTCGTTCATCGCCGCGAGGACGTTCTTCAGTCGCCAGCGCCTTCGGCAGCCCCGAGACCGTCAGCGGCTCGCTCACCGGACATCGGCCTCCTCGACAGGCTCAAGCGCCGCCTCCGGGTAGATCTGCACGCTCCCCGGCTCGCGCTCGCTCTCGACGCACACCCCGCGAGGCGTGAGGGCAGTCGAGTAGTACCCGACCACGCGCCCCTGCCACGACGAGCCCCGGACCTTGCGGACGCGGTCTCCCAGCTCGAAGCTCACGCGGTCTCCTCCTCGACCCAGCCGGGGATGTGCACCGTCGGGATCCCCAGCGCCCGCCACATGGCGACGACGCTGGGGTGGTGGAGGAACGGGCTGACGTCGGCGAGCGTGCCGTCGACGTCGACGATGTGACAGGGGATCAACCCTGCCTCCCTTCTGCTACGCGCAGGGCCAGCTTCCGGGAGGCGTCGCCTGCCCGGCGATCGCTGGGCGACCCCGCGATAGTGATCTGCCCCCCGTTGGGGTGGCGCATGATGTTGTGGCTGCCGCGCGAGAAGCACACGAAGTAGAAGCCCAGGCCGCGGGCGAACTTGTAGGCGTCCGGCTGCCACTTGCCCTTGAACCGGACCTCGCTCACGCCGCCTCCGGCCACTCGTCCGGGTGCCTGTGGTAGCCGGGATTGCGGCGCTCCGAGTAGAACGTCATCGGGTCCGGGGCCGTGCCGCACCATGGGATGCTCCGGCCCCTCCCCTCGGCGACCATCTTGTCCAGCCAGGCCGGCAGTAGTCCACGTCCACGGGGCGTCGGTTCTCGTCGTACCACCCGGCCAGCCCGAAGTTGGGGTCGAACCTCACGCGTAGCCCCAGATGCCGAAGGGGGTCGCTCCACTTTCAGGCGAGCAGCCTGCGCAGCCAGGCGAGCTGCCGCGCGACGTGGTGCTCTCCCCCGCCGTCGTGGTTGTTGAAGGCGTACTCCTCGATCGACTTCTCGACGGGCGCTGGGGCGGCTGCGTCTACGGCCGTGCCGTATTCGTTGTACGTGGCGTAGACGGTCGACGGCGGGCAGGTCGTGTCCCGCAGCGCGACCGAGAAGTACGCGGGCACCCGCGCGTAGCGGCCGAGATTGACCACGTCGAAGTACGGCAGTGTCGCGAACGCCGCCTCGACGTGGTCGCGGTGGCGCACGAGGTACCGCTCGAGCTCGGAGTACGGGCCGGTCGTCGCGACGTCGAGCGCGCGCGAGTAGTCCGCGAGGAAGTTGACGTCCGGGAGGCAGGCGATGACGCCGTCGACCCTTCCCGCCGCGAGGCCCGCCGCGGCGACCGCGAGCCCGCCGCCTTGAGAGTGGCCGTGGACGGCGACCCGCGTGTGGTCGACGTCAGGATGGGCCTGGACGGCCTCGATCGCGCGGACCGCGTCGGTGAAGATGCGCCGGTAGTAATACGTCTCGCGGCTCAGGATGCCGCGGGTCATGAGGCCCGGGTAGTTCACCCCGCCCGCGCTCGGGTGCGGGTCCGGGGTCTCCCCGAGCTGGCCGCCGTAGCCCTGACCGCGCGAGTCCATGATGAGCATCGCGTAGCCCGCCTGCGCCCACAGCGTGTTCTGGTGAGCGAGCCCGCGTCCGCCCGAGTAGCCGATGTAGTGCACGACGGCGGGCAGCGGCCCCCGGGCCTCCACCACCCGAGCGGCCGGCAGGTGCAGCCACGCCTTGATGGAGTCGCCGCCGTAGCCGGCAAACGTCACGTCGTACGTCTCGATGAGGGGCAGGTGGGTCTCGACTCGCTCGAAGCGCGCGTCGAGCGGGTACTCTTGCGCCTCGGCAATGGTCGCGTCCCAGAACGAGGTGAGGTCGGCGGGGAGTGGGCTGCTGCCGCGATACGCGCGCAGCTCGGGCAAGGGCAGGTCGATGGCTGGCATGGTATGCGTCCTAGGCGCTCAGGGGGTGTGGCGGATGCGGCGGAAGCGTCGGCCGGCGGTCGCTCATTTGACCGGCCGCGCCGGGGATCCTGGCTCGGCCGCCGAGCGTACGAGCTGGCGCTGGTGGCCAAGCCCATCGATGCCGAGAGTCATCGTGTCTCCGGGGGCGAGGTATACGGGCGGTTTGAAGCCCATTCCGACTCCCGGGGGCGTGCCGGTGTTGATGAGGTCGCCGGGCTCGAGGACCATGAACTGGCTGAGGTACTGGACCAGGAACAGGGGGTCGAAGATCATCTGGGAGGTCGACCCGGACTGTCGCCTCATCCCGTTCACATCGAGCCAGAGCTCGAGCGCCAGCACATCCTCCAGTTCGTCGGCCGTGACGAGCCATGGTCCGCAGGGGTTGAAGGTCTCGGCCGACTTCCCTTTGGACCACTGGCCGGTTCCTTCGAGCTGGAATTCGCGCTCGCTCACGTCGTTGCTGATCACGTAGCCGGCGATGGATGCTCGCGCTTCGTCGGAGGATGACAGATAGGAGGTGCGCTTGCCTATGACGATGCCGAGCTCGACCTCCCAGTCGGTCTTCCGGGATCGTCGGGGGATCAGGACGTCGTCGTACGGGCCGACGAGCGTGTTGGGTGACTTGGTGAAGAGGATGGGTTCCTTGGGGATGTCCTGCTTGGTCTCGGCTGCGTGGTCGGAGTAGTTGAGACCGACGCAGAGAATCTGGTGGGGTCGCGCGATCGGAGCGCCGATCCGCTCCCCCGCGAATCGGGACCATTCCCCGGCGACGATCCTCTGCTCTACCGTCTGTCGAATGCTGGCTACGCCCGAGGCGAAGAACTGCTCGTCGAAGTCCTTCACGAGGTCGCTCACGTCGACGTAGCGATCGTCGTCGATGCGGACCACGGGTCGCTCGTGCCCGGGATTGCCGATGCGCATCAGTTTCATCGTCTGTTCCTTTCAGTTGCCCGTCTCGGTAAGGCCGGGGTGGATTCGGCTTTCTGGCCGAGGGGGCCGGGCGCCGCCGGTCCTCGGATTGGTCTGCGACGCGCGGCTGGGCTTCCGTCCGGGCCTTGGACCCGGCCTTTCCGGGGTAGCCGGGGTGCCCCTTTGGGAGCTGTGTCTGTCGGAGTTGGCTGGCCTGCGGCTAGGCGTGTGCAGGCTGTTCTGGGTCTGATGCCTGGGGTTTGGATGCGAGTGTGCTCAGGAATCGTTCGATGGCTGCGAGAGCTTCACGCTGTGGCGCGCCTTGGGTGGAGTAGAGGAAGCCGTGCTCCGTGCCCGGGATGAGCCGCACTTCTGCCTGTGTTCCCGACTTGCGCAGCTTCTGCGCCCAGGCGTGGACGTAGGAGTGCGGGAACACCTTCTCGTCCTCGGCGAGCAGGATCAGGAAGGGAGGCAGATCTCCGGTGACGTGGTGCTCGGGAGAGATGCTGCGGAAGGCGTCGGGGTGCATTTCGTAGGTGGTCCGGCAGAGCTTCTGCACAGATTCCTTGATTTGCGCTGGGATTCCCTCCCACTCCAGCAGAGTGCCGGGACCGTTGATCGGGATGCACCCGGAGGGTATACGCCATGGGCTGGCCAGTTCCGGTGCCCATGGTGCAGGGCCGGTCTCGGCCAGCATGGTCGCCAGATGCGCTCCCGCGGAGCTGCCCATGAGGACTGGTGCCCGTTCGCCGCGTTCGCCGAGCAGTTCGGCGAAGCGGAGGTATCCGGTGGCGGCGTCTGCCATCTTCTCGGCCATGGTGGATTCTTCGTCGGTGCGGTATCCGACGCTTGCACAGGGGTAGCCTCTGGCTGCGAACCACTCCATGACTTCGTGGAAGGCGTCGCGGCTGCCTGCGTACCACCCGCCGCCGTGGACGAGGCAGACAGCTGGCAGTCCCGTCGCAGTCTCCGGCAGGATCACGTCCACTGCCCGAGGTTCCTGGTGGGAGCTGTCGTAGAAGATGGTTCTGATGCTCATGGTCTGCTCCTGGTTCTGGGTGGCCGGCGAGCCGCCTGGGTCGGGCTTCGGCCTTCGGCTCAGTCGTGGGTCGGGTTCAGGTCGTGCAGAAGGGCAGTCGTGCCGCCGTCGACCATCAGCTCGGTGCCGGTGACCATGCGGCTGGAGTCGGAGACGAGGAAGGCTACAGCGTTTCCGACGTCGATCGGGCGCACCGGGCAGTGGAGTATCTGGCGGGTGTCGGCGAAGGCGAGGTGCCGGCTCCGAACTTCGGGGTCACCCGTCACAGGGTCCAGGTCGCCTTCCTGCCGGACAGCCCCGGGATGGACGACGTTGCATCGGATGCGGTCGGGACCGAGTTCGGTGGCCAGGGCCCGGCTCATCGCCACAAGGGCCGCCTTCGTCGCGGCGTAGAGTCCGTAGCCCGGGGCGGCATTGCGCGCGTGGACTGATCCGATGTTGACGATGCTCCCGCCTCCGGCCTCCGCCATGGCGGGGGCTACGGCGCGGGCGCACCAGAGGGCTCCGCGGACGTTCACGTGCATGAGCCGGTCGAACTGCTCCGGGGTTGTCTCCGTCAGGGGCGAATCAAGTCCGACTCCCGCGGAGTTCACAAGCCCGTCGATCCTTCCCAGGCGGGCAAGGACGCCTCCGACGCAGGATTCGACCGATTCCGTGTTCGCCACATCAACGGCGACTGCGGTTGCCTGGTGGTGGCCGAGACCGGCCAGTCGCGCCACAGTTCCCTCTGCTGCACGGAGGGAGCGATCGGCGACCACGACGTGGTAGCCGTGCTGTGCGAGGGCTTCGCAGATGCCCCAGCCCACGTGCGGTCCTCCGCCACCGGTGACGAGGCACACCTTCCCTGGCTCTTCCGGCCGGTTGGGGCCAGCCGTGTCAGTCCCGTGGTGCACGATCGGCTTCCCGGCATTCCGGAGCTGTCCGGCTTCGGTCAAGGCCATTGGTCCTTCCTACGCGAGGCCCACACGCCCTGGCGGGATGTGTGGTGCCGCCTTCGGGCGACTGTAGCGCTGTCCGGGCGGGTTTGCGCCGGTCGGGAGGGACGATCATGGTCTCTTCCGGTCGGGGCTTGCAGCGGGCGGCGATCATGGCAGGCGTTCGCCGCCCAGCGCGTTCAGGATTCCGTGGAGGAGCCGCGTGTGGGCCCGTTCCCGGTCCCCCTGTTCCCAGTCCAGGAGCCCTTGGCCTGCCTTGGCGCCGAGGCGGCCTCCGTCGACTGCGGTGGTGAGGATCTCCGGGGGGGAGCTGGCCGCGGACAGGCTGGGCAGGACGTAGTCCATGATCGCCCGGACGAGGTCGAGACCGATGAAGTCGGCATTCTCGATTGGTCCCATGGCAGCAAGGCGCAGGCCGAAGGTGTTCCTGGCCACCAGGTCAACGGACCCGGCGTCGCAGACGCCTTCCTCGACGAGGTTGAGCGCCTCGCGCCAAAGGGCGAACTGGAGGCGGTTGCCGATGAAGCCCGGGACGTCCTTCCTCACAGTGACAGGGAGCTTCCCTGCTCCCTCCAGCCAGGCGATGACGGCGTCGGTGACGGCATCGGAGGTGTGCTCGCTGGGAACGACTTCGACGACAGGAATCAGGTAGGGCGGGTTCCACCAGTGTGCGCCGACGACGCGTACACTGTGGGGGCTTCCCGCCGCGATGTCGCCGATTCTCAGCACCGAGGTGTTCGTGGCAAGTACCGCCTCCGGGTTGCACCGGTCGATCTGGGCGACAACGTTCCTCTTGAGCCCGAGGTTCTCCGGGGAGGCTTCGAAGATGACCTCGACTCCGGATACGGCCGCCTCCAGGGAACCGCTCAGACTGACTCGGTCCCCGGTGCTGGCTTGGGAGGTCGGCGCGTGCTGCCACCCTGCGATCTTCTCGAGGTTCGCGTCGATTCGGCGGTGCACGGAGGCGAGGGTGTCGCCGTCGGGGTCCCAGATGCGCACTTCGGAGCCGGCTGCTGCGAAGACCTGGGCGATCCCATGGCCCATGAGGCCCGCGCCGAGGACTGCGACGGAAGCTGGTGCTCCTGGGTTCCGTCGGAGGGCTGCGGGGGCTGCCGGCGTGTTCGGCATGGTCACGGCCTCGGTTCTGAGGCCGCTTTTCGGAGGGCCTCGACGTCCAGGGCGCAGGCGCCGGGGGTGTCCACTTCGATCACGGTTCCTGCGTCTTCGCCGTAGGCCGATCGCCAGGCGAGGGCACCCTTGGCTACGATGACGCTGGCCTGGGAGGGGTCGACGCCGGCGTGGGTGAACTGCTCGCGGTGGAATGGCGGCGTGGGTCGGGTGTTCACCAGCACGGTGGCCGCTCCGTCGCCGATCTCGAGCACCGCGGTGGGACCCATGCGGAAGGTCTGGCCGGTCATGTAGGAGCCCGAGGCCGTGTAGACGCCCGGGGTCGTCCTGGCCACTCGCGCGGTGACCTCGATCGGGGCCCCGTGCAGGCTGTCAGATTTCCCGCCGAGCCTGCAGGTGATGGTGGTGTCCTCCCCTGACGCGTGCGCGAGGGCGGCCACTTCGGGGTCGGCGATGATGGCCAGCGCCCCTCGGGCTCCGCGGTCCAGCAGCGCTGCCAGGAGTGCGGTGCCGTCGCCGGCCGATCCTCCGCCGATGTTGTCCGCGAGGTCGGCGAGGATGACGGGGGTGGTGGCATCCTCGGCCAGTGCTTCGGCGACGGCCTCGGCAACGGTGGGCCGTGTGACCTTGAACTGTTCGGCGCACGCGTCGATGTCGGCGACGACGGCTTCGGCGAGGTGCTCGGCGACCGATGTCCGGTCCTCGTCGTGGACCACCAGAGCGGATAGGCCGATGCGCTCGGGCAGGGTGTAGGCGAATCCGGCGCAGATGCTGACCCGCTCGGTGCCCATGCTTGCTTTCTGGTCCGCGCGGAGCCGGATGCCCTTCATGGGCTCGTCCGCGGTCCCCTGGGATGGGGGAACCGTCAGCAGGGGGGTTCTGCGGATGGCAGTGCGCAGCCGTCTCCCCTGCACGGCCTCGCCGATGAGGGTCGCGACCTCCAGGCCCCGGTCCCACATGTCCACGTGCGGGTAGGTGTCGTAGCAGATCACCACGTTGCATTGCTCGACGAAGGCGGGCGTCGGGTTGGCGTGCAGGTCCAGGACGGCGCCGACGGGTGTCTCCGGGCCGACGATGCTGCGGGCCGCTCGCACAGTCTCAGCCTCGACGTCGGGGAATCCCTCGGCGGTCATGGCGCCGTGCAGGTTCAGGAGCACTCCGGCAAGCGGGCCTTCCTGCATGGCCAGGGCGAGCCATTGGCGGAGGCGGTCGAGGAGCGCATTCATGACGTGGCGGGGAGCGGGCCCTCCGGGCCATGCTCCCGCGGAGAGCGTTGGAACGGCTTCGGCCTCCATCCTGTGGATTCCGTCGAGGAACCCTCCGATGACGGTCTTGACTCCGCGGTGGCGTCCGATGATGTCGTCGCCTTCGAGGAGCTCGTATTCGTCGAAGCGGTCCAGGGTGGCTGCGTGCGGGCCGTAGATGTTGGTCTCGTGCCACATTCCGGCCACGGCGATGCGCGGTCTGCTCATGCTGCGTCCTTCGAAACGACCGCCTCGAAGGCCTCGAGTGCCTTCTCCGCGTCGGAGGCATTGTGTGCCGCCGAGATGTACCAAACGCCGCGGCCGGCGACCCACAGGCCCTCCTCGGCGAACCGGTGGGACAGGCGCGCGTACCGGGCGAGGTCGAGCCCTGCGAGCTCCTCGTAGCAGGTGGCGGGGCTGGCGCTGGCGGGGTCCTTGGGGATTCCGAGGTGGAATGCGGCGTTCACTCCTTGGATGGCCAGCGGGAGGCCGTGGCGTTCGGCGATCTCGGCGAGTCCAGTGGTGAGGGTGGCGCTGTGGGCTGCGATCCCGTCGTACGGGGGCTGTTCCCTGAGGACTTTCTGGGTGGCCAGGACTGCCGCTGCGGCCATGGTGGATGCGTTGAAGGTGCCCGAGTGGTTCACTCTGCCGGAGGCGATGAGGTCCATGAGCTCTTTGCTTCCGGCCATCGCCGACACGGGCCATCCCCCGGCTACGGCCTTGCCGTAGACCGCCAGGTCCGGCGTCACGCCGAAGAACTCGGCGGCGCCGCCTCTGGCGAGTCGGAATCCGGTGATGACCTCGTCGAAGATCAGCAGGCTCCCGTTCCTCGTGCAGAGGGAACGCAGGAGCTCGAGGAATCCGGGGGCGGCGCGGATGACGCCGTTGTTGCACATGACGGGTTCGACGATGACGGCGGCGATGTGTTCGCCGTGCTCGGCGAAGGCGTTCTCGACCGCTGTCCGGTCGTTGAAGGGCACCACGATCCACTCTGACAGGCTTGCCTCGGATTGGCCCTCCGATGCGGGGGAGGTGGGCCCGGCCTGGAAGTCGATCAGGACATTGTCGAGCCATCCGTGGTAGGTGCCGCTGAACCGGAGGACGCGGCGTCGCCCCGTGGCTGCGCGGGCGAGCCTGAGGGCTCCCTGGTCGGACTCGGTTCCGGAGACGCCGAAGCGTACCTGCTCGGCCCATCCGATGGCTTCGACGAGTGCCTCGGCGGCTTCGATCTCCAGGGTGTGCTGGGCGCCGAAGACCATGCCCCTGGAGGTGGCCTCGGCGACGGCCGCGGTGACTTCGGGGTGGCCGTGGCCCAGGAAGGCCGGGCCTTGGCCGAGCAGGTAGTCGACGTACTCGCGGCCGTCGACGTCGAACAGGCGTGCCCCGGATCCGCGGGTGAAGCAGGTGCGGGGCGCGCTGAGCCTGACGTTGGAGGAGACTCCTCCGGGGATCACGGCTTCGGCGCGGGACCGCCAAGTCTCCGAGTTCATTCTGCTTCCCCGTTCCCGAGGCCCTGGGCGGGGGTGTCCCGTGCAGATCGTGCGGGAACCCAGAGGATCGCGTCGATTTCGACGGCGAATCCGGGGAGCGGGACCGGGACGGTGGTGCGCACCGGGTAGGGCTCGCTCAGCCGGGCAGCGCACACCTCGTTCCAGGCTGCGAAGTCGTCGAGGTCGTCCAGGTACCCGCAGATGCGCACGGTGTGGTCCAGGCTGGTTCCGGCCTCCTCGGCGATGGCCGCGATGTTGTCGAACACGGCGTGGGCCTGGTCCTCGAAGGTCTCCCCCTTGCGCTGCCCGTCGGGGCCGAAGGGTCCCTGTCCGGAGACGAAGAGGAGGTCCCCGACCCGGATCCCGGGCGAGTACGGCCCCGCGGGAGGGCCGATGCGGGTTGAGCTGACGCGCACTGGTCCGGGGTTCTCTGTCATGGCGTGGTCTCTCCAGGGGTGTGTGGTAGTCGATGCTGGGTGTTCGGCCCCCAATGTCCGTTCGTGGGGGCCTCGGACGCGGATGGGCGTGCTGAGCAGTTGGGCTTGGTCAGCGGGTCCCGTTCCGGTCGTACTCGTAGCGTGGGGGGTGCTTCTCGATCTCCTCGATGCGCAGGCGGGTGCCCAGCCCCGGGGCGTCGCTCACACGCCATTCGCCGTTGCGGACCTCGGGCGGGTTCTCCGTATAGCGGTCCCAGTAGACCGACTGCTCGGGGGTGATCATGGATTCAGAGATCATGAAGTTCGGCAGTGTGGCGGCGAGCTGCCAGGTGGCAGCGCTGGCGAGGGGGCCGAAGGGGTTGTGGAAGGCCATGGAGATCCCCTGTGTCTCGGCCAGGGCCGAGATCTTCTTGGCTGCGGTGATCCCCCCGCACCAGGCCACGTCCGGCTGTGCGACGCTCACGGCGCGCTGTTCGAGGAATGGCGCGGCGCCGTAGTGGTTGGCCCACCGCTCGCCCGAGGCGATGGGGGTGGTCGAGCGGCTGGCGACCTCGCGCATCCAGTCGGCCCTCTCGTAGGGCACCGGCTCTTCGATGAAGGTCAGGTTGAACGGTTCCAGTGTGTCAGCGAGCCGGAGGGCATTGGCGACGTTGAGGCGTCCGTGGCAGTCCAGCATGAACTTCACGTCCGGTCCGGCCTCCTCTCGGGCGGCCTCGAAGTACTCAGCGATCATGGGCCAGACCCAGTTCGGAAGCGCTTCGGTCTCGGTGAGCCGGGCCGGGATGGCCGCGGGCACGTCGTGGTGGACGCTGGAGACCTTGGTGTAGAAGCCGGGCAGGGTGGTCTTGATCGCGGTGAAGCCCTTGTCGAGCCGGTCCCTGATCTCCTGGGCGAAGAGCTCCGGGGTCTCCGTTGCCCTGGCGTGTGTGTACACGGGCACGGTGTCGCGGAATTTGCCCCCGAGGAGCCTGTGGACCGGGACGCCGAGGTCGCGGCCGTTGAGGTCCCAGAGGGCGTTGTCGAGAGCCGAGATGCCGATGGTCAGCAGTGTGCCGCCGAGGAAGGAGTCCCGGTAGAGGCGCTCGGAGTGCTGCTCGATGGCTGTCGGGTCCTTGCCAATCAGGTATTCACCGAGCTCCTCGATGAGCGCTGCGACAGTGCGGGATCTGCGGCGCATGCCGACCTCGGACTCGCCGACGACCCCGGAATCTGTCTCGATGCGGACGTAGTGCGCGTTGTAGTAGCCGAATTCGGCGACCCATTGGCGCACGGCGGTGATCTTCACGTGGATTCCTTCGTCAGGGACGCGGCCGGGAGGCGTGCGTCGGGGTACGTGGGTTCTCTGGCCTGCTGCGCGGCCGTCCCTCGAGGAACTGGAGGGCGAATGCCAAGGCGTTGGCGCTGGCCTCGGCGGCTATCCGCTCGCCTCGCTGGGCCGAGGCACGGCGCGGGTCGCCCAGGGCACCGGTCTCCGTCCAGGCGTCGAACCAGATCGGCAGGTCAACGGAGGCGTTCGTGGGTTCGGTGAAGTCGTCCTTGGCTCCGATCAGATGCGATTCGCCGATGCGGTCCGGCCTGAGGAGGCTTTCGTCCAGGACCATGGCAAGCGAGGTCTCGATCTCGCACGCGTGGTTCCTGCGCCAGCTCGGTCCGGCCTCGTCGGCGATCGCGTCCCGTGCCAGCTGGGCCCACATCAGGTGGGCGACCTGCATGCCGAAGTCGCGCAGTGCCTCCCTTGCCACCAGGCGGATGGCGTCGATGTTGCCTCCGTGGCCGTTGACGATGAGGACCTTGTCGATGCCGTGGTGGCGGATCGACTCGAGGATGTCCAGCAGCACCGCCCGCAGGGTGGTCGGCCGCAGTGTGAGGGTTCCGGCGAAGGGCAGGTGGTGCTCGGAGAGGCCATAGCCGATCTCCGGCAGTACGACGGCGCGGTCACCGAGGCCGGCGGCAAGCTCGGCGGCCAGTGCGGATGCCAGGGCCGTGTCGGTGCGCAGTTCGAGGTGCGGGCCGTGCTGCTCGGTGGCGCCGATCGGGAGGATCGCCACGGAGGCCCTGCGGAGCGCTTCTCGGGCCTCGTCGGTGGTCATGTGGGACAGCCGGTTCACAGTGGGCCTGCGCCTTCCGGTCTGCCGCCGGTGAAGGCGGTGGACTCTTTGACGTATCGGAGGGCGCTGAGACCCATGATCTGTGCGAGGTCGGTGTCGCCGACGAACGGCAGGGCGTCGTAGGCGTGCCAGACGGCCCTCCGGTAGTAGTCCTCGGGACGCTGCGGGTCCAGGTCGTTGCGGTTCCAGTCCCCCGCCCACATGATCCGGTGGGCGCCGAAGGCGGCCAGCGACTCCTTGAGGAACGGGTAGGCATCCTTGTGCGGATAGGGCTCGTCGCTGAAGTCGTAGTACCCCGACCACATCAGGTAGGTCCGTGGCCGACGGGACATCTCCATGAGGCGTTCGAGCTGCGCGGCCGAGTGGTGCCGGTAGCGGAAGAATGCCGAGTGCTCGAAGCGCAGGGCCAGCCCGGGGACTTCATCCAGCATCTCGGCGAAGGACGGCTCGAGGATGTCTTCGAGCGGCCCGCGCACCGATGCGGCCAGCCCTGCGGCGGCGATGGCACGCCAGGCTTCGTACGGGTCCGCACCGGCGGAACGGCTGCGGGCCTCGAGCCGGATGCCGGCGAACGCCCCATCGCGGGCCACCTTCTCGATGTCGGTGAGCACATCGGGACCGGCCATGTCGACCATCGCTATTCCGACGAAGCTGCTGGGGGCGGTGCGGACGCAGCCCGCAATGTAGGCGTTGTCGTAATGGCCCATGTACTGGACCAGGAATGCCCGATCCACCCCGCATTCCTGGGCGTCGTGCCAGTACTCCTCGAGTGGGCGGTACTTCTCGCGCCCGACATGGACGTGCGCGTCGACGACAGGGGTCCGGCCGGTGGGCTCGTCGAAGGACTGTGCGCTCACGGTAGCTCTCCGCCCCTCGGTGCGAGGGCAGCCATGGGAGCAAGCCTGGACCCGATCATCTGGGTCCCGACATTGCCGCCGAGAGAGCGTTCGACTTCGACGGCTGCGTCACGGGCCAGTTCCGCAAGGGGAAGACGGAGCCCGAGCCGCTCGCCCTCGCCGACGACCAGGTCGAGGTCCTTGCGCAGGTGGGAGACCTTGAAGCCCGGCGTCCGGTCGCCCGCGTCGAGGCGTTCGAGGACGAAGCGGGAAAGCGGCGATCCAGCGGCACCGGCCGAAAGGGACTGTGCCACATTCCGGATGTCGAGTCCGGCCCGCCGGGCAACGAGGAAGGCCTCCGCGCACGATTCGGTGACCGCGGCGACGACCAGCTGGTTCACGAGCTTGGCACACTGGCCTGCCCCGCTGCCTCCGTGGTGGACGACGACCCGGCCGAGGACCGAGAGGACGTCGCGCACCCGGTCAAGTGCCGAGGCGCTCCCGCCGACCATGATCGACAGGGACCCGGACTCTGCACCGAAGGGTCCGCCGCTGACGGGAGCATCCAATGCGTGGGCTCCCCTTTCGGACGCGGCGGAGGCCACCCTCTGGGCGACTTCCACCGACGACGTTGTCATGTCCACGAGGACCGCACCTATCCGCGTGTTGGAGGCCAGTCCGTCCGCAGAGAGATAGACCTCCTCCACGTCCCGGGGGCCGCCGAGGATCGTAAAGACGACCTCGCTGGTTCGGGCGAGCTCCCCGACACTGTTCGCGACTGGCAGGTCCAAGCCTGTCAGGGACGCGGGCGGGGAGCCCGAGCGCGTGTACAGCGTGACTTCGTGTCCTGCCTCGAGCAGGCGCCGCACCATGGGGGCGCCCATCAGGCCCGCACCTATCCAACCGATGTTCAAATCAGCTCAGCTCCTGAACTTATGTCCTAGGTCAGATCATAATGCTAAAATCGGCTGAGGATATCAACCCCCGAGCGATAGGAAGAGGACCATGGTCGGGATCAAGGTCGGATGGACCGGTGTCTACCCTGCCGCGCTCACCCATTTCACCCCAGGGGGCGAGGTGGACTACGACATGACTGCCGAGCATATCGACTGGCTGGTCGGCCAGGGAGCCCACGGGCTCATCGTCGGGGGCACCAGTGGGGAGTTCGTCGGCATGGACCTCGCCGAACACAGGCGACTGATCGACACCGCCGTTTCTGCCGTGGCCGGCCGGGTGCCGGTGATCGTGGGCAGCGGGCGGTACTCGACTGCCGAATCGGTGTCGCTGACCGAACATGCACAGCAGGCCGGCGCCGACGGTGTCCTGGTGGTCCAGCCGTACTTCCAGCGTCCCAACAGGCTCGAGGTGCTCACGCATTACCGCGCGGTGGGGAACGTGGGCATGCCGCTGATGGTCTACAACATCCCCGCCAATTCGGCGGCAGACCCAGTCTCGGTCTCCGACCTGGCCCTCCTCCACGCCGAGGGCGTCGCCCATGCGGTCAAGAGCACGCTGCCGACGGTGAACCAGATCCATGAGATCCGGATGGCGACGGACGATTCGTTCCGGGTCTTCTACGGCGGGATCAGCAGCCCGCTCGAGGGCTTGGCGGGTGGGGCGCATGCCTGGGTCAGCGGGGTGCTCAACGTGATCGTCCCCGAGGCCGTCCGGCTCTGGGACGCCATGGCTGCCTCGGACCTGGCCGCCGCCCGTGCGGCGTGGCAGCCGATCGCCCGGGTCGCGGGCTTGGTGTCCCAGTTCCGCGGCGAGGCCGGCGATCTCGCCGTCTACCGCGCGCTCCTGGGGATCATGGGGCGCCCTTCCGGGGCGAGCCGCGCGCCGCTGTTGGGGCTCACGCCGGATCAGGCGAAGCGCCTCGAGAGCGCTCTGGCCGCAGCCTAGGGCGGACGACCGGTCGGGTTGGCCAGTGCCCGGATGCCGGCCCGGGCACCGCCCGACCCGACCGGTCGCAGCCGGCCCGCGACAGCGGCGCCCGCCCAGAGGAGCCTCGCGAACTGGGAGAAGCGGAACATTGAACCGGCAGAAGCCGATTCCGACAGAGCATTGGAGCAGACCAGATGGCCGCAGCGGACAACCTCAGGATCCTCGACGTGAAGCGCACCATGATCCACCTCCCCTTCAGGGAACGGGTCAAGCCGTGGAACGACCTGCTGGTCTCGGGCTGGGGCCTCATCGAGGTACTAGAGGTTCACACCAATGCCGAGGGCGTTCTCGGGGTGGGTGAGACCCTTGTCGACTACACCTGGCAGCGCGTGACCGACGAGAAGATCGCCTCCGTCATCGGCACAAACCCGGCGGAGCATCTCTTCGACGACTCGCTCGGGGCTGGGCTCCAGATCGCGCTGCTGGATGCCGTGGGTCAGGCGCTCGAAGTGCCCGCCCACCGCCTTCTGGGGCTGCCTGCGGTCAGGGACTGGTGCCCCATCTCGTGGTGGAACACGAAGATGCCCCCCGAACTCCTGGCCCGGGAGGCGAGGCAGGCCCTCGACGAGGGCTACCTCGCGCACAAGTTCAAGGCCAGGCCGTGGTTCGACGTACGCGAGCAGGTGAAGGCCATCGCTGCCGCCACCCCGGAGGACTACCTCATCGACATCGACTGGAACGGGATGCTCCGCAGCCCCGGGGAGGCACTTCCGGTCCTGTCCGAGCTCGACGAGCTGCCCAAGATCGGCCTGTACGAGAGCCCCATCCGCCAAGACGACATGATCGGGCAACAGCAGCTGCGCGGCCGCATCCGCCGCCCGCTGGCCGAGCACTACCGCAAGGACCTCTTCCCCGTGTGGATGCGGGACGACGCGCTGGACGCCTTCGTCGCCGTGTGCACGCCGGGCATGAGCGGCATCTTGAGCCAGGGGATCACCGCTGCGGCGTTCAACAAGACCTTCTGGCTCCAAGTCGTCGGAAGCGGGATCACGACGGCCTTCACTACCCACCTCGGCGCGGTCCTCACCCACGCCTCCTGGCCGATGGTCACGGGAATGAACACCTTCGCCGACGATCTCATCGAAAAACCCCTCGCGATCGCCGGAGGCCACGTGAAGGTTCCGACTGAACCCGGACTCGGCATCACCCTGGACAGGAACGCCCTCGAACGGTACCGCGTCCCCCCGGCCTACCGCGTCCAGACGCCCCGGCACCTGCTCACCTTCAACACCGGGACCGCAGGGACCCGTATGTATGGCGACATGCTCCAGATGTGGGAGGACTGCCGGGTCAACCACAACGTTGCTGTCCAGCCGGTCGGGGCTAGCCTGGAGGTCCGGACCGACGACGGCTCCCCCGAATTCGACCGCATCTGGCGCAGAGCCCGCCAGAAGCCTATCTGGAGCTTCTCCTGAGCCGCAGTGATGCACGGGGAGCGGAATCGAATCCGATGACGGACCACACCAACCGGCCCAGTGCCGCCAGCGCACAGGACGAGGTCGCCAGGATCTGTTCCGACCTCATCCGCATCGACACGTCGAACTACGGCGACGGCAGCGGACCCGGAGAACGAAAGGCCGCCGAATACGTCATGGAGCAGCTGGCGGAGGTGGGCCTCGAGGGCACCCTCTACGAGAGTGCTCCCGGGCGGGCCACCGTTGCACTGAGGATGGACGGGGCGGATCCGACGCGGCCAGGTCTGGCCGTCCACGGCCACCTCGATGTCGTTCCCGCCGATCCCGCCGACTGGCGGGTCGACCCCTTCGCGGCCGAAGAGCTCGACGGCTGCATCTGGGGCCGGGGGGCAGTTGACATGAAGGGCATGGACGCGATGATCCTGGCTAACATCCGCCAGTTGGCACGCACCGGCACGAAGCCGGCACGTCCCACGACCTTCGTCTTCTTCGCCGACGAGGAGGCCGGTGGCCTGCAGGGAAGCCATTGGCTCGTGGACCGCCACCCCGAGTGGTTCGAAGGCGTGACCGAGGCTGTAGGCGAGGTCGGGGGGTTCAGCGTAACGCTGGGCAGCCCGGCAGGATCGCGCCGGGTTTACCTCCTTCAGACCGCGGAGAAGGGGATCGCCTGGCTGCGTCTGCGTGCCCGCGGCCGAGCAGGCCACGGCTCCATGCCGAACCAGGACAACGCGATCACCCACCTCGTCGAGGCCATGGGCCGCATCGCAGCCCACCCATGGCCGATCGAGTACATCGGCCCGGTCCGGGCCCTGCTCGAGGGCCTCAGCGACATCACCCAGGTCCCGTGGGCACCCGGGCCCGAGCCGCTCGTCGCAGAGCTGGGCCAGCAGGCGGGATTCGTCGCGGCCACCCTGAGGAACACAACCAACCTCACAATGCTCAGCGCGGGCTACAAGCACAATGTCATCCCCCAGACCGCCACGGCTGCGCTCGACTGCCGCTTCCTGCCCGGCCACGAGGAGTCTGTCATGGACACCATCCGCAGGCTCGCCGGCGAGCATGTGGAAGTCGAAGTCGTGCATCGCGACATCGCCCTCGAAGCCCCCTGGGAGTCCGACATCGTGGACGCCATGAGCCGCTCGCTTCAGCGGGCAGACCCCGAAGCAGACGTGCTGCCCTACTGCCTTTCGGGTGGAAGCGACGCCAAGGCCCTCGCGCGCCTCGGCATCTCCGGCTACGGATTCGCGCCACTGCGCCTGCCGCCCGACCTCGACTTCGCGCCTATGTTCCACGGCATTGATGAGCGCGTGCCACTCGACGCTCTCCGCTTTGGCACTCGAGTCCTCGGAGACTTCCTCAGGACATGCTGAGCACGCAGTCCCGGCGCAGGCGATCCCGACATCCCAACTCGGGATCAGGCGTGTCCCGACCTGCCGCTTGCGCCGGCCCTACGGCACCTGCCTAGGCGAGCTCGCAATGAACGCATCAATGCCGATTAGAGAAGAGCCAGACGAGCTGCTTGACTCGGCCGGTCCGCTCCCGGGCGATACAGCAGAGTTGTATGCGGTGCGGTACGGCGTCTCGCGTCTGAGTGAACGGCACATCTTTCGCGACGGCGACCCGAAGTCGATGAGGCCGATCGCATGGTCGTTCTACGTCGCACGCAAAATGGGCATCACCACTCTCGTCGACGTCGGGTTCCGCGACACAGCGACGGCCGCCCAATGGGGTGTCCGGTTACTGGACGTCGCGAAGGAGATGAGATCCATTCTCGATCCGCTTCGCGTGGACACCGTCTGCATAACGCACGGACATTTTGACCACGTCGACAACCTCGATCTGTACCCCAATGCGCGAGTGGTCGTCGCGGAAGCGACCTACCAGAGCATTCTCGCGAGTGGTTCACACGCCACTCGCGCAGCCATGCGCAGAGCTGAAGTGATCCGGACAACTGGGCAGGTTTCCGTCGCCGACGGCATGACCTTCTCCGTCGTCGACGGCCATACGCCAGGATCATCCGTAGTCACCGTCGGCAGGCGCCAGCGTGACTACGTCATTACCGGCGACGAGTGCTATCTCATCGAGAATGTGGAAGCTCAACGGCCTATAGGCGTGTTCTCGGACGCTGAACGGAATACAGGGTTCCTCGCGAAAGCCCTGAGCGAAAGGCTGATTCCGTTGCCGTCGCACGATCCGGAGGTATTCATTAGATACCCACTCGTCTCGCCGAACATTGCCCGCATATTCTGATCGACATCCTGGTCTGAGGGCCGAGGGATGCTCCGTCCGTGCGCACGAGTCAATGCCGACAGGGTGACGGCGCTCACCCGCACAACGCGGATAGTGGCGAACGCTCGCGAAGCACTGGTGTCGGAAGGACGTGCTCAGCCGTGACGGGGCGGCCGAGTTCGATGCCGTACGGGAGAGAGCGCACGGAAGACGCCAACCTGGGGGCCTTGCCTGAGAACTCGGCCGAGGCTCGCCCTCGTGATCAACAGTCGATCACCAGGGCGAGCCTCCTGTCCTTCAGGTGCGGCGCCTCGAACGCGGGACCCAACCGAGGACCTCGCGCGTCCGCGTCAGATCCAGGGATGTGTGCGCAAAGTCGCCGGCCACGGTGAACGTATCAAACCCGCCCTCGGGGCGGTGAGTCAACGCGGCAGCGAACGCGCGGGCGACGTCGGTGCCTGAGGTGACCACGTCGATGTAGCGAGGATCGTCGTACACGGCCCAGCTCTCGTCGTCCATTGGTCCGACCAGCCGTAGTACCACCACGTCGATGCCTTCGCGCTCAGCCACGGCGTGAGCGACCTGCTCGCCTAGTCGCTTTGTGAGGCCGTACACGTCAGTCGCCGCAGGGGGTGCAGACTGTTGTCGCGGATCAAGATAGTCTGCGAAGACCGACATCGAACTTGCCACGACCGCCTTGCTGCACCCCGCCGCGCTTGCCGCGACCAGGCATGTGTGCAGGCCCTTGATGTTGACGTCGAATTGCGATGCCGCCCACGTGGGGCTCGCGTTCCACCCCTGCTTCGACCCCATGGCCATGTAGATCATGGCATCGCAGCCCTTTACCGCGGCTTCAACCGCGGAATAGTCGGTCACGTCTCCGACGTAGACACGGACGCCGTCGACCTGTCCGGGATCCTGCAGGTCATAGATTCTCACGTCGAATCGCTCGGCCAGATACGGAACGGTCATACGACCGACCGCGCCGCTCCCGCCGACAACCAGCACCTTCATGGTCTTCCGCTTTCCATTGCGCTCGTACCAACTCCAGACAGCACCGAACCGTTGCCCGCCAGCTCATTCAGCCTTTTCATGCGGACAACGGTTCAGCACCGGACGCTACTAGTTCTCGATGGTCACACCCTTGAGGGAGTACACCGAACCGTAGTACCACGGCTTGAGGTTCTTGACCCGCGGCTTCACAAGCAGGTTGTAGCCGCCCCAGAGCACCGGAATGGTGTTGTAGGTCTCGTTCCGAGCTGTCTGGGCATCGACGAGCAGGCCGAGCTGCTTCTGGGGATCGGTCTCGCCGAGCGCCTTGTCCGTGAGGCTGATGACCCTGGCGTTCTCGGCGAGGCGGCCCTTGTCAAGGATCGCGGAGAGGGCCTTTGCATCGGCGCCCGCCGCCCTGGCCTGGGCGTACTGCTTGGACGCCTCGACGCTCATCATGTTGACGCCGTCCATCGCAGGGGCGGACCCTCGCGCGGTCAGTGCGTTCGAGAGCAGGGTGGGTGGGTTGAATCCACCTGTCTGTACGTAGAAGCCTACGTAGTCAGGACCGTGCAGCTCTGCGCGCTTGGTGCCGTAGACGCCGACTTCCTGAACATCGATCGTGACGTTGATGCCGAGCTTGTCGCGCCACATCTGCGCCACGGCCTCGACCCACGGGGTGCGCTGGTAGTCGAGCAGCGTGATTGTCGGCATACCCTTGCCGTCGGGATAGCCGGCCTGAGCGAGCAGTTGCTTGGCGTGGGATGCATCCGAAGGAATCGCCTTGAAATCAGGGCTCTGCTTCACGGCTGCGGGCACGAGCGACGGACCGGCTACGGAGGGCTTGGCGACCTTTGCGACCTCGTTGCGGTCGATCGCCTCTGCCAGCGCCTGACGGACGCGAACGTCTGTGAGCACCGGGTTCTGGCTGCTCATGACCACCAGCTGGCTCACCTGGTTGGTCGGCGAGCTGACGAGCTGAGCCGACACGTTGGACGACGTCACAGCACCAAGGTCTGCCTCGATGCGGCCCGTGATGTCCAGCTTGTCCTGCTGGTAGGCCAGCAGATCCGCAGTCGTGCCTCCGTCGTTGAAGGTGACGTTCACCGCGGTGATCGGGTAGTCCTTGGCGTCCCAGTACTTGTCGTTCTTCGTAAGGGTCGCACCCTGGTTCACGGTGAAATTGGTCAGCGTGTAAGCCCCGTTGCTCACCCAGTTCTTGGGCTGCGACCAGTCGGTGCCGTTCTTTTCGACCGCCTTCGGGTTCAGCGGGAGCGCCCAGTACGACGCGAGCTGCACCAGGAAGTCTGCGTTGGGCCGGTCCAGGGTGAGCACCAGCGTGCTGGAGTCCTTTGCCTCTACGCCGACGGTCGAGAAGTCCTTCGACGCGCCGGTCATGAAGTCCGCGGCACCCTTGATGCCGATTTGGGCGTTGTAGGACGGTGTCCCCTTGCCCGCAACGCCGGGGGTGAGGATGCGCTTGAAGTTCCAGGCGAAGTCTTCCGCGGTAACTGGGTCGCCGTTGGACCAGCGTGCGCCGTCCCGGAGGTGGAACGTGTACTTCAGGCCGTCGCTCGAGATGTCCCAGCTCTTCGCTGCTCCTTCCGTCACATGGAGAGGATCGTCCTTGTTGATCACGACGAGACCCTCGTACAGCCCGAGCATCAGGATCTGCCCGTACGAGGAGTTGCCGGCGACTGCGGGATCAAGCGTCGTCACCGGTATCATCGAGATGCGGAGGACGCCGCCTTGGCTGGCGTCTGGTCCTGGGGTCTTCCCGCTGAAGCTGCACGCCGACGTGGCCACAACCATTGCCAGCGCGGCGATCGCGGCGGCGAAACGCCAACGCCGACTGCCTCGAGTCTTCATTCCACTTCCTCTCTATGTGCGCGCACCAGGTGGCCCGGAGCGACTTCTCGGATCTCTCCGCCGTCGGCATCCGGGCCGACCGCGAGGTGCAATGGCCGAGCCGCAGACCTCACAGGGAGGACCGCTGAGATCAGGGCTCGGGTATATGGGTGCAGCGGGTTCGCGAAAAGCGCATCGCTGCCTGCTGATTCGACGATCCTGCCCGATCTCATCACCGCGATACGGTCGCTCATCCGCTGGGCGACCGCGAGGTTGTGGGTGATGAAGAGCATCGACAGATTCAGGGTGCTCTTGAGCTCGTCGAGCAGATCGAGCACCTGGGCTTGGATGGAGACATCGAGCGCGGAGGTGGGCTCGTCGCAGATGAGCAGATCGGGATCTAGTGCGAGCGCTCGAGCGATCGCGACCCGTTGCTGCTGGCCCCCGGAGAACTGGCGCGGATAGTCGCCTGCGCGCTCGGTGGGTAGTCCGACGAGGGCCATGAGTTCGAGCGCTCTGGCGTACCGGCGCCCCTTGCTCCCGACGCCATGGACACGGAGCGGTTCGGCGATGTTGTCGGCGATGCTGCGGTGCGGGAGCAGCGAACCAAAGGGGTTCTGGAACACCATCTGTGTGCGCCGGCGGAAGTCTCGTCGCGCGTCGCGTCGCATCTCGCTGACGTTGGCACCGTCGAACTCGACCACGCCGGCGTCCGATGCAATCAGCCCCATCGCGAGTCGAGCCAGCGTGGACTTTCCGCTCCCAGATTCCCCGACGACGGCGAGGGTCTCGCCGGGCGCGACGTCGATGTCGACGCCTGCCACGGCCAGCACATCGCCTCCGCGCCCGTGGAACGTCTTCTGGAGCCCTTTCGCATGCAGCAGCGGCGTCGCCGGCTGCGCGACGGGCGTGGCCGTCTCCGCGGCGAGTGGGGCGATCCGGATCTCAGGCGAGGAATTCGTGAGTTCGCGGGAGTACTGGGCGCGCGGGTGCGAGACGAATTCCTCAATCGGCGCGGTCTCGACGACCTTCCCGTGCCGCATCACGACAACGTCGTCGCACAGGTAGCGGGCGACTCCGAGGTCATGCGTCACCATGATGATCGCGAGCCCGTCTTCTCTCAGCTGCCTGAGCACGTCGAGCACCTGGCGCTGGACCGTCACGTCGAGAGCGGTGGTGGGCTCGTCGGCGATCAGCACTGATGGCTCGGTGACGATGGCCATCGCGATGGTCGCGCGCTGGCGCATGCCGCCTGAGAGTTGGAACGGATACATGTTGATCCGACGCTCGGGCTCGGGGATGCCGACTCGCCGCAGCGCTTCGACCGCGCGCTCGTGCGCCTCACGCTGACTGCAGACATGGTGCCAGCGGAGGTGTTCGGTCAGCTGTACTTTCAGCGTTCGTGTCGGGTTGAGCGCTGACAACGCGTTTTGGAAGACCATCGCGACTTGGCGGCCGCGCACTTGCCGGATCTCCTCGTCTGACAGCGTGAGCAGTTCGCGGCCTGCCAGCACTGCGGAGCCATGAACCTCGGCGCCCTCCGGGAGCAGCCGGAGAAGAGAGCGCATCGACACGGTCTTGCCGGATCCAGACTCGCCGACGAGGGCGACGGAGCGGCCGGGGAGCACGTCCATAGACAACGAGTGCACCGCCGAGGTGCTGTTGTCGCGGCCGCCGAAGCGCACCGAAAGGTCACGGATGGACAGTAGCGGTGCCTGCGCGACCAGTGGCTTCTCCGCCGACAGATGCAGTTCAGGGCCCGGCATCACAATCCCACCTCTTCATTCGAGTCGAACGCATCCCTGAGCCCATCGCCCACCCAGGTGAACGCGAGCGTGGTGAGTGCGAGCAGGGCGACCGGCGCCGCGATCAGGTGCGGGCTGGTGAGCACGTAGGTGTACCCGTCGAGGATCATTCCGCCCCAGGACGGAGTTGGCGGTGCGACGCCGAGGCCGAGAAGTGCAAGGCCGGACTCGGCGATGATCGCCGCGGGGATGCCGAAACTGGTCGCCACGAGCAGGGGCCCGACAGCCAGAGGAAGGATGTGCCGGACCACGATCGACGTTCCCGGAGTGCCGATGGCGCGTGCCGATTCGACGAATTCGAAATTCTTCAGCTTGAGGACCTGGGCGCGAACCAGGCGCGCCTGGGTGACCCACGAGGCCACTCCGATCGCGATCACAATCGACAGGGGCGAACGGCCCAAGACGACGACGAGAAGGACGGCGAACAAGTACGTCGGGAAGGCGAACATCACGTCGACGAATGCCATCAGGATCTGATCGGCCCGGCCACCCCGATAACCAGCCCAGAGCCCGATCGCGAGTGCCAGCGCGAGGGCAACGGCCTCTGCGCCGAAGCCGATCATCAGGGCGGTGCGCAGGCTGAACAGCAGCCGTGAGAGCACATCTCGTCCGAGTTCATCCGTGCCCAGAAGATGCCCCGCGCTCATCGGGGGCTGAAGCCGCCCCAGAAGGTCCTGCTCGGTGTACGAGTACGGCGCGATGACGGGAGCCAGTACAGCGACCACCACGAGGATCGCGATGAAGACAAGGCCAGTCATGGCAAGGCGATGCTTGCTGAAACGTGCCCATCCGCGTTGGAACTCGCTTCGCGGTCGAGGTGACGCTGTGTCACCGCGGTCGACGGCCGTGGCGGTCATGGGCGCTCTCCTTGAATCGCGCTGACGGATAGGCCGGCGGAGGCGGGCGCTGCCCGCTCGGGCCGGCGGCGAACGAGCCGGCGTCGCTGGGACGCTTGTTCGGCGTGCCTGATCCTGGGGTCCAGAAGCCCGTATGTAAGGTCCACGAGCAGGTTCACGAGCATGAGGATCAGAGCGAAGACGAGCGTGGTCGCCATCAACAGCGGCATGTCACGCGTGCGCGCCGCAAGCGTGAACAGCCGACCGATGCCAGGTATCCCGAGAAGGACCTCCACGAACACCGTTCCGATGGTCAGGCTCGCGAAGATAGGGCCGACCGCGGTCACGAGCGGAATCAGGGAGTTGCGCAGCACATGCCGCACGACGACGGTTCCGGGCTTCCCGCCTTTGGCGAGGGCTGCGACGACGTACTCCTCTCGGAGTGACTCGAGCATCGATGAGCGCACGTAGCGAGCGAGGATTGCGGTCGGATATGCAGCGAGAGCAATCACAGGAATGACGAGGTTCGCTGGGCTCTCCCAGCCACTGAGCGGAAGAACCCGCAGCCAGACGGAGAACACGAGGACCAGGAGAAGCGCGAACAGGTAGCCCGGCAGCGCCTGCAGGAGCGTAAGGACGAACATCGTGCCAGTGTCGGCCAGTCGACCTTTGCGCAGGGCGGCGATCACCCCGATCGGTACCGCGAGCAGGAGGGTCACGATGATCGCGAGGGTGGCGAGGGTCAGCGAGACCGGGAGTGCCTCTCCGATAAGGCTCTCGACGCTGTTCTGAGGGTACTTGTATGACGGGCCCATGTTCCAGACGAGGAACCCGCGCATGAACGTCACGTATTGCAGCCACGCCGCCGGGTCGCTGACGTGCGTAGCCTCGACATCCGTCTGTCCCGAAGTCGATCCGAGCGACGTGGCGCTGAGCGCGGACAACTGAGCGAAAGTCCCTGGGACGAGCTGCAGCATGCCGAACGTGATCAATGAGACCGCGAACAGCGACAGGACGAGGCGGACCACACGTCCGACCGCGTACCGGATCACGTTCGACACCTCGCGACGTTCTCGTCGCGATGGATCTTCACAGCCATGGGATCGACCTCTCTTCGGACAGAGGGCCTGTCGCACCGAGGCGGATAGCCGCGCCGTGCAGGCCCTCGTGAACAATGTATGAACACCTAGGTCCTAGGTCAAGTGTTGTCCGGCTACGGTCTTGTTGCGGCTCATCCGCATGGGCTCAGCGGCCCGGTGGGAATTCAGGAGCGATGGCTCTGCCCTCTTGCCAATCATCCCACCTAGGACCTAGGTTCAACGACAACGAATCGGGGACCGCCCGGTGCTTGTAGGCCTGGAGGCTGGGCCGGAGAACGAGGCGGGGCCAGCGAGCCCAGTCCAAATGCCTCCGGCAGCCGCGGGCGGCGCTGGTCCGATCATTCGGGCGGCGTGCATCTTCCCCGTTGCCGTTCCAGCCCACGAGGCCGATCCGGCGGGCGCACCCACCAATGATCGGAATTCTCTACGCCCCTCTGAGAGGACTAGCTGAATGGAACACAACAGGCGCAATGTCTTGCGGCTGATTGCCGGTGCCGCGATCGCGCCCCTGGCGGTTCAGGCGGCCATAACACCCGCGGTGGCCAGTGCACCGGATGCCCGCATCAGGCAGGCCACGGCCTCGACCGTGACCCTGGTCGCCAACGGAGCCGCCCAGGCCGTGGTCGTGGTGGCCGACGATGCCGATACCGTCACGCAGGCGGCCGCGGCCGACCTTGTCCGGGTCATCGGGATCGCCACAGGCGTCCAGCTGCCGCAGTCCACGTACTCTCTGGCCCAGTCCACGTATCCGACCCTGGTGCCGGTGAATGTCGGCCCGGTGCCGGGCAGCGCAGATGCGCCGCTCGTGCAGCAGCTCGACCAGGAGGGCTTCGTCATCCACGTGTGGCCGGACGCGGTGAACATCGTCGGGGCAACCTCTGCCGGG
>NZ_JAYGGQ010000026.1:0-34021 GCF_034931225.1 Sinomonas terricola
ACACAGCAGGACGGAACGCTTCCGAGAATCTTCGCGCATCACGGTGTGCCGCAGGCACCGCATTGCTGACCTGCGGAAACAGGCTCCAGCAAGGACGTCGGCAGCCCTCGGGCGGTGGGCTGCCGCCCCGCACAGCAAGGTTCAGCGCAAGGGGGGCCCTGCTGCTCTCGGTGCATCACCAGGTGCCACGCGCACAAATCTCAAGGAGCCTGAGATGCAGCCCACCACCACCGCCGATGCCTTCTCCCGAGTCCGGAACGCGAGCCCGGCATCCATCGAATCGGCGTTCGCCGAGCACGCTCCGCATGCCCCCGCTGGGGCCTACCCGGCCCTCGGAGGCGTGCCCCTGTCCGAGATCCACGAGCACTTCCGGAACCGCTCGGTTCCGGCCGCCTGGAAGAACGCGGTCCTCGCCGAGCTCGTCGAGGCCGCGCAGAGCGGCGACACGCTCGCCCACCTCGCGGTGCTCGTCGTGTTCGTGCCCAAGGCGATCGCCGTCGCGACCTCCACCCGGGCACTGCGAAGGTACCCGCTGAAGGACGCCGTCTCCATCTACCTCGGGGCCCTCTGGGAGCAGGTCCTCGTCCACCCGCTCCACCGCAGCGGGTCCGTCGCGGGCAACCTCACCCTCGGCGCCCTGCACTCCGTCACCGAAGAGGACCGCCGGGACCCGGCGCTCGTCGACGCGCTCCGCACCGATGGGCTGGACGGCGGAGCAGTCGAATATGTCCTGCACCAGCGCTCGGCAGGCGCGGAGACCGAGAACCCGGCCGAGACGTCGGAGAAGGACGTCGCCGACCTCTTCGCCTGGTCCCTCGACTCAGGGATCCTCACCCCCGAGGAGGTCTCGCTCGTGAGCCTCTGGTACCTCGGAGGCAGTGAGGGCCAGGCGGCCGCCGCCGCCCGCCTCGGGCTCTCCCGGGACAGCGCGCGCAGGCACATCTGCCGCGTCCGCACCAAGCTCACGTCTGCCGTGCGCGACGAGGTCGCTGCCAACGGCTGGACCTGAGTCCCCCGCCCAACCCCCAGAGCCAGCCCCCGTACGACGGCTCCCGTACGGGGGCTTTCAACTCCGCATCTTGTTCCAGCGGCTTTCATCGAATAATCTATAGATGTCAGATCGAGTATTTAAGGAGTCCCATGCGCACGCAGGATGTCGACGGCACCACCCTCAGGCTCTTCAGCGAGGGCGAATACCTCCACTGGGTCGGGCCCCTCACCGACCCCGACGGGTCCCCCCGAGCCCATCTCGTCTACAGCGGCCCCGACGAGGCCATGGTCTCCTCCGACGGGCGCGGCTTCTTCTACTACCCCACAGCCGAGGCAGCAGCCCTCGACACCGGCTCGACCGTCATCGTCTCGGTCTCTGCGAAGACCGCGGACAAGCTCGTCAACGAACGCCCCTAGAGGCGAGCCATGAACGCCGCAGACGTCGTCAGCGCCCTCTGCCACGCGGGCAACCCCACGGACCCCCGACTCCTCCTCCGCTACGCCGAAGCACTCGACGCCAGCCAACCGATCGGGCCCCGCACCAGGCTCACCGAGGACCAGGAGGACAGGGCGCTCCTCGCACTCGTCCGCGTCGACCGGCCGCGGGCCACCCTCGAAGACCTCCACCAGATCCCCCCGCTGGCCCTGTCCCCCTACTCCCAGGTCCTCTACGACCTCGCCGGGGAAGGCCTCGGCCCCCACGACACCAAGGAGACGAAGTGATCGCACACCTCGCCCAGCCAGCGCGCTACAGCTCGCCCGACCTCGGAGAGCAGGTCGCCAGCTGGATCGCCCACTCCGCGATCTGGCACCTCACCGCCCGCCTGCCGCTCCCCCTGCTCATCGTGGTCGGCATCGCCGCCGTCGGCTGGATCGCGTACCGGAGGAGCCGGCGCGGCTGAGCTAGCAGGTGCGCCAACGTCTACGTAGAGATCGCCCACCTCATGGGGATTTCCCGATCGAGCCTGGATGGTCTGGCGCCCAGGCGAGGAGAGCTTCGAGGACTTGGCCTGACCATCGTCGAACGCGTTCTCCTAGCGATCGGCTTACGTCCGGCGATCAGGTGTCGAGGAAGTCCCATGCGCTGCCCAACACCCACCGCAACGCGCTCATCTTCCCGTTCAGCATGCCGAGCTCGAAGTCCGTGTACGGTCCGAGTTGCCCGGGCTGGGTATAGGTAGCCTCGACGCGCGCACGGGCGGGGCCGGCGATGGCTCGGAGACGCTCGAGCTCTTCTATGTCCTCTTCCTGTTCGGCGCGGTAGTCGTGCTGCATGGACCGGTAGTACCAGATGCGGTCGAACATCTCGGTCTCCGCGGCGACGATCTCGTCCAGCCGGCGGGGCTCTTCTCGGAAGTCTGTCTCCTCGAAGAGTTCCTCGATTTCCTCACCGAAGTGATCGCGCAGGATCATGTCGAGGCCGTCGACCCCGAGTGCGTATCGGCTGCCGGTCCCGTCGAATGCCTCCGCGATGTTGTCGTGCGGCTCCCGTCTATCACCATTCACACGAGAGAAGTCGGTGTAATTGCTGGTGACGAAGGCGTGCGGGTCCTCCGTGAGGTCCGCTGCCTGCGTAGCGGTCTGATAGAGCTCGAAGATGACAGCGTCGGCGACGCTGTTCTTCCCACTGTGGAATGGCGCGGCCTTTCTCAATCCGCGCTCGACGACGCGCATCATCTCGGCCTCCGTGGGCTCGACGGTCTGACCGGCGATGAGGAGTTCACGGATTTCCCGGAAGTTCCGGCTCGTCATCGCGCCGATGAGCGGGAGATGCCGGCCCAGGTCCTCGATGACCTCCACAGCGTGGGCATCGTCGTCGCTGCCGTAGGTCACGAGGTCTTGGCGGATTTGCTTGAACCGAGACGCGATGCTCGACGTCATCATTGCCTGCACTCTGGCCTCGTTGCGGTCGAATTCCTCAACGATTACCGGCGGGACCAGGAGCTTCACCTCTCCCTGATGGATGAGTACACGCAAGGCGACGATCCATCGCTGCCCGTCCCGTCGCTGTGCAAGGTCCAGACATGTAGAGGTGTCTATGAGAAGGTGCAGCACGAGGTCAGCCTACGGAGTGTGTCCCGGGGGTCTCTATCATGTGCCCACACCCGCCTCATCAACTCGAGCACCGGCCTGGCCCACAGCTCGGACCATTCGACAGTCGTCGACGGGCTCACAAGGCTCCGGGCCGCGGGCCACACCTACGGCGCCGACGATCTCCTCGCAGGCGCGCTCGCGCTCAACTGGCGGGGCAGCGCCGCGCTGGAGACTCCGCGACCTCGCCGAGGAGATCAACGCCGGCAAGCGCAAGCGCTACCACACGTCCCTAGCCGATGACATCCTCCAGCAATGGGCGAACGACGCCCGGCAGCCCTGAGCCATTTCCTCAAGAGCCCCCTCATCGGACCCCGGACCGGTGCTGGCATAGACCCCCTTTTTGGTCAGGGATGGGCTGTTTCTGGCCAGATACGGGGGCCGGTTCATCCGAACCGAGGGCTACACGCCCAACCTTGACCCACTACTGGCCATATTGTGGCCACGGAGTACCCGATGGTGGGTTCAAAACGGGGCCGGTTCGTCTCATCGAGCCCCCTCACCTGCACCGGCCCCATCCACACCGGGGAAGCGTCCACAACCATCGAGCCCCAAGTTAGGGCACAACGACAACTCGTTTCCTCCACAGCAGCTCATCAGGTTACTCCCCCATGCCTATATCAGGAGCGGAACGTCTCACATGCGTGCACAGCCCGGCCGCGAACCATTACCCGCGCCGCTCACACATAGCAGTCAACCGTCTCTGACACGTGTAACGATCACTTCCTATTGTCTGGCGATGCAGTAGCGATGCAGTAGCGATACAGTGATCCTAAAAGACTTGCATCGATACTGCATCAATGCTGCATGGCTGATGCAGCGCTAGTGATCGATAGTCACGGATGTAATACGTGTTCCACGTGACTTGTAGACACAGCTAATTCTCATGGACTATGTAGTTATCAACTCGATGACGGATGTGAGTCATACTGTAAAAGTGTCTAGAACATCCTTGTAACATGTGTTGACTGGTTCTAGACTGTGCGTTATGGACTCGACACCCACGCAATCAGTGCGCAGTAGCTCTGCGCTCTTCCCGGATGACGTGCTGGAGGCATGCAGGCGAACAGTCTGCATCGCCAACGGCAAGGGCGGCGTCGGCAAGACGACACTGACCACGAACCTCTCGACCGTGCTCGCGGAAGCCGGCTACAAGACGCTTGTCGTCGACCTCGATGCCCAGGGCAATGTCGCCGTGAACCTCGGCTACATCGACGACGAGAGGTACGACGACGGGCAGGCCCTGGCCCGGGCAGTCCAGTTCGGGGAGGCACCTGTCCCGACGACCGGGGTACGCGAGAACCTCGACGTCCTCTCCGGCGGCGAGCACACGTCCCGGCTGCTGGACATCCTGCACGGCGATGCGCTGCGCGGGGGGAAGATGCGAGGGGGAGTGGCCCGTGCGCTGGCGAAGGTCGCGCAGGACTACGACCTGATCTTCATCGACACCCCGCCGTCGGACGCGGGGTACACGGCGGTGGAGGAGGCCATGCTCGCCTCCCGGTGGATCCTCGCCCCGGTCCGCCCCGAACCGAAGTCCCTCAAGGGGCTCGAGTCCCTCGCGCGCCGCGTGACCAACGTGAACACGCTGAACCCGTTCGTCGCACTGCTCGGCGTCGTCCTCTTCGGCGTCCCCACGGGGGCCACCAGGGTAGAGAAGCGGCCGAGGGAGATCCTGGGGCAGAGCCTCGAAGGGATCGCCCCGGTGTTCGAGGCGAAGATCCGCAACGTCGTCGCGGCCGACGCCGACGCAACGTTCCGGGGAGAGTCGGCCCACGAGCTGGCCCAGGAGGTCAAGACCCAGGCGCCGTTCTGGGAACGGCTGAAGAACCCCGGCAAGGGCGGCCCACAGCTGGCCGCCTCGGCAGGCTCGCTCGCCGAGGACTACATGGCCCTCGCCGAGCAGATCGTCGCCGAGCTCTCCGCCCAGGAAGCAGCACTCGAGGAGGCAAAGGCGTGATGGCCGAGAACAAGCTCTCACCGCTGGGCGGCCTGAAGCGCCGCGCCCAGCTCCGCCCCGAATCCTCGGGCGCAGCCGAGCCGGCCCCCGTCGCTGCGGATCGGCCACGCGAGGAGCCGGCACCCGCCGCGGAGCCGGCACCGTCGGCCGTGCAGCTGGCCGCCGTGCCGGACCCGGTCGAGCCGAACGCTCCAACGGTGGGGGAGGAGCAGCACACGGGGAACATCACGCTGAGGATCCCGACCGACCTCATGAGGTGGCTCGAGGCCCACCACCGCGAGTCGAAGGTCTCCTACCCGAACATCCTGCTCAACGCAGTCTCATGGGCCCACCCCCGCATGGCAGAGCTGTTCGCCCAGACCGAGAGCCCGGTCCCCGAGGGGGACCTCTTCGGGCGCCCCGCGACGATCCCGACGCTCCGCCGCGGCGAAGCCGAGTACGACACCAAGGCCATGAAGCTCCGTCCCGAGCACCTGGCCGTCATCGACGGCCTCGCCGCCAAGTGGACGCACAAGAACAGGACCCAGCTCCTGACCGTGTCCCTGAAGGCCTACCGAGACAGCCTTCCCGGCTGAGCCAGACCAGAAACCGAACAAGAGGGGGAACCATGACGACCACGACGGAAAGCGCGCCCGGGAAGAAGGCCGAGAGACCGAAGAAGGCCGCTTCACCGACCCGATCGAAGGCAAGGCCACCGGTGATCGCCGCGGGAATCGTCCTCGTCGTCGTGTTCGCCCTCCTGTTCGTGTGGATCCTCAACGCCCAGACGCACACCCGTCAGGTGTTCACGGCCGCCGGGGACCTTCCCCGCGGCCACGTGATCACGACCTCCGACCTGGCCACCGTCGACATCCCCGAGGGCCAGCCGATCAAGAGCGTCGCGACCACCGACCAGGGGGCGCTCGTGGGCAAGACCGTGGTCAAGGACGTCGTCGGAGGGGCGATCATCGCCCCCGAGCAGGTCTCGGGCGGATCCGGCCTCAGCGACAGCCAATCGATCGTGGGCCTGAACCTGACCGCTTCGCAGATCCCGTCCTACCCGCTCGCCGCCGGGGACAGGGTCCGCCTCATCGGGACCCCCGGCAACGGACAGGACGTCCCGGCCAAGGACCCCGACGCGATCTCCGCGACGGTCGTGAGCACCTCGCCCTCGGCCGACAGGAACACCACCCTCGTCGCGGTCCAGGTCCCCCGTACGCAGGCCGCCCTGCTGGCCGCACGGGCCGCCACCGGCCGCGTCGCCCTGATCCTGGACGGGGGGAACTAATGGCGACGATCCTCCTCCTCAGCCTCTCCGGCTCGCCAGGAGCCACCACGGCCGGCCTCGCGCTCGCGCAGGCCTGGGAGCGGAGCGTGATCCTCGCCGAGGTCGACACCTCGCACTCGAGCAGCGTCCTCTCCGGGTACCTGCGCGGCCAGGTGCCCTGGCAGCCTGCGAACGTGGTCAACCTCGCAGTCGCCGCCGCACGGCACGGGAGCATCAGCCACAACGACGTGTGGGCCCAGCTGCGGCCGCTCGACGCCGACACCGTCGACCAGGCGACCCGCTACCTGCTGCCCGGAGTGGTCGACCCTCGCACCTCCACCGGGCTCGGGCGGATCTGGGCGGACCTCGGGCAGGCCGCCGAGACGTTCGACAGCGCCGGGATCGACGTGCTCTTCGACGCCGGCCGCTGGGACGTCGACGATCCCAGGACGCCCCTGCTGCACAGCGCCGACGCCGTCCTCGTCGTGGCCCGCCCGTCGCTGTCCGCGACCTTCGCGATCCACGCCCGCCTGGCCGAGATCCAGGCCTCGCTCAAGAGCGTCGGACACACCAAGCACCTCATGCTGCTCGCTGTCGACGACCCCCACACCGGGTACACCGCGACCGAAGTCGCCGCCACCCTCCAGCTGCCCCTCATCGCCTCCCTGCCGCACGACCCGGCCTCCGCCGCGGTGTACAGCGACGGCGCGACGGCGGCGCAGCGCTTCGCCAGGAAGGCGCTCCCGCGCGCCGCCGCGCAGCTCGTCTCGGCGCTCCGGACCGCGACAGGACGGAACCGGGGCCTGGTCGACGCAGCGCTCAGCACCGAGCTCGAAGGGCTGTGAGCGTCATGATCCAGCACCAAGGAGCTTCTACACATACGACGAACACTGAGGGGGAACAGTGAGCCGACCAGACGATGTGAGGAGCCTCTTCGCAGGCCTCCCGCTCATCGAAGACCAGAGCGCGCCCGAACAGGGGCAGCGCCATCCCGCAGCGGCAGCCCTCGCCGCGGCCGGGGCGGCGAGGCCGAGCGGCCGCCCTGTCGCCGACGCCCCGACGCCAGCGCCCGAGGCGCAGCCGGCGGCGGGAGGCTCCCGGGCCGGGGACGACGACGCGTCGATGATCGAGCACCTGGCCGACATGGTCGTGAACGCCCGCCAGCTGCGGGCCGACGAGGAGGCGGGCGGGAACCGCGACGCCGTCGGACAGGACATCATCCGCAAGGCCCTGGCCGACTACCAGGAGCAGCGCGTGCGCGCCGGAAAGGACCGGCTCACCCAGGACGAGACCGCGGCGCTGCAGCGCCGCCTCTTCGACCTCGCCTACCGGCTCGGCCCCATCCAGAAGTACCTCGACGACGTCACCGTGGAGAACATCCACGCCAACGGCGCCGACGAGCTCATCGTCCGCCGGGCCAACGGCATCGATGAGCGCGTCCCCCCGATCGCGGGCAGCGACGCCGAACTGGTCGAGATGGTCCAGTCATGGGTCCAGCAGGCAGGGGAGGGCTCGCGCGAGTGGACCACGGCCGAACCGATCCTTCGCATGTCCCTGCCGACCCCCGAGGGCGAGCGGCTCACCGCGTGGCTGCCCCCGATCGCGACCAGGCCCGCGTTCCGCATCCGCTGCCACCGGATCCGCAACATCACCCTGGAGGATCTGGTCGGGCTCGACATGCTCACCGCGGAGGCGGCCGAGCTCCTCTCCGCGGCCGTCAGGGCCCGGCAGTCTGTGGTCACGTCCGGGCACCCCGGGGCCGGCAAGACCTCGTTCACCAGGGCCCTCGCGGCATCGTTCGACCCAAACGAGCCGGTGGTGACGATCGAGACCGAGCGCGAGCTCTACCTCGGAGAGCCGAACCACCACAACGTCCTCGCGCTCCAGGAGCGCCCCGGGCAAGGGGAGCGGGACACCCGCACGAACGAGCACGTGGGCGCCGTCAGCCTCGACGACCTGCTCGCCTCGTCCCTGCGCGCGGACGCCCAGCGCATCATCGTCGGCGAGGTCCGCTCCTCCGAAGTCGTGCCCATGTTCCTTGCCATGGCGTCGGCGGCAGGGTCGATGACCACGATCCACGCCGACACCTCGCAGGACGCGATCGCTAAGCTCGCCGCGCTCCAGCAGCGCGAGCTCGGGACCTCCGACGTGTTCGCCAACCGGCAGATCATCGACCACATCCGCCTGATCGTCCAGCTCTCCACCTTCACCGGCGCCGGCATCCGCCGCCACGTCACCGAGATCGCCGAGATCCAGCGAGGCGAAGGCGACAGGCCAGTCGCGCACTACCTCTTCCGATCCCCGGAGCGCGGCGAGCCCGCGGTCCCGGTCCGCGAGGGGCGCCCCAGCGACAAGCTCGCCGCCGTCCTCGCCGACTTCGGCTACGACGTGAACAAGCTCTGGAGGGCCTCATGACGGGCGCGGTCCTCGCCGTCCTGTGCGCGGCCGGGATCACGCTCGGGATCCTCGTCGTGGTCCTCGGCGCCACCGGCGCCCGGCTCGGGACGCGGAAGCGGCGCGGCCCCGGAGCGTGGGCGCGCCTGAAGGCAAGGTTCGGGCCCCGCGGGGCCTGGGCCCTGGTCATCGGCATCTCGGCCGGCGTCCTCCTCTTCGCCCGCACAGGGTGGGTCGTCGTCCTCGTCGCCGCCCCGCTCGCAGCGTTCATCCTCCCCGCGCTGTTCTCCAACGCCGACCAGCGCCGCGAGGTCGAAAGGCTCGAAGGCCTCGAGAGCTGGTCGCGCGCCCTGGCCTCGCTCGTCGCAACCGGGTCGATGTCGCTCTCCCGCGCGATCGTCGCGTCCCTTCCCAACGCCCCGGCATCGATCGAGACCGAGGTCACCAACCTCGTCGCCCGCCTCTCCGCACGGTGGAGGACCCGCGATGCGCTGCGCGCGTTCGCCGACGACATCGACGACCCCACCGGCGACCTCCTGGCCACCCGGCTGATCCTGGCCAGCCAGATCCAGGTCAGCTCGCTCAGCAACGCCCTCACGGACCTCGCCCACGCCATCCAGGAAGAAGTCACCAACCGGCGCGAGATCGAAGCGCAGCGCGAGACGAACCGGACCACCGCGCGCAGCGTCACGATCATCAACGTCGTCCTGCTCGGCGGGGCGGCCACCATCTTCGCCGACTACTTCAGCTTCTACCGCGAGCCGGTGGGACAGCTGGTGGTCGCGCTGATCTTCGCCGCCTACGGCGCGGTGCTGCTGTGGATGCGCAGCATGTCGGCGATCCGTACACCGCCGCGGCTCTTCGCCGCACCCGACCATGACGGCGAGACAGCGGACGCCGTCGGGGAACAGGCCAGCAGCCTCACCGGCAGGACCATCCACCGGGCTCAGGAGGCCTCATGATCTGGGCAGCGCTCATCATCGGGGCAGCCGTCGGGCTCGGCGTGATCGTCGTCGCGGCCGAGTTCGTCCCGCGCAGGCCCCGCCTGTCCTCTGCGCTCGAGCAGCTGCGCGCCGAGGACGTCGAGGTCTCCAACCAGTCCTTCCGGGACAAGCTCGGCCGTGCCGTTCAGACCGGTCCGTTCCAATGGCTCAAGGCAGACCCGAAGGACCTCTCCCTCGTCGAGGTCACCCCGCTCCAGCACGCGACCCGACAAGGCATCGCCGGCCTCTTCGGCCTCGTCGCCGTACCCCTGCTCTCGCTCGTCGTCGTGTTCGCCGGCAGCTACCCGGCCGTGCTCGTGCTCTACTCGCTGCCCCTGGCCGCCCTCCTGGGCCTGGTGCTGATGTGGGCCGCGAACCTCGCCGTCGCCTCGCAGGCGAAGGAGAAGCGACAGGACTTCTCCCGCGCCGTCGCCGCGTTCATCGAGCTCGTCGCCGTCGACCGGAAGTCCGGCTCCAGCGCAGCCGTCGCCCTGTACCGCAGCGCCCACGTTGCCGACTCGTGGGTGTTCCGTCGGCTCCAGCAGTCCCTGCAGTTGGCCGAGTTCCGGGGCACCCAGCCGTGGGAGGCGTTCAAGCAGCTCGCGGCCGAGATCGACGTCAAGGAGCTCGCCGAGCTCGCGGACTACATGTCCCTCGCCGGCACCGAGGGCGTCTCCGTGTACGAGGCGCTCCGGGCCCGGGGCGCGGGCCTTCGGGTCGAGCTCCTCACGCAGATGCGCACGGAGGCCAACGCCAAGACCGAGAAGATCACCATTCCGGCCGCGGTCCTCGGCATGCTCCTGCTGGCCTTCATCGCCGTGCCCCCGATCATCAGGCTTCTGGGGACATAGCACCGACTTGACTGGAAAAACCCGCTGGAACACGGGTTTACTCGAATAAGCAAGACATCTCTACAACAAACGACGGGGAGAAAGGAAGACCGCTATGAGGAACATCGGCCTGCATCTCGCAGCAACCCTCTACACGGCAGGAATCGCCCTTCAGGGGCGCATCGAGGGTGCGCTCGCGCCCAAGGACAAGGACTCCGAGCGTGGATCGATCACCCTCGAGCAGGTCCTCTGGGCCGCGGGGATCGGCCTCGTCGCCGTCGCCGTCATCGCGATCGTCGTCGGCGTAATCAACAGCAAGGCCGGACAGATCGGCCGCCTCGGCAGCTGACACGGCCCCGAAGGGGATTGGGGGGAACGATGAGCTGGAAACGGAGCGATGACGTTGAGCGGGGATCGGTCACGCTCGAGAACGTCATCGTGCTCCCGGCCGTCCTCCTCCTGCTCTTCGGCACGTTCCAGGCTGCGTTCTGGATGAACGCGCGCAATGTCGCGGGGGCGGCGGCTGATGCCGCGTACTCGGCGGCGCGCGCCTACCAGGCACCTCCCGGGGCCGGCGAGACAGCCGCCGGCCGGGTACTCGCCTCGAACCGTCTCGACGCCGCCCGAGTCAGCGTGCAGAGGACCGGGACCACGGTCACCGTGACCGTGACCGGGTCCAGCGGGACCATCGTCGCCGGATGGGGAGGCCCCGCGGTCTCCGCGACCCGGACCGGACCCGTGGAGAGGGTGACGACGCCATGAAGCACGTCACCACGCACCGCGACGGCGACGAACGGGGCTCGACCACCCTCGAGCTCGTCATCGTCGTGCCCGGGTTCATCCTGCTCCTTCTCCTGCTCGTCTTCGGCTTCCGTGCCACCACTGCGGGGCAGAACGTCGAGGCCGCAGCCGGCGCAGCGGCCCGAGACGCCGCCCTCGCCCGCAGCGCCGGGCTCGCCCAGGCCAACGGCGCCTCCGCGGCCTCGGCCGCGATCAACCAGGCCCAGGCCCCATGCCAGAGCACCCGCGCCAGCATCGACACCTCGGGCTTCAACGCCCCGCTCGGACAGATCGGCACCGTGCGCGCCACCGTGAGCTGCGTCGTGCCGCTCTACGGCCTCCTTCCCATGCTTCCCGGGACCATGACGATCACCAAGACCGCCAGCCAGCCCGTCGACGCCTACACCCAGAGGCAGCCATGAACATCCGGCTCACAGGCAGCCCGGGGGCCGAGCATCGAGAGCGCGGATCCGCCACGCTCCTGATGGTCATCACCTTCATCGGCCTCCTGCTCGCCGTCGGACTCGTCGTCGACGGCGGCCAGAAGATCGCCGCAGACCGCGAGGCCCGGAACATCGCCGAGGCCGCCGCCCGGGCCGGCGCCAACGCCGTCGGCGGGAACGCCGTAGCCGGCGGGACGCCGACCATCGACCTGCAGACAGGCGCCGCGAGGGCCCGGTCGTACATCGCGGCCGCCGGCGTGCAGGGCTCCGTGTCCGCGGCGGGGGACACACTCACAGTCACCGTCACCTCGAGCCGGCCGGCGATCATCCTCGCCGCGATCGGCATCCCCAAGCTCACGTCCACGACCACGACCACCTCACGAGTCCTGAAACAGTAGGGGGCAGCAGGATGACCAGGACCGGCCACCAAAGACCGCCAAACCGAGAGGCAGACACCATGCAGATCAAGACCACCCGAACCGCCCTGGGCGCCGCCCTCGCCGCGGCGGTCCTGGCCCTGACCGCATGCGCAGGCAACCCAGGCGGCCCCACCACCGGAACCGCAACCAGCACGCCCACTGCCGTGAGCCCCTCAGCCACACCCACCCCGACGGCGCCAGCGTCAGTCCCGCCGCCCACCAGCGACAAAGAGGCCCTCGACCAGTCCATGGTCGCGATCAATGCCTTCGGCAAGGTCCTGGACAACGCGAGCCGAACCAAGAACGGCGATCCCGCAGCGTTGAAGGCTGTTTCCACCAAGCAGGCCCTCGACTGGGGAACCCAGTACGTCACGAAAGCGGCCACGGACAAGACCACCTACACCGGCGAGGTCAAGAATTCACTCATCTCCGGGTTCACGGGTGACCTCACGTACAACGGCAAGGCCTACCCGCACGGTTCGGCCCAGCTCCAGGTATGCGAAGACAGCTCAAATGTCGTCGGAACAAATCCCGACGGAAGCCCTGCGTCGAAGCCGTCGGTGCCGCGTGTAACGGTCGGCTACTGGACTGAATACGACCCGGCAAACGCTCGCTGGCTGGTTACAAAGACCTTCCAAGACGGGACAAACGCATGCTGACACGCACACGGACGCTACTCACGGCAGCGGTTGTCAGCCTGATGGTCTCGGTAGCAACAAGCCTGCCCGCACAGGCCATCTCACCCATGGACGGGTCGTGTGCCCGAGGCACCTGCAATGTTGATGTGAGTCGCCCCGGTTCGGATCCGTCGCCGGGTTCGTCGTCGCAGGGGTCTAATACGAAGGGTGGGTCGGAGACGGTTGTCCAGCCGGGGCCGACGTCGTGCCAGGACTCCTCGGGCAAGGATGTCGCGTGCAGCAACCCGGACCTCGGGGTCTGGTCCAACACGGACCAGTGCTATTGGAAGCTCGCAGATCCTCAGAAGGCCCCGCCGCCGGGGAAGACTGTTTCGGACGGCGCGTGGTACCAGTGCGCGGGGAACCCGACTTCGAGCAATGACCCGTTCCAGCGCGTCGGGATCGCCTCGTCGACCCAGGTGTGGCTGGACAAGCCGCCCGCGGGTGTCACGCAGATGACCCCTGGGCTGGCTGCGGTGGAGCTGCTCAAGAGGTTCGTGTTCCAGCCGATCCCGATCGGCATCGTCCCCAAGCCCGATGCCGGTTCCAAGGGCTCGGTCGGGCTTCCGGTATGGCTGTGGGTGCAGGGGCCGAGCCAGCAGAACTTCGGGCCCTGGGCGCAGTCGGCGACCATCGGCGGGGTCGCGATCTCCGGCACGGCGAAGGTGACCTCGATCGACTGGGATCTCGGCGACGGGTCGACGATCACGTGCTTCAGCCAGGGCACCCCGTACCAGGAGAGCTTCGGGGTCACCCCGAGCCCTGACTGCGGCCACATCTACTCCCGGATGAGCACGGACCAGCCCGGCGGGAAGTACACCGTGACTGCCCGTGCAAACTGGACCTTCACATGGCAGGCGGCGGGGCAGACCGGGACGAACACGACGTCGGTCCAGTCCCAGACCCAGATCGCGATCGGCGAGATGCAGACCGTCATCATCAGCTGAAGCCCGATGGGCCGGGCGTGGCCGTTGAGGCATCTGCCCGGCCCCACTACATTTATAGATGTCAGATCGAGTAAAAGGAGACCTTGTGATGCGGAAGCTCGCCGCCGGCATCGGCGCCCTCCTCCTGCTGGCTGTCCTTCTCGTCGGCGTCCCGCTGGCCCTGGCCATCCTCGCCGGCAACCCGATACCCACGTGGGACGTGCTCGTCGCAGGCGTCACCCAGCCGGACTGGTCCGGCGCCTTCCTCATCGGCCATGTGCTGCCGATCGTCGGGTGGACCGCATGGGCGTGGATGGCGGTCGGGATCCTCTCGGTCATCCCCTCGACGCTGCGCCGTGTCGAGCCCCCGCGCCTTCCCGCGTTCGGGATCGGGCAGCAGGCCGGGCGCGCGCTTGTCGGAGCGGTCCTGGCCATGGCCACGGTCAGCGGGGGAGCCCTGGCCGCAACCGCCGCCTCGGCCCCTGCCGCCCATGCCGCGGCCCCCGCGTCGGTCTCGGCCGAAGCCGTGCCGGGGACACCCGCCCCCGTTCACGCCGCGGCGGCAGTGCCGTCGGCCCCGGAGAAGGCCGCGCCGATGGTGACAGTGAAGGATGGTGACTCGCTGTGGTCGATCGCCGAGGCCCGGCTCGGCTCGGGGGAGAGGTTCAGGGAGATCCTCGACCTCAACCTCGGCAAGGCCCAGGCCGACGGGCATGCCCTCGGCCGTGACCAGTTCGTCAACTCCGGCTGGGTCCTGACACTCCCCGCCGACGCGCACGTCGACCGCGACAAGGACGTCGAGGTCCAGGCCGGCCAGACCCTCGGGAGCATCGCCAAGGACGTCTACGGCGACCAGGGCAAGGCGGAGGAGATCTTCCAGGCATCCCAGAGCATCGTCCAGCCCGACGGCACCCAGCTAGGCCACACCGGTACCGTCCGTCCCGGCGACCGGCTCATCGCCCCGAACGCCATCCCGGCAACGTCGGCAGCACCCGCGGCCGAGATCCCCGCGGCACCGGCACCGGCACCCGCACCCGCTCCGGCAGCAACGGCCGAGGCTCCTGCTCAAGCCGCGGCGGCCGCGGCTCCAGCCGCTGATGCCCCGGCACAGGAAGCCCCGTCGACGTCGGAAGCGGCGCCGTCTGAGGCGGCGCACGCTGCCCCCGCGTCCGCTGTCGAGGATTCCGAGTCCGTCTTCCCCGTGACCACGCTCTGGGGTGCAGGCCCGATCCTCGCTGCCGGTGTCCTCGCCGTCCTCGGGATGCGGCGGATGCGGCAACAGCGGAACCGCCGGGTGGGGGAGCGGATCGCGATGCCGGTCCCGGAGATCGCCGCGACCGAGCTCGAGCTCCGCGCGGCCGAAGACCCCAACGGGGTAGAGGAGATCGACCTCGCCCTGCACTGGATCGCGACATGGGCCCACGAGAACGGCGTGGACCTGCCGAAGCTGTTCGCGGTGCGCCTCTCGCCGTCCACCGTCGAGGTGTACCTGGAAAGCCCGGCCAGGCTGCCGGAGCCGTTCGAGGCCGTCAGCGACGACGACTGCGCCTGGGCGGTCGACCCGCGCGTGATCCCGGCGTTCGACCCGAAGACGACCGCCCCGTACCCGGCACTGGTCTCGCTCGGCGTGGACCCGCAGGACGGGCACATCCTCGTCGACCTCGAGCAGATCGGCGCACTGGCCATCACCGGCGACGAGGAGAAGACAAAGGGGGCACTGACCGCGATCGCGATCGAGCTGGCCTGCTCCAAGTGGAGCGAGGACCTCCTCGTGACCCTCGTGGGGTTCTGCCCCGAGCTCCCGTCCGCGTTCGACACCGGCCGGGTACGGCATTACGAGGACCTCGACGCGCTCCTGGGCACGCTCGAGGCCCGCACCGGGCACGACGCCGCCCTGCTGGACCGGCTCGGGCATGCCGGGACACAGGAGGCCCGCGTCGCCCCAGGCGCGTCGGACACGTGGCCGCCGGAGATCGTGCTCCTGTCCCAGGCTCCGGAAGGGGACCAGGCGCGCCGTCTGGCCGAGCTCGTCGAGAAGCTGCCCAGGGTCGGCCTCGCCGCCGTCTCCCCGGGCACGATCAGCGGTGCGTGGGGTCTGGAGATCGGCGAGGACCGGGCCGCGACCCTGAACCCGGCCGGCATCCCCCTGACCGCCCAGATCGTCGACGAGCACTTCTACTCGGACATCATCGACGACCTCGTCACCACCCTGAACGCGGCCGTGCCGGCCGAGCCCGCCCCAGAGCCCGTCGTGCCCGTCGTCACCACCGAGCCGGGGGAGGACGAGGACGACGAGCTCGAGGAGGCCGCTGAAGCCCCCACGCTGCCCGTAGCGGGGGAGACCCCCTCGAGCCCGGCGAAGCTGATCGAGATGGGGGAGCGGGCCGCAAGGCGCCGCCCCAGCCGGGCCAAGGTCACGATCGACCTTCCCGACGCCCCGTTCATCCGCATCCTCGGCCCGGTCCGGATCGAGAACGCCAAGGGCGTGCACCCCTCGCAGGTCAAGGGCGCCTCGGTGGCCCGGATCACCGAGCTCATCGCGTTCCTGGCGCTCACCGGACCTGCATCGACAGAGGAGTACGACCACGCAATCCACCCCAACGCCGTCGTGACGGCGACCAAGCGCAACCCGAACATCTCTCGGGCGCGGCGCTGGCTCGGCGAAGACGACGGCGGGAAGAAGTTCCTGCCCGAGTTCGCCGACGCCGACTGCTACCAGTGCCCGGTGCCTACCGACTGGTCGGTGTTCTGCGAGCTCGTGGGCAACGACGCCGTCGCCGCGTCCGACGAAGCGCTCGAGGCAGCGCTCGAGCTCGTCACCGGCCAGCCGTTCCAGGGCGTGCGCACGGGCACGAGGGGAGCCTGGTCGTGGTCCGAGCCCCTCCAGCAGGAGATGATCGCCGCGATCAGCGACGTCGCGTACGAGCTCGGCGCACGCGCCCTCGAAGACGGGGACGCCGAACTGCTCCTGAAAGCCTCCACCCGCGGGGTCATGGCCTCCCCCTCCACCGAGGTCCACCGCCGCCACAAGCTCGAAGCCCACGCGATGCTCGGCGACAAGGAAGGCTTCGAGCGCACCATCGAGGCCCTGCGCGAGCAATGCGACGCCATGGACGACCTGCCCGAGGTCGAGACAGACGAGCTCATCGCCCGCCTCCGCGGGCACTTCGACAAGAAGCGGGCCGCCTCGTGACCCACACCGCCACCAGCTCGCGGGCAATTGTGCAAAGGCGCTCTGCACAATTGCCCGCTGCCGGATGATCCGTCCGGCAGCTGTTGGCCGATGGCCGTGCGGCTGGCCATCGGATCCGTGTCGGACTGCCCGGATAGCCTGACTCCATGAGCGAGCTCGAGCCCGACCTCCCCGCCGGCTACGCCGAAGTCCTGGCAGCCGTGAAGAACGAGGTGCGCAGCGCGAGGACACTCGCCCGCCGCGCCGCGAACACCGCGATGCTGCAGATGTACTGGAAGATCGGCCGGACGATCCTCGACCAGCAGTCGACGCGCCCATGGGGCAGCAAAGTCCTCGAGCGGCTCGCGCTCGACCTCAGGGCCGAGTTCCCAAAATCACGAGGTTTTTCCCGTTCGAACCTGAGTTACATGCGCGCGTTCGCCGCGGCGTGGGACTGGCCGGAGGGAATTGTCCAAAGTGACTTTGGACAATTGCCGTGGGGCCATGTCATCGAGCTCCTCAAGCTCAAAGAACCCGCCGCCCGCGATTGGTATGCCGCCCGCGCCGTTGAACGGGGCTGGAAGTTGGAGCAGCTTCAGCACCAGATCCACACGGGCCTCCACCTGCGCACCGGAGCAGCTCCCAACAACCTCGAGGCCCGCATTCCGGACGAGGGCGAGGAGCTCGTCGGCGCATTGGCCAAGGACCCCCTTGTCCTGGACTTCCTCGGCCTGGACGACCAGGCCGAGGAGAGCGCCATGGAGGAAGCTCTGACGCTGCGGATGACCCAGACTCTGGCCGAGCTCGGCCCTGGGTTTTCGTTTGTGGGCCGTCAATTCCCCTTGGATGTGGACGGCGATCTATATGAGATTGATCTATTATTTTTTCACTGGCTCAGCAATAGGTTCGTGGTCCTCGAGCTGAAGCAAGGCCGGTTCCACCCTCGTGACCTCGGTCAGCTGGGCTTCTACGTGGCAGCTGTCAACGACATGCTCCGCCAGCCCTTCCATGCTCCGACCGTCGGGATCCTCGTCTGCGGATCGAAGAACGACCGCACAGTCCGATACTCCCTCGACGGTGCCGCCCAGCCGATCGCGGTCACCTCCTATACGTACGAGACCCTGCCCGCGCAGGAGCGCGCAGCACTGCCCTCGCCCGCCGAGATCAGCGCCGCGCTCGAGCGCGAGCAGCCACAGGCGCTCGAGGAGCCGGAATGAGCTCGTCAGGCCCAGACCGGCCAGGAATGTCGGACCCCGCCCGTACGGTGGGGGCATGGGAAGTGGAAGGGTCTACGTCGACTGCGAGACCACGGGCCTGCAGGACGACGCCGAGATGATCGAGGTCGCCGTCGTCGACGACGACGGCAGGGTGCTGTTCGAGAGCCTCCTGCGCCCCGTGCTCGAGCACGAGACCATCGCCACGGACATCCACGGGATCACCCTCGACATGCTCGCCTCCGCACCCCTGCTCGCCGAAGTGGCGGACCAGCTCGCCGCGGCCCTCGAGGGATCCGTCGTCGTAGCCCACAACCGCGACTACGACATCAGCCAGCTCGAGCAGGCGTGGGCCATCCACGGGCTCCCTGCGGCGCACTGGGCAGGGACCGACTGCACCATGGAGGCCGCGGCCGCAAGATTCCGGCCAGGGCAGCGGATCAGCCTCCACGACACCATGGCCGCCCTCGGAATCGACCCGCCGCCAGGGGCACACAGGGCCACAAGGGACGCCCAGTGCGCCCGCCTGGTCGACCTGGCCCTACACGCCGTATGACCTCCCCACGCTGGAGCGCCGAAGCCCTCAGGGCCATGTCCCCCATGCACGTCAGCAAGTCCCGGATCTGGACGGCCGTCACGGCACGGCTCGGCCAGGCAAGGCTCGAGCAGATCGAGGCGTGGGGATCGGCGTGATCGCCAGCTGCCTCGCAACTCCGCGGCACCGAACGGCGGTGCCTGGGGATTGTCCCGAGTGTGTGCAGGCCGTCCTTGATGCCGTTCACGCCCTGCCATCACCGGCGGAGGCCGTGCGGCACTTCTCCGCAGCCGCATGCACCGCCTTCAGGGCATCCCGGCGACCGCTCACGTGGAAGCGGGACTCCCGGAAGGAGGCCGTCAGCTCGTTCCAGTTCGCCCTCGCCGCGAGGGACCTCGCGGCGGTCGCCGCCTTCAGCCTGGAGCGCCCCGCTGCCCGTGGGTTCCCCTCTTACACCTCGTACAGGGCATTCACGACCGAGAACCTGGGACTGGCCAGCTCAGTCCTCGCACACACGTACTACGAGATCCAGGCAGTACTAGCCGGCTACCCGTCCGGGTATAGGCTCCGCCCAGACAGGGCCGCGATCGCAATGCTCGAGCAGCATCGCGACACGATCGCGCCCACGGTCCCGGATGCAATCGCACACATCGTCGACCGCCACACCGGCGAACAGGACTACAACAGTCCGGCCATCGTGCGCCCGGAACAGGCCGCGCAGCTGGCCGCGTGGATCAGCGGCCATGGGCTGCTCCCGCACCCTGTGGCCGCCTACCGGCAGGAGAGCGCAGCGTGGGCAACCAGCACCGATGCCCAGAATTGGTTCGACCGCCTCGCCCGGCTCGTCCCTGGCGACGAGCTGAGCTGGGACAACCGTCCGGTGTCGACCTCGCTGGACCCCGGCTACACCAGGCTCATGGCGTACGGGTGGGGAGACGACGCCGAATGGACCCCCCAGCAGCGGCATGTCCACTTCGCCATCACCGCCAGCCGTGGCTACTACGTCGGATCGGCGACCAGAATGCCGCACGACGAGCACGAGCTGATCCTCGCCCCCGGGCAGCGCTACCGAGTCACGGGAATCCGCCAGCACACCACCGGGGACATGCTCGGCCGCAGTTATGGCGGGCGGAGCAACAGGCTGTACATCGTCCTCGACGAGATCCACGGCTGAAGAGCCTGCCAATGCACAGCGAACACTGATGGCAGAGGCCCCAGCGAATACCGCACTGGCCCGGGCCGAGCGCCTCGACGCTGCCTGCACCGCCATTGCCGCGCAGCACGGCGGCGACGTGCTTTGCCGGCGCTGCGGCCTACACTCACCCCATGTCTTCGAAGAGGCGACGGAAAAAGCCAGATCCCAGATCCAGGCGCACACAGAACAATCCACCACACGCCCAGGTTCCTCGCCCTTCTGTCACGGAGTACCTCACCCTGACGGCTGTACCTGTCTTCCCGACAGGCGAAGCCGGCCCGCCGCAGGGCGGAAAGGGCGACTATGACACCGTCCATGTGCTCGGCATCCCTGGGGCCGACAACGTGAAAGTCGCAGGCATCGGGGTTGACGACCTTCTCAAGTCCGGGAACTCCTTGATCGCAGGGAGCCGGTTCGTCGCCTCACTCGTACCCGTAGATGGCAGCGAATCGTCCACCGCAGAAGTGGTGCCAAATTCCTCGGGCCGGCTCGCGCAGATCCGGACCGCGGTCTCCGCCGGGTCCTTCGAGGAAGCCGAATCGATCTCCTCGAATATGATCCTGCCGCTTCTGAGCTGGCTCGCCTTCACAACTGACACTGCGGTCGAGGCCGTCGCCACCGTGTTGACCGAACGCTCGACAAGCATTGTGCGGATCGGTGCCACTGTCGCCGGCCAGGTCAAAGCAATGACCCAAATCGACGCGATGTCATCGACCGACCTCGCACCATTTCTGGCTGCATATCGCGAGGGCCTGTCGTCCAACTCGCCCTTGTACCAAGCGCTCTCGTTCTACAAGGTCCTTGAAGGAGTCAGGGCACACGACAGCCGGTCCCGCCGCTCGAAGGCAGCACCCCGCACCGAGCCGAGCCCACTCGCGGCGACCTTGCCAACGGATCCTGCGCGCCTACCGTTTGCGACGGATGCCGAACGTGAGCCCTTCTCGCCATATCTCGGGAAGACCTTCGAAGCTATCGCGGACTCGGTCCGTGGCACGATCCGTCATGCCATAGCCCATCTCTCACAGGGCACAGAAGGGATACTGACCGCAGACAGCGTCGACGACGTCCGGGCCTGCAGGCGCATCTCCCCGGTGCTGCGCTACATCGCACGCGAAGCGATTGAGGGCGAGCTGAAGATCCTCAGGGCAAGGGCCGAAGCACAGGCACGAGAGAACGACCACCCAGCTGCCACCGAATAGATCGGCCGGATCTCACTACGGAGTGCAGGCGCCGAAGCACCCGAAAGCTTCGGCGACACATGTGGTTCCAGGGCCCGAAGACTTCAGGACCTCGCCCGCCAGGCTGACAGGTCAGGAGGATGAAGGCGTAGCCTTGAGCTACAACATTTATAACGCTATGCGTTAGAATCGTTGTATGGGCGTGGGGAAGCTGGCTGTCCTCGGCAGCATAGCCGAGCAGCGATGGGGCCTGGTCACCGCTGCCCAGGCCAGGGAGTCTGGGATCTCTCCGATGCAGGTTTCCCGTCTTGTCGCCTCCGGAGGCCTCATGCGACTGAAGCAGGGCGTCTACAGGATGGCTGGATCCCCGGAGCTCGAGCACGAGGACATCATCGCGACCTGGCTAGCACTCGGCGGCGACCATGCGCCGAGGTCTCCGTCCGGTGCCCCTGGCCTGGTCGTGGCCGGAGTCGACGCGACGATCCTGCACGGCCTCGGGGACTTTTACCCGGGCGAGCACGAGCTCATCGTGCCAGCCCGCAAGGGAACCCGCCTCCCCGGTGTCCGGTTCAGGGTCCGTGACCTTGCCCCGGAAGAGGTGACCTTCGTGGAGGCGCTGCCTGTGCTCACGGTCGAGCGGACGGTAGCCGACCTGGTGGAGACCTGGACGGAGACGAGCCTGGTCACCGACGTCGTCCGGGACGCCGTCCTGGACGGTCGCCTCGTGCGCCCTGACAGGCTCGCTGTCTACCTCGCCCCGCTCGCCGCCCGGCACGGGTTCCCGGACGGAGACGGCCGAGCCTTCACCCAATGGCTCTACGGCCAGGCAGGCGCACAGCCGCTCGAGGCCGCCCCGTGAGCGAGGGCTACAAGTCCTGGTCGGCGATCGCCGCCGCGATCAAGGCCAAGGCCCAGCAGGACCTCGCCCAAGGCCGCACACGCCACGGCGTGCACGAACAGCTTGTCCAGGCCCGCTTCGACCGATTCCTCTCCAGGGTGTTCGCAGACGGCGGCGACGGATGGATCCTCAAAGGCGGCACCGCGATGCTCGCCCGCGTCGCCGACTCCCGCAGCACCAAAGACCTCGACCTCAGCGCTCCCGGCGAGCTCGACACGGCCATGCGCGACCTCGCTGATAGGGTCTCGGCCGACCTCGGTGACCACATCCGCTTCGAGCTGGTCAAGACCGTCAACACCGGTCTCGGCACCAACCAGCCCGGGACAGCCCTCCGCAAGGCCGTCTTCGCCGCCGTCGACGCCGACACCGGCAAGAAGCTCGGCGACGTCTCAGTCGACCTCGCCCTCACCCACCCGCCCGTCGGGCAGCCCGAGCTCAAGGACCCGGCGAACCGTATCCACCTCCCCAAAGACCTCACCGCGTTCCCGTACAGACTCTGGCCCATCGCAGACCACGTCGCCGACAAGGTCTGCGCCACCCTCGGGACCTTCGGCGGCGCCCCGAGCTCCCGTATCAAGGACCTCGTGGACCTCGTCACCATCGCGACCACCCAGCAGCTCGACGCCCGCGAGCTCCAGAAGGCCATCGACGCCAGGCGGATCCTCAACAACATCAATTCCGACCTCGCCGTATTCAAGGTCCCGGACGCGTGGCGCGAGCAGTCGGGCCGACGCGAGTACCAGCGGCTCGCCCGCACCGCGGCCGTCGACGGCATCGACGACGTCCGCGACGCCGAAGCCCTCGTCGCCGGCCTCGTCGACCCCGCCCTCGCCTCGGAACCCGCCCCGGACGGCGTCACATGGGTCCCACGACGCGGCTGGCAGGCACAGCCGCCGGAACACCCCGATGCCGCAGCCGAGCCCGGCAGGGGAGAGGTGTGGGTCCGTGCGCACGTGCGCGCCGGATGGCCTGTTAGGGAGCACACCCGATCAGCCCGGGGCACTCACACCTAGGCCCGGGATGCCAGAAGCTGCGTGTACAGTCCAAGCGTCCGACTGGCGAACCACATGATCCCTCGTCTGGGGCCCTATGACCGGAAAGGGATCCGGCTCTCGATTACCGGAACGGTTTCGTGGCCGTGGGACCGAAGCAACTCGAGTACACCAACGCGTGCCTCCTCCGGGTAAGGCGTCGGTCCGACGACTACTCCCGTGATCGGAAGATCAGCCATTGGCTCGGGCTCGTCTTCAAGCCCTTGCGAACGATCCTCCGGGATCCCGAGTTCGACGTACGGGATCATCCCGTACCTGCCCGGGCGGTGCTTGAGGTGCATGAGGTCGACGTGAATACCTGTCCCGCACACGATGCGCATCTCTGCTTCGTCTCGGAATGCCGGATTCTTGAAGGTCGGAAGCACCTTTGCAGCATCCGCTATGGCATCAAGCTCGTGCCGGTCCATTTCACGGCTCTCGGCGCGGGCTAGAGCGGTGGCCTCGATCCCGCGAAGTGCTGCATAGGCCGACTTGTACTGCTCTGCGGGGTCGTACACGGCCGGGGTCCACGCGAAATCCGCGGATCCGTTGGCTGCGAGCTCACGCACCAGCTGCCTGCTCTCCTCGCCGTGGTAGCCCACGGCGCCGATCATCTTCTCGGTGATCCGTCGTTGGCGCCGCATCAAGAGCGGCTTGGTGCCGTCGAGAGCCACAGCGAACCCGACCTCGCTTGTGTAGTTCCGCCACATGGTCAGGCTGTCCGGCAGCCTGGAGGCGCAGGCAATGAACGTTCTGTACCGGTCGTTCCTCAAGGCGGCCTGGACCATATAGCTGAAGTTCTCCCGAATGTGCGGGTCCACTTCTCCGGCGTGCGTCTCGAGCAGTTTGTCGAATACGGCCTTCCCCGTGTGCATCTCCTGGGAGTCATTCATGAAGGCCATCGCGCTGGCCCACAGGACCTTGCCTCCGACCAGGCCGGCGAGTCCGGCCGCTGTCGTGTAATGCCAAACAGTCCCGACTGGCCACGCTTCCTCCGAAACCAAATCTGTGCCCGCGTTGAAAGTGGGATTGTGGGGAAGCGCCATGACGAAAGACTAGGCAGGACTCGGCCTGATCATCCATCGACCACCATGAGGCTACTGGTCGGCGGATTCCTCTGGGGCTATTTTCAGCCGCTCGAGGGTGGCGCGGAGAGCGTCGCGTGCGTCAGTGGTGTCGATAATGCCCTCGATGTCCTCGAGCGCCCGTATGGCGGCGTTGAGGTGGACTGCGGCTGAGGCGAGGTGCGCGCGTGCTGTGAGGATGTCGTCGTCTGCGGGCTCTGGGGTCGGGTTTTCGCTCATATCGTGAGTGTGCCTCCTCGGCTTGCGGATTCGGACATTGGGCTCTGATAACCGGGGATATCAGGCCGGCGGCCGCTGTGAGTGCGAGCAGCACCACCCAACTCTGCCCGCGGAACCCGCGGCGAGCTTGAAGGCCGGTTACACCGCGAAGGCCTCACCACAAAGCAGGCAGAAGAACGGGCCCCGCGCTTCATCCGGGACTTTCACCGGCTCCCATGGATGGCATGGCGGGGCGACAATCACCATGTCATCGGGTTCGACCAGAGGGTCCGGCTGCGCTGGCTGGGCCGAGCGGTTCACCTCCAGCCTCAGGTGATCGCTTCGCACGGCCTTGAACGCATCGGCGAGGATGTCGCCCGCCGACGCCGCCAGGACGCCCTGCTGGTACTCGATCTGGGCCTGTGTCCACCAGGAATCCAACGCCGCGGAGCGGCCGCACAGCGGGCACCAGTGGACTGGGGGATAGACGATCCCCTCCGGGGCGTCGGCCGTCGGGCCGTGGTGCCACTTGAACTCCCTCTGGCAGTTGGGACATTCCCTGCGGAGGAAGCCGTCGGCGTCGAGCGGGAGCTCCATGGCGATCTCCACGACTACTGTCCTACCGCGTCGAGGTAGATGTCCTGCTCGAAGGGCTCGCCGCCCTCGAGACGGCCGACCACGCGCAGCTCGAACTGGTTCGGAGCATTCCCCCCGAGCGTCCTGTTGGTCGTCCAGGCGCGCACGGTGAAGGACTTGCCGACGGGGAGCTTGGCGACGGGCTCATCGTGGCCGTGCAGCTGGATGCGGTCGCTGAGCTCCTCTGGGACCTCGAGCTGGACGTCGTGGATCGGCACGCCGCCGTTGTTGGTGACCTTGACCTGGTCGACCGACGATCCGCTCCTGGCGTACCAGTGCCCGTCCACGTGGGGGCCGGTCCTGTCGCGGGAGGGCACGCGCTTCCCCATGGGGAGGCCGTTCCCAGGCTTCGGGGGAGGCGTGAAGTCCCCGGCGGACATCCAGTCGGCCCCCGAGATGTCCGCGGGGCATCCCGCGGTCTTCAGCCTCTCTGCGAGTGACTTGCGCCGCTGGGGCGTGTTGTCCATCCGGACCGCGTGGCGTCCCCCCACGTCGCTGAACGGCCGCAGGTCTCCCATCTCCACCAGGACGGTCCGGTCCGCGTTGCGGCCCATGGCCATGCCCGCCTCGAAGAGGACGTTCGGCCGGGCCTGCCCGCGCGGCTCGAGGTCGGGGTCTTCGTCGTGGGCGTATTCGCTGCGGATGTAGGCGATGTCGTCCGGCGTGAGCAGGACGACGATGGCCTGGGCGTCCTCGAATGCGACGTCGAGCACCTCGCCGATGTAGGGCGAGGCCTTGCCCGTCAGGGCCATCGCCTGGTCCCACTCGAGTGGCTTCAGCCCGATCGAGCGGAGGAAGGCGAACATGGCATCCCGCGCTGCTGCGTTCCTGCCGTGGACGACGAAGACCCGCTCGGGAGTCTCGCCCGCCAAAGTAGCTGCCATCGCAGCTGCCCCCTATCTGCGCTCTGCCCCCATGGCTTCGCACAAGCGACAGTGTAGGTCTCCGTGCCGACACCCCAAGTTGGTTATCCACAGGCAACAGCCTCAGCACGAGACCCGTCTTTTGCACCAGCACGAGTTGCATCCGCTGAGCGCGACTTCGGGCGTGCAAGGCATCGGACACTGTCGTCTACGCGGCCGCCGGCTCGATCGGAGCGGACTGGGCCGACTCGCTCCTGAACTGAGGGCACATTTCCGGCCCTCCGGGATGTCCACGAAGCCATTCGGGCCGTCCAATCCGAGCTTGAAATCCGTCCAAATCGACCCGATCTGACGTTGCACGCCGTCAAAGGTGGTACACCCCAACACGCCCCTGACCTGCGGAAACTCTGGGCTGTCTCACCCTGTCTCACCTGCGGGTTTCAAAGGTGGTACAACAGGTGACTAGGCTCTGACCTGCGGAAACATCCGAAATCAGGGCCTCCTGTACCACCTGTACCACCTTTGCCGGACCATACCCCCGTACAACATGCGCCTGTGCGCGCGCACGCGCGTGCGCGCGCGAAGCTCCGATGTCAAGAGGCCTTCCTCGAAAGTCCATGGAACTCGTCTGTCCGAAACCGGCCCGGCCCCGAACCTTGGGTAGCGACTGACCCAGACGACGGAGGGACTCGAGGAATGCTGGCGATCGCCGAGCTGCACGACACGCCGGTTGGTTCAAGTCGCCGGATCTTGGTTCAACTTCGGGATAGCTTGAGGGCATGTCCTCGACTGATCGCAGCTTCGGTAACCGCCAGGCGCAGACGATCCGTCTGCCTGAAGATCACTTCGACTACTACGACGGGCTCGCAGCAGCGGAGAACCTATCGTTCAGCGACTGGCTCACCAAGGAGCTGGCAAACGGTAGAGGGCTGCCGGTGCCTGACTACGTCGGCCGTCAGCGTCGTCGCAAGCGGGCACGGGAGCTCTCCCGGAGCAAAGACGTCTCCGAGTACTCCGAGGAGGACCTCAAGAGCGCTTAAAGAGAACCAGCTGCCTGGCCGGGCAGCTGGTTCTCAAAAGGTAGGGATTCGAGCCGAAGTTTGGCGACAGAGACTCGATCCGGTTATTGACGCTATCTCGCGAGAGCAGGGGCCCTGTGCTCGTCGAGACGAAAGGAGCTTTGCTCTGCTCATGAGTATAGCCAAGATGCTGCATCTTGGTGGTGCTGAGGCATTCGGCGTGTCTACCTACTTTCGCGGTGGGGGGTGCGCGTGAGCTCGTCATCACCCGAGCCGATTCTGCGCTCGTCCCTTGACCGCGTGATCCGCGCGCTCGAGGGCATGGGCTACCCGACGAAGCGCTCCGACCGGTTCATGACGCTGTGCCCGCTGCACGAGGACAAGACCCCCTCGATGCACGTGACGTGGCACAGCGGCAAGGTCATGCTGTACTGCTTCGCCTGTTCCCAGGGCGGTGCGGCGACGTACGAGGACCTCGCCCACGCCCTCGGGCTCGAGCCGTCCGACCTGTTCGACGCACCGCTGCCGCCGAAGACGGAGTGGTCCGGGCGCAGAGCCTCGGTCGTGCAGCTGAAGAAGCCCGAGCGGCCTGCCCCTCTGCCGCCGGTGCTGGCGCTGGAAGCGGCAGAGCCCGCCACGGCCCAGGAGCCGCGCCACCGGTGGGCCAAGACAGCCGTGTACGCGTACGTCGACGAGGACGGGGCGCTGGTCCAGGAGGTCGTGCGCGAGCAGTGCACGGTCAAGGCGCACCCCGCCAAGCGGTTCAAGCAGGCCTTCATCGACCCGGCAACGGGGAACAGGGTCCACGAGAAGCCCAAGGGCTTCGTCGGGGTGCCCTACCGACTCCCAGAGGTGGTCGACGGGATCCGGGCCAAGCGCACGGTTTGGCTCGTCGAGGGCGAGAAGGACGCCGACACGGCCGCCTCCGAGGGCCTGGTCGCGACCACGAACGCCCAAGGCTCTGGAGCCTTCCCAGAGGAGCTGCTGAACTGGTTCCTCGTCCCCGACGAGAACGGCGAGATCATCCCGGCCCACGTCCGCCTGGTAGCAGACCGGGACAAGGCCGGCTACAACCGTGTGGCCGCCCTGTACCCCCAGCTGGTCGCGCTCGGGGTCAAGGCCTCGATCGTGCTGCCGGCGACGCAGGACCCGAAGAGCGACCTCACAGACCATTTCGAGGCCGGCTACGGCACCGGAGACTTCGTCGAAATCTCGCTCTCGACCGCGCAGATGCTCGCCCAGCTCGAGGACGTCCGCGACGCAAGACACAAGCAGGTCGAGAAGGCGCTGGGACAGGCCGAGGCCCGCGAGGCCCTCGCCCAGCGGGGCGACGCCGTCGAGGAGAACCGTGCAGCGGCCCAGGCATGGGCGAAAGAGGCCGTGCGGCGCCTCGGGCGGGTGCGCGAGCTCGCCCAGCTCCCCGACACGGTCCGGGAGGCCGACCGCGAGCTCGCCGAGGAGATCACCACGCTCCGGGACGGCGCGTTCGCCGCCGTCCGGCACCTCCACGAGTCCCTCGGCCTCGCGGTCCCGTCCTCCCTCCAGAGCTCGAGGGCGGACGACGTCGTCCCGCTGGGCGCCTCCACATCGGCGTTCAACCCCGGGGTACTGGCCAACGACCCCGACCCGGGACAGCCCAACAGTGCCCCGTCGTTCTCCGTGCGCCGCGGCGAGACCGTGAAGGTCACGTACAAGTGGGACGAGAGCTCGGAGGAGTACAAGCCGAAGTACGAGACCGTGCTCCGCTGCTGGGCGCAGGTCATGGACCGGTTCACCGAGGACAGCCACTCCGAGGACCCCGAGGCCATGCGGCCCTCGCTGGGCATGCGCGTGAAGTTCTCCCGGTGGCACCGCGACGAGAGCGGCAAGCCTGTCCGGAACCCCGACGGCACGTACCAGACGGACGTGGAGACCGTGATCTGGGACGCCGAGACGATCCAGAAGGGCCGCTGGGTCGACGAGATCCCCTGGTTCGGCTCCGCTGCGCTCCCCACCACCAGCCGGCGCGGCAAGGACGCAGCCCTCGACGGCATCCTCCAGGCCGTGCCCGGCCCCGCCACGAAGACACCCAAGTTCACCGTGACCGGATGGCGGCAGGACCCCACCGGCGACTGGCGGTTCATCCACTCCACCGGCGCAATCACAGCCCAGGGGAGCGAACCCGCCGACGTGGCCCTGCCGGACTCCCTCGCGGTCTACTCCATGCCCGAGCCCACCTCAGACGCCCGGGCCCTGAGGAAGGCCTGGGACGAGGGCATCATGCCCCTGCTCGAGAAGCTGCCGGCCCGGGTCATCGTGCCACTGTTGGGCTTCGCCTGCGAATCGGTCTTCGCCGACCGGCTCAAGACCGTCCTGCACCTCCAGGGCGGCCGGTCCTCCTACAAGACCGCCGTCGCCGGCCTCGCGCTCCAGCTCTTCGCCCCCGGCATCCACTTCCGCGGCCGCCGCGAGATCGTCTCAGGCGCCAACTCCGGCGGCACGACCCTCGGCGTCTTCCGCACGATCTCGCTCGCTGCCAACCTCCCGGTGCTGGTGGACGACTTCGCACCCGACGGGGACCCCAAGCGTGCCCAGCGCAAGCTCGGCGACGTCGCCCGCATCAACTACAACGGCACGCTCCGCGCCGCAGGCAACGTCAGGGGCACGATCAACAACGACCGGCCCCTGCGGGCCGGCGTGATCACCACCGGCGAGCTCGGCGCCGACGACTCGGCCGAGACCCGCCTCCTGACCGTCCCGCTTGGCCCCGGGGACATCGTCGACGCCCAGCACATCCTGCCCCGCCTCGAGACCTCGGCCGCGCGCCAGGCCCGATCGCTCATCGGCTCCTCCCTGATCCAGCACCTCGCGACGACGATGGACGACGAGCTCGCCGAGCGGACCCTCTGGCAGAACAACCCCGACCTCCCGGGCAACCCCTACCAGTACTGGGTCGAGGCCGTGAAGACCCTCCCGCATGACGAGAGCCTCCTCGGCCGGTTCTCCGACGCAGGCCAGTGGTGCTCCCATGGCCTGCGCCTGCTGCTGCGGATGCTCGTCAGCCGCGGCGCGCTCGCCGCCGAGGAAGCCCGGGACGTGCTGCGCTTCGCCGACGAGGCGATCTACGAGGCCCTCTCCCTCCAGAACGACGTCGCGGGCGACTCCGCGCACCGCCTCGTCTCCTACCTCCGCGACGCCATGGCCTCCGGCGAAGCGCACCTGAGCGGAGTCGACGGGGACGAACCGGCCGACCCGATGCGCGCCGGGTGGGCCTCGAGGGGGCAGGGCATGGACGGCTACCGCATGTGGAACCCCCAGGGGACCAGGATAGGCGCCGTCGACGACACCACCGTGTACCTGATCCCCTCCGTCGTCATGGGCGTGGCGAACACTATGGCCTCCCGCGCCGACGCAACCTTCGGCGAATCCACTGTCTCGATCAGCTCGGCGATGCTCTCCCACGGGTGGATCACCCGCGACAGTGCCGGGAAGCACGCCACCCAGAAGCGGCTGGCCGGCAAAAAGATCCGTGTCTGGGCCATCCCCGCGTCTGTCCTCTTCGGCGACGACGAGGACGAACGCCCCACAGGGCACACCGGAAGCGACAGCCCCGTCCCATCGCCCCCGCCCCTGTTCCCCGGCACAGGGCCTGCCGACGGCGGCACCGACCCCGACAACCCCCAGGAGCGCGGAATGCCCCAGAGGACCTTCGTCGACGTCACCGGCGAGACCGTCGTGATGGATGTCCTGAGCCCCTACGAGCCATGCGTGCTGTGCGAACAGATCGCTGCGGGGGCGATCGAAGGCACTCCCATGCACGAGCGCTGCTGGAACCGCGCCATGGAGGAGATGACGGTCGGCCACGCCCGATTCGCCGCGAGGTTGAGCGCCGCCCAGCAGGCCGCACCGGCACCGGTGGCTGCCCAGACGCCTCAACCGGCCCCTGCGGCTCCAGAGCCCGCTCAGGCGGCCGCAGCGCCCCCGGCAACCCAACAGGCGCCCACGGCCGCTGAAACGGCTCCCGCGCCCCCCTCGGGCCCCGTGGACGAGCCCCCGGCGGCGGCCGCGGACCCCGACAAGGAGGATGAGTCGCCCCAGCTGCCCAAGTTCGCCGCCTCGTGCGCCGTGCTCGACGTCGACGGGGTCTACATGCCCGACGGGACCGTGCGAGAACTCGAGGCTGCGCCCGAGCACATTGGCCAGCTCGCCGACCTCGCGGCCGGGATCGGGCTGGGAACGATCGTGCGCAAGGCCAAGAACCGTGCAGGGATCTGGCGCTACAAGGCCGAGCCCGGAGTCATCTTCGTCACCCCGGAGGCCACCATGCGGCTGTTCGGCATGGACGGGGAGCTCGAGCAGGACCAGCTCAAGCGCACCGCACAGCTCAAGCAGGCAACAGCAGGCCACCCGTTCCTGGCCCTGGCCCTCGAGGATGGCTGGCAGATGTCCGCCAAGGGCGAGCACATCACCGGCACCATGCGGCTGTGGGGCAAGGGAGACCAGCGGAGGGCATTCGTCTCCTTCCTTCCGATGCTCGGCGACGACGCGCTCCCGGCGCTCGTCGACATCGCCAAGAGGGGCAAGCCGAAGCCGGCGAAGGCCGCCGTCGTGGCACGGCGCTTCGAGGCCTTCGCCTCAGCGCTCCAGTACCCCTATCAGGTCAGCGCCACCTCAACCGGGCTGAACCTCCTCTCCGAGACCCGCAAGGACCGCACCGAGACCCTCAAGGCCTACGACGCAGTCCCGCCCGCCACGATCCCGGGTCTCGTGCTCGACCACAACTGGTCCCGCAAGCCGACCGAGGACGAGGCCGGGCATGAGTTCGTCCACGTGTGGGACCGTGGCGCAAGCTACCTCGCGGCTGCGGACACCACCTTCGGCATCGGGCCGGCCACCCATATCGACGGTCCCACGAAGTTCGACCGCAAGACCCCCGGGTACTGGCTCGTCGACGTCCCCGAGCGGGCAGAGTGGCTCTACCCCTCGATCTTCAACCCCGCCGGCGTGCACATCGCGGGCCCCAAGTGGTACGTGACCGAGACGCTGGCCTTCGCCGAGGAGCTCGGCTACGAGATCCGCCCGCTCGAGGCCTGGATCTGGAACCAGTCCGGGAGGATCTTCTCCGCGTGGGCCAAGCGCATCATCGACGCCCGCACCGCCCTGGACACCCCCGACCGCGATGAGCAGGCCGCCCGGGACATCGTCAAGAACCTCTACGTCCGCACGCTCGGCATGATGGGCAGCCACGACCACCACGCCGGCCGCACGGCCTATGCCCCCGAGCGCTACGACATGATCAAAGGCCGGGCCGGGGCTAACATCCTCCGGCGGATCGTGAAGATCGGCGAGGACTTCGGCCGGTGGCCGGTGGCCGTCTGGACCGATGCGATCGCCTACACCTCCTCCGACCCCGACCCGGTCACCGCATGGCCCGGAGACCCGAAACACCTCGGACGGGGCGCGGGCCAGTACAAGCACCTCGGATTCGCGAGAATTTCCGAGATCGGGAAATTCCTCACCGGCCGTGGATTCGAAAAGGAAGCAGCGATGAAGCTGCTCGGCCCTGACTCGCTGAAGTAGGAGAAAGATCAAAATGTACGGCGACCCGAATCCACCCAGCGCCGACGAACGCCGCACCACATTCTTCGCAGCCATCACGGGCCACGAGCACGCCGAGGTCAGCGGAAAATCGACGAATGTAGGCGAAATGCTCCGAACGGCCTATTCCCGCCCGGACGGGACCGTCGATACCAGGGCAGCGTCGAAGGCGCTCAAAGTCAGCCAGCGCACCGTCCAGAGGTGGGTCAAGGGCACCCAGGCCCCGAAGGGGGAGAACCTCTCCAAACTCCAGAAGGGCAGCCGGAAGGCGGCCACAACGAAGGCCGGCAGGGCCCAGGCAGTCCAGAAGCAGAAGAAATCAGCTTTCGCCCAGAAGGGCGCCAAGCTCACCATCCGAGGAAACCAGGGAGTGCCCGGGACAAACGTCCTCGGTCAGACCTACAAGCGTTTCAGGAATGCCAGCCTGCAGCTCACCCCGCAGGAGTACCAGGACCTCCTCGATGCCTACGCCGAAGGCGGGGACTCGGGGATCCACGCCTACCTCGAATCCGAGTTCAGCGCGAAGTACGGTGCCGGAGCGTGGGAGATGACCTACATCAGCGAGATCAACTTCTCAGAGATCTAGGAAAACCGGATCGCCCAGCAGGGGCGTTCCAGCGCAGGCAAGGACCGCGCTGGAACGCCCCTGCAACTTCTTGACACCGGTCACCGACTTCAAATCCCGTGGGACGGAAACCCGCCAGCCCTCGTACGCCTCGAGCACCTCGAACTTCTCCACGGCCGCGAGGAAGTAATTGTCGAAGATCCTCCGCCGCACAATTCGGCCACCGCCGGCACCGCCCGTCGAGCGCTGATGGGTTGTCTCACTGAGCCGGCCGACCCGCGGGATCCATACACCCAAAGCCGGCAGCCAGACCAAGTAGAGGACATGGGGCTCATCGAGGCCACGGGCCCGCCAGTCGGTCGCCTTGACCCCCTTGAGGCCGAGCGTCCTGGCCGCCTCCTGCGCGATGCCCAGCTGCACACGCTCCTGCTCGAGCTGCCCGGCGCCAACCCCGACCACGGAACTCAGCCACACCGCCCTCTTGTGCGGCAGCCCGTCCCGGATCCAGCGGGCAACAGTGGCCTCCTGGACCTTCAGCGAACCCGCGGCCGCCGAGAACACCAGACGGCCCGGGGAATCCGTGCTGTAGGCATCCGCGCCCATCGCCAGCGCAGTCTCGAGCGCCCGCCCGCCCTGGACCCACGAAGTCGCATCCCCGATCTCCCTGAACGGCTCGTCCCCCCGCTCCGGAGCCTCGCCGAGGAGCTCAGGAATCCCCATCGTCACCAGCCGCCTTCGGAGGCCGGCCGGCCTTCCGCCGGGACTTCATATAGGCCTCGATGTCAGCGCGCGAATAGATCGTGACCTTCTGGAAACGCGGCTGCGGGAAGTTCTCGTACATTCCACCGCCCCCCTTCCGCGCCTGATACGAAGCCTGGGCAACAGTAGTCGGCTTCAGACCCAAAAGCTCCGCAACCTCATCGGTCGTAAGCCAGTCCCTGCCCAATTCATCCGTCACAGCCAACACCTTTCCTGAAACCGGCCAGCACTCGGGGCCAATTTTACAGCCAAAACGCCATGAAACACAGACAGGTTTTTAGAATGTCAATCACAAACAAGCATCGAATCGGCCAAGAGCCCCAGACCCCGTTCGTGCCGGGCCAAGGGCCCGGCACG
>NZ_JAYGGQ010000027.1:0-20926 GCF_034931225.1 Sinomonas terricola
AGTTCGTCGCCGACTTCGTCAAGGCCTGGGCCAAGGTCATGGACAACGACCGCTTCGACCTGAAGAAGTAGGGCCCGAAGAACTAGGCCCCGGCCCCGGGGCAGCGCCGACCGCGCCGCCCCGGCCCTGTCCGCTAACGCGAGTGGCCGTCATCCCTGCGGGGATGGCGGCCATTCGCGGAGGTGGGTCTGCCGCTCTACTGCGGGACCGGATCTCTCCGGAGGGCGAGCTCGGCAAGGCACGCGACGGCACGGGGGAGCACGGACTCGTCGAAGGTTGCGTGCGGAGAGTGGAGGCTCGGGGCCGTTGCGGGATCGGATGACGCGCTCGCGCCGAGGCTCAGGAACGTGCCAGGGACCTCTTGGAGCACCCATGCGAAGTCTTCGGACCCCGTGTGCGGGTGCTCGAGGTCAATGAAGGCACTGTCATCGAGGATCTCGCGCACGACGGCGGCTGCGTATGCGTTCTCGACGGGATCCGCCATGGTCACGGGATAGGGTTCGGCCCACGCGAGCTCGACGGACATCCCGTGCGCATGAGCGATTCCTCGGCACAGGCGCTCAAGGTCGCCGACGAGTCGCTCGCGATGGTGTGGCGAGAACATCCGCACGGTCGCGTTGAAGTCCGCGCACTCGGGGATGATGTTGCCCGCGGTTCCAGCCTGAATGCGCCCGACCGTCACGATGACGGGGTCGAACGGGTCGTAGCCACGCGTCACGAGAGTCTGGAACGCCACGACCATCTCGGCGGCGACCGGCACGGGATCCTTGGCGAGGAACGGCGTCGAGCCGTGGCCACCCACGCCGCGGACGCGCACGAGAAGCTCATCGCAGCCGGCCATGAGCGCGCCGGGCCGGGACGAGAAGACGCCCTTGGCGAGCTGGGAGGACTGGACGTGCAGCCCGAAGGCGGCGTCCGCGCGTCGTCCTGCCGCGTCGAGGACGCCTTCCTCGATCATCCACTTGACCCCGACGTAGGCCTCCTCGGCGGGCTGGAACATGAACACGACATCGGCGACAAGCTCGTGGCGGCGCGCGTGGAGCACGCGGGCGGCGCCGTAGAGCGCCGCGGTGTGGAGGTCGTGCCCGCACGCGTGCATGACGCCGTCGACCTCCGATGCGAAGTCGAGCCCGGTCTCCTCGGTGATCGGGAGCGCGTCCATGTCTGCGCGCAGGAGGACGACTGGCCTCCGGGTCCGCTCGGGAAGCGGCGCCTGTCCGCGCAGGACGGCGGTCACCGAGGTCAGCTTCGCTCCCGGGGTGATCTCGAGCCCTTCGAGCCGTTCGAGGCGCCGGAGCACCTCGGCCTGGGTCCGCGGGAGATGGGTGCCGAGCTCGGGGAAGCGGTGCAGGAGACGCCGGAGCTCGCGGATGTCGGGAAGGATGCCGTGAGCCTCTTCGAGGGCCGAGGAGGCCGACGGCGCCGCTGGAGTCGCGAGGGGCACGGTGACGGGGTTCACGGCTTAGCAGCCGGGTTGACCTCGGACTTCGTGACCGCGATCTCGGTCACGTTCCACGCGGTGAGGATCTTCGTGTAGGTGCCGTCGGCCATGAGGCTCGCCATGGCCTTCTGGACGAGGTCAGCGAGGGCTGTGTCGTCCTTCGCGACGGCGATGCCCACAGGGGCGGCGCCATACGTCGCGCCGGCCTTCTCGATGGCGCCGCCCGTCTGCTGCAAGGCGTAGCCGACGACGTCGGAGCCGGACGCCATCGCGTCGATCGTCCCGCTCACGAGTCGCGTGTTGATGTCCGTCTGCTTGTCGAGGGTCACGACGTCGATCGGCTTCTTGCCGTTCGCGGTGCACTCCGCGGTGAGGCTCGCGACGTCGTCCGCCTGAACAGATCCCGTCTGCACCCCGATCGTCGCGGCCGCAGGGGCTCTCGGGCGAGAACTTCTTGGGGTTGCCCTTCTGCACGGCCCACGCCGAGCCGCCCACGGCGTAGCTCACCATGTTCACGGCCTTGAGCCGTTCGGGATTGATGAAGAACGAGGAGACGCCCAGATCGTACTTGGGCCCAAGCGCGGGGAGGATGCTCGCGAAGGTCGCCGTCTCGACGTCGACTTTGAGGCCGAGGCGGCTCCCGAGGGCGGTCGCGAGGTCGACGTCGTAGCCCGTGGGCGTGTGGCTGTCCGGCCCGCCAAGGAATTCGGCGGGCGCGAACGTCGTGTCGGATCCGACGATCAGGACTCCCCGTGCCTTGATCGCGGCGGGGACTTGGGCGGCGAGCGAATCGTCCTTCGCGATGGCGGATGGGTTGAACGCCGGCGAGGCGGAAGTGGCGCCCGATGCGGGGGCTGTGCCCGCCTCGGAGGCGTTCGTGCACGCGGCCAGTGTGAGGACGGCTGCCGAGCAGAGGGCCGCGACATTGCGGACCGTGCGGAGCGAGGAAGGACGTGAGAAATAAGCCATGCCATTCACGATAGAATCCGGCTCACAATCGGCTTCGAAGTTCCATTTAACAGCCATCTATAGATTTGTGACTCGGTGAATATTCCATGATCTCGGAAACTGATCTTGCAATCGTCCATGCACTCCAGTTGAACCCCCGGGCCACGTGGCGCGACATCGGCGGGGCCCTTGAGCTGTCCGCAGAGACAGTCTCCCGCCGTTGGGAAGCCCTCCGTGACGAGGGAACCGCCTGGATCATGCCCGTGCCTGGACCGCGCTACCTTTCAGGCGGCGCGTCGGCATTCGTCTTCCTCGCGAGCGCGGCGTCGCATCAGAACCAGCTTGTCGAGAGGCTCTGCGGGAACCCCGCGTTCGGCACTGTATCCCGCGTGGCGGGACCCCACGACCTCGCCGTCGACTGTTTCGCCGGAAGCCATGAGGAGCTCGCGGCCGTACTCACGACGGCGTTCGCGGACGCCCCGGAGGTCCTCGCCCGGGACGTCCTCCTCGTCACGAGGCTCTTCCGCCAGGCCTACGAATGGCACGAAGATGCGCTCGCCCACGGGCCGGCGTCGTCGCTCGCACCCCCGCGCGGCGCCGCCCGGCCAACGTTCTCGTCCGATGCGACCGACGGCGCGCTCATTCGCGCCCTCGCCCAGGATGGCCGCATCGGCTGGGCGGAGCTCGCGGCGACGTGCGGTATTTCGCCGCAGACCGCGCGTCGCCGGGTGGACCGGCTCGTGGATGCGGGACTGCTCGCGTTTCGATGCGACACCGCGGCCGAGGTTCATCCGGGGCAGCGGGACGTGACCCTCGTTCTTGAGGTGCCGCCCGACCGTCTCGAGCCAGTGGGGCGGTATTGCGCTGCGCTCCCGAGCTGCCGCGTGAGCGCCCAGGTGCTCGGGGCCGGCAACCTCCTCGCGACGCTCCGGGTGCGCGACCTTCTCGCAGTGCACGCACTCGAGCAGGATCTCGCTCGCGCCGCCCCGGGAACTCGCGTCGTCTCCCGGCATCCCGTGTTCCGGACTGACAAGCGCATGGGACGGCTCCTTGGGCCGGGCGGACGAGCGGCTGGCGTCGTGCCGCTGCCGCTCTGAGAGCAGCCTCCGTCAGGCGCCTTCGCGGGTCCCTTCAGCGAGCTCCGGCGCGCGGTTCGGCGTGCGACGGCGGTGCGGCACGTAGCGCGGGACGTACCGCGCGAGGATTCCCGCGCCGAGGAACGCGAGCACGCCGATCGCACCGCTCGCGAACGCGAGCGACGCCACCGCGGTGAGCATCGAGACGAGCAGCGGGGCCGCAGCCTGCCCGCCGTCGCTCGCGAAGCGCCACGCCCCGAGGAAGCTCGCGGGCTGGGTTCGCGGCGCGAGGTCCGCGCCGAGCGTCATGATGATCCCGCTCCCGAGGCCGTTGGCCACTGAGAGCACGAGGACGACGGCGACGAACCACCCCGCGCGGCCTGGCACGTCGTGAAGGAACGAGAGGGCGAGGAAGCCGGTCCCGAGCCCGAGCAGGCAGGGCATGACGCTCCAGAGCCGGCCCCAGCGGTCCATGATGTGGCCGCTCGTGTAGAAGAGGGCGAACTCGACCCCTCCCGCGATGCCGATCACGAGGGCCGTGTTCGCCTCGCCGAGCCCGATGCTGAGCGCCCACAGCGGCAGGAGCGTGATCCGCGCCGAGCGGGCCGCGCCCACGAGCGCCGCGCCCGACCCCATGCGCATGAGCACGGCCCGGTGAGCACGGATCGCCTGGAAGAGTCCGTGCCGGGGCTTGCGGGCCGCCGTCGTCCGTTGTGCCCCCCGATGCCCCGCATCAGCGGTGTCCGCTCGCTCCCGGCCAGCTACTCGCTCGGGGTCTGGCAGCACGATGAGCGATGCCGCCGCGAGGGCGCACGCGGCCGCGAAGATCCAGAAGGCCGATTGCGGCGTTCCTGTTGCGGTGATGACTGCCGACGCGACGAGCGGGCCCAAGAACCACCCGCCGCGGAAGACGCCGCCGAGGGTCGAGAGGGCGCGGGCGCGGTATTGCAGGGGAACGTGCGTCGTCATGAAGGCGTGGCGGGCGAGCGCGAACACGGCAGTCGCGAGGCCCTGGAGGAACACGCCGACGAGCAGGACCCACGGATTCGCCGCGAGCAGGCTCACCCCGATGCCCACGAGCGCGACGAGCGCTGCGGCGATCATCGACCGACGCTCGCCGAGCCGCGAGACCACGGCGCCGCTCGGCAGATCCCCCGCGAGGGTCCCGACCGTGACCATCGACGAGACGAGGCCCGCGAGGGCGAGCGACGCGCCGAGGTTGTGCGCGGTGATCGGGATGATCGGGAGGATTGCGCCTTCGCCGGTCGCAAACAGGAGGGCGGGCAGGAAGACGGGCAGCGCGATCGAGCGGAACGTGAAGGGCTTCGGGTCTCCTGTCATGGCCCCTATACCCTACGCCCCGAGCCTGTGCGGCCCGCCACCGGCTCCCGCGTGGGCCCCGCACTCGGGCCGGGCCAATCCGGGCCGGCCCGGGCTCCGAACCCCCTGTGCAAGCGCCCCGGCACAGGACGGAGGGCCATGCGGACTCGTGAGACAGTTGTCTACATGCCGGACCGAGATGCCGGAGCCAGTGCCGCCCCGGAGATCGACGTGCTCATGGCACGCGTCGCGCAGGGCGACCAAGAGGCCTTCGGGAGCCTCTACGATGCCCTCGCGCCGCTCGTGCACGGCCTCGTGCTGCGCGTGGTGCGGGATCCGGCGCAGAGCGAGGAAGTCACGCAAGAGGTTTTCCTCGAGGTGTGGCAGCAGGCCAGGCGCTTCGACGCCGACCGCGGCCGAGCGCGGGCGTGGATCACGGTCATGGCGCATCGGCGGGCGGTGGATCGCGTCCGCGCCGCCCAAGCCTCCGCGGACCGCGACCTCCGCGAGGGGATCAAGGACTTCCGGGAAAGCTACGACGACGTCGAGCACCGCGTCGAGGTCGCGCTCGAGAGCGAGCGCGTGCACAAGGCGCTCGAATCGCTCACCGAGGTGCAGCGCGAGGCGATCCGCCTCGCCTACTACGGCGGCTATACCTATGGCGAAGTCGCCGACGCCCTGGGCCTGCCCCTGGGCACCGTGAAGACCAGAATCCGCGACGGCATGATCCGTCTGAGAGACGTGTTGGGAGTGAGCCATGGATGACCAGCTGCACCTGCTGACCGGTGCCTACGCACTCAACGCGCTCGACGACGACGAGCGCCGCCGCGTCGAGGGCCTCCCGTTCGAGCATCCGACGGCGCAGGAGGCCCGGGAGCTGAGCGAGACCGCCGCTCTGCTCGCCGCCGGGACGACGCCGGTCGCGCCGCCGTCGGGGCTCAAGGCGCGCCTCATGGCGCAGATCGCGGTGACGCCGCAGGCCGAGGTCGCCCCCGACGCCGCCTCCGAGCCGCCCGTTGAGGAGTCACCTCCGGTGGGTGTTCCCGTGGGTGGGCACCCGCGTGAGATGACCGTCCCCACCGGCTCCCAGCCTTCGCGAGCTCAGGCCGGGTCCCCCGCCGGCGTGGGCCCCGGACGCTTCGGGGAGCGCCGTCGTCGTCCGTTTTCTGCGAGCAGCCGGTGGCTCGCCGCAGCGGCCGCGGCCCTCCTCGTTGCCGCGGGGGGCGCCGGGGTGTGGGGCCTTCGGGTCCAGCAGCAGCGGGACGACGCGCTCCGGGCGCTCGCGGCGGCGCAGGGCTCGCGGGCGGGGGTCATGGACCGAATCCTCTCCTCGCCCGACGCGAAGATCCAAGAGGTCTCCGCACCGGGCGGCGCGGTCATGCTCATCGCGCACTCGAAGGAGGCGCAGCTCGCCGGGGTCGTGACGATCGGCATGGCCGCCGCGCCGGAAGGCAAGGCCTACGAGCTGTGGCTCATCGACGCCGCGGGCGCAGCGAAGCCCGCCGGACTTGTGGTGGCCGGGAACGGCTCGACGTGGAACGAGCTTCCCGGCGGGGTCGACGGCGCGGCCTACCTCGGCGTCACCGTCGAACCCGCGGGGGGCTCGCCCCAGCCCACCACGAAGCCGTTCGTGCTCCAAGCCCTCGCCTGACGGCCCGATCTGCCGGCCGGTCCAATCCGACCCGGCGGCGGCTCCGAAGTGTCGGTGCGGGCACACCGCACCGACACCGTCGGAGAGAAATGAGGAGCTGTCATGTCCACCAACGCCATCACGCGCCGCACCCCGGTCCAGCTAGCCGCCATGGCCGTGGGCGCCGTCTTCCTCCTCGTGGGGATCCTGGGCTTCGTCCCCGGGATCACGTCGGGGATGATCGGCTTCGCTGGGCTCGGATCGCACGCGATGCTCCTGGGCGTGTTCCAGGTCTCGGTGCTGCACAACATCGTCCACCTGCTGTTCGGCGTCGCGGGCCTCGTCCTCGCCCGCACCTTCAGCGGGGCCAGGGGGTTCCTCGTGTGGGGCGGCGCGATCTACCTCGTCCTGTTCGTCTACGGGCTCGTCTTCGGCGATGATTCCGGGGGCAACTTCGTCCCCGTCAACATGGCCGACAACGTCCTGCACCTCGTGCTCGGAATCGGCATGATCGCCGTCGGCCTCGTGCTGGGACGCAACGTCGCGGCGGCGCGGCGCTGATCCCAAGGGGTTTGGGGAATCCAACCAAGGCCCGTGCCTTCCCGCGCGAAGGGGAGGCACGGGCCTTCGTCGCGCCCGAGGCAGTGCCCGGGAGGCAGCCGCCTTCAGATCGCGAAAGCTCGCCCTTGACGCGCGCGACGGTAAGTCGTAACTTACTGTTCGTGGCCACTTACGAACGACAGGACGACGTGTGGGACGCCATGGGCGATCGCACGCGTCGCGCCATCCTCGAGCGCCTCGCAGTGCACCCCTGCCCGGTCGGCGAGCTCGCCGCGCAGCTCCCGGTCAGCCGCCCGGCGGTCTCCCAGCACCTCAAGGTGCTCAAGGAGTCCGGTCTCGTCAGCGACGAGACGGTCGGCACCCGGAGGGTGTACCGGCTCAACCCGGCGGGCGTGCAGGCGCTGCGAGACCAGCTCGACATGTTCTGGAACCGTGCCTTGGCGAATTACGAGACGGCAGTCCGGGGTGACGCCGAGGCAGCCGACAACCCTGAGACGGAGGAGAAATGACCTTGGCAGCAGAGGCCGTGGTCCGGAAGGCGATCACGGTCGAGGCCCCAGTGGAACGGGCCTTCGCGGTATTCACCCAGCGCTTCGATGACATCAAGCCGCGGGATCACAACCTGCTCACTGTGCCGATTGTGGAAACCGTGTTCGAGCCTCACGTCGGCGGGCACATCTACGACCGGGGCGAGGACGGCAGCGTGTGCCGCTGGGCCCGCGTCCTCGTGTTCGAACCCCCGACACGCGTCGTGTTCAGCTGGGACATCGGCCCCACGTGGCAGCTGGAGACAGACACTGCCAACGCGAGCGAGGTCGAGGTGCGCTTCGTTGCCGAAGGCCCCTCCCGCACGAGGGTCGAGCTTGAGCACCGGTACATCGACCGTCACGGTCCGGGCTGGGAGAGCGTCTACGCGGGCGTCGAGAACGACGGCGGCTGGCCGCTCTATCTCGCGCGTTACGCCGAGCTGGTCAACGCCTAGGCTGAGGAACCAGGCGCTAGGTACCCTTCCCGCCATCTCGGCCGCCGAGGCCGTCTTCGCAAGGGTATATGCTCCGTTTCGGCGGATTGGGCGCCTGAATGTCGATGGGGGTGGCGGGGTGCGGTTCTCGCGGTTGCTGGGCTTGCTCTTCACGGGGGCTCTGCTGGTGCTTTGCGTGGGCCCGGCATCGGCATCCTCCGGGGGCACCATCACGCGCGAGGGATGGTGGACGCCACTCGGGGTCGTCGTCGGCCCCGACGGCACGGCGTACATCGGCGACCTATCCGGCAATGGCGTCAGCGTCGTGGCCGCTGGGGCAACCAAGCCGTCCCGGATCCTCGCCACGGACTTGAGCACCTCAGGGCCACGGCTCGGGCACTGTTTCGGTCATCCCGCCCGGGGGTGACGCGATCGTGCGCGACATCGCCGTCGAGGCAGGCCCGAGGGAGGTCGCCGTAGGGAAGGACGGCACCGCGTATGTCACGAGCCAGGAGGCCGGGGTGGTCTCGGTGATGCCTCCGGGCGCCGCACGCGTCGCTCGGACTGTCCAGGTCAGCGCCACGCCGGGAACTACGGACAATCCCCACGGGATTGCGGTCGGCCCCGACGGCTCGGTGTATGTCGCGGACATCACCGGCAACGCCATCGCGGTGATCAAGCCAGGCGGCACCGCCGTGGCGTGCCGGGTGCCGGTGAAGAACCCCAAGGAGGTCGCGGTCGGAGCCGACGGCACCGTCTATGCCTTGGCGGCAGCGCAGAACCTGAGCGTGATCAGGCCCGGCGGTACCGAGGTGGCACTCAGCGTGGCCGTCTCAGCCAGCCCGGGTCACCTCGCCGTAGCCCCCAACGGGTCGGTTCTCATCACCAACCCCCAGGAACACACAGTCTCCGTCCTCGGGCCGGAGCTCCTCCGCCCGGGAGCTCCCGCTGCGGCAGCACAGTCAACGGCGCCGCAGTCCCCGGCTGTCGGACCGTCCCAGCAGATGCAGGCCAGCGGCGGCGACTCCAGTCCTTGGGGAAGCATGCCAATCGTGCTTGGTGTCTCGGTTCTGGTCGTGCTCGCGGCCGCCGCCGCGGTGATCGTGACTGGCAGGCGGAGGAAGCGCCAGCTGCCCGCGCTCGAAGCCTCGGCGTCGTTCCTCGAACATCTCGTGCCCAGCCAGGTCAGTGACTCTGACATCGTCGGCGGCAGCAGGTAACAGTCGCGAGGAAGAACAGCGACTAGGCGCCGCGGACCTATAGGCCGGAGGCGTGCTCGGCCTGGTAGCGCACCTTGATGGCGCCGCGCTTGACCTTGACCTCGAGGATCCGCACGTTCGCGAGGTCCGCGAGCGTGCGGACGTGCGTTCCCCCGCACGGCTCGGCGTTGACGCCGTCGATCGTCACGGTGCGGTGGCCGGCGTCGTCCATCGACGCCGTGACGGCGCCGCCGCGCGCAAGCGCCATGTCCATCGCCTCCTGCAGGTCGGCGCGGACGGCCTCGCGCAGGTCCGGCGTCGCGAGCTCGCCCTCGTGGCCTTCGGGGTCGAAGTCGAGCCGTGCCTGGCCCGGGAAGTGGCTGTGCCCCGAATGCTGCCACCCGCGCGCCTCGCCGAGCGCGCCGAGCACGTGGCCCGCCGTGTGAAGGGCGGCGTGCAGCCGACGCTTCTCGGCGTCAAGAGAACAGACGACGGCGTCGCCCACCGTGAGCGCCGACGGCGCCCCCGCGAGGATGACGAGCCCGTCGTCGTCGCGCGCCGGGGTGACGGCCACGCCGTCGACCGTTCCCTCTTCGGACGGCTGCCCGCCGCCCTTGGGGTGGAAAATGTTCGGCGAGACGGCAACCCAGGCCGAGCCCGTGCCGTCCTCGGTGCCCGCGGCGACGACGGTGGCCGAGGCGTCCGTCAGGTAGGTGTCCGCGTAGTAGGCGTTCTCCTGACGCGCGCCGCTCTCGTGGGGAACCACGTCAGCCGCGCCACCGCAGGGTCATGAGGAAGCCGAGGATCGCGACGCCGAAGCCCACGAGGATGTTCCAGTTGCCCAGGATGGGAACCGGGAACTGGCCCTGCGTCACATAGAAGACGATGATCCACAGCAGCCCGACCACCATGAAGGTGAACATGAGGTACTTGTACCAAGGGGGAGTGGGGCCGGACGGCTTCGGCGACCGCTTCTTCTTGCGGGGCTTGGCGCTCTTCTTCGTCAGCGCCTTGTCCGCGCTCTTCTGGGCGCGCGCCTTCGTCTCGGGCTTGTCCGGGGAATCGGGCACTTGTCCTCCTTGGGCCGCCTTCGGCTGCTCGCTGGCCCACTTGGTATCCTGCAAGCACCGCCGACGCGCCGGGGTGCCGCTATCTGACTCGTTCTGGTAGCCAAGTCTAGCTGCCCAGTTCGCCGGCCCAGCCCACTCCACGATTGGCCGAACCGCACATGAGCACCCGCATCCTCGTTATCGACAACTACGACTCGTTCGTCTACACGCTCGTCGGCTACCTCCAGCAGCTCGGCGCCGAGACGACGGTCGTGCGGAACGACGACGTCTCCCTCGCCGAGGCGATCGAGCTCGCCGACGCGCGCGACGGCGTCCTCATCTCGCCCGGGCCCGGCAACCCCGCCGAGGCTGGCGTGTGCATCGAGCTCATCAAGTGGTGCGGCGAAAGTGCGAAGCCCATGCTCGGTGTCTGCCTCGGCCACCAGGCGCTCGCCGAGGCGTACGGCGGCAGGGTCACCCACGCGCCCGAGCTCATGCACGGCAAGACCTCGCTCGTCGAGCACGAGGGCCGGGGCGTCTTCGCGGGGCTCAAGTCTCCGTTCACCGCGACCCGCTACCACTCGCTCGCGGCCGTCGCCGAGACGATTCCCGACGTCCTCGAGGTCACGGCCCATACACACTCGGGCGTGATCATGGGGCTTCAGCACAAGTCGGCGCCGCTCAGCGGGGTCCAGTTCCACCCCGAGAGCGTCCTGACCGAGGGCGGCTACCAGATGCTCGGCAACTGGCTCGAATCGCTCGGGCTCGCGGGCGCCGCCGTGAAGGCCTCGACGTTGAGCCCGCTCATCCACGCCGCGGAGGCGTAGCCCCGCCGCGCTGGTTTGAGGCGGGCCGGGGCCGGCCTGGGGCCAGAGTCTACGGGAAGCCCGGGAGCGCGGCCCCGGTGTCGTTGCCCTTCTTGCCGGTCGACGTCGGCGAGGGGCTCGGCGACGGCGAGGGAGTCGGGGCGACCGCGACCGTGAGCACGACCGTTCCGCCCTGATCGATCGAGCCGTCCGGCGCGACGCTCTGGTCCACGACCGTCCCCGCGGGGGAGGAGCTCGTCTGCGAGTCCTTGGTCTGCACCTGGAGGCCGAGGTTCGTGAGGGCGCTCTTCGCGTCGTCGACGAGGCGCCCGCGCAGGTCCGGGACGCTCACCTTGCCGGTCGAGATGGTGAGCGTGACCTGGGTTCCGATCGCGACGGTCTGGCCCGCGCCGGGGTCGACGCTGATGACGTGGCCGATCGGGACGGTCGGGCTGTTCGCCGATTTCGACTGTTCCGCGGGAACGAGGCCGAGCGAGCGCAGCGTGTCCCTCGCGCCGGCCTCGGTGTTGCCGATGACGCTCTGCGGGATCACGGCCGTCGAAGGCCCGCTCGAGATCTCGATCGTGATCTTCGAGTTCTTCGCGAGCTGAGTCCCGGCGGCCGGAAGCGTGTCGATCGCGTAGTCCTTCGCGACGTCGGGGCTCGGCTTCCGCGTGAACTCGGGCTGGAGGCCGGCCTGCGTGAGCTTCGCGAACGCGTCCGTGTCTTTGAGGTTGCTCACGCTCGGCACCGTGATCATGACGACGGCGGGCGGCGTGGTGAGGTACGTGTAGATCCAGTACCCGCCGCCGCCCAGGACGAGGGCCGTGACGAGCAGGAGCAGCGCGATCCAGCCACCGTGGCGGCGGCGCCGCCGGGGCTCGGCCTCGTCTTCAGCAAACGGGAGGAGGATCTCGGCCTCGGCGGGCGGCACGAGCGGGATCTCGCCCGTGTCGCCGAGATGGGGGTCGACGGCGTCGGGCGGCGCCGCGGCGGCGTGCCTGCCGGTGCTGGGCGCGTCCGCCGCCCCGACCCCCGCCCCGGCGAGGGCCATCGCAGGGGGTGCTGCGGCGTCGTCGTTCGCTCCCGCGGCCGGGAGGACCCGGCCTGCGCCAGCCGCCCGGAGCGCGCGCCGGAACGCGCCCGCGTCGGGGAAGCGCTTGGCGGGGTCCTTCTGGAGCGCCCTGTCGAGGACGCTCTGCACGGCCTCCGTGACCTCGGGATTGAAGTCGCGCGCCTTGGGGGCCTCGACCTGCACGTGCTGATACGCGACCGAGACCGCGGAATCGCCCACGAACGGGGGCCGCCCCGTGAGGAGTTCGTAGAGGAGGCAGCCGGTCGAGTAGAGGTCGCTGCGCGCGTCCACGGTCTGGCCCTGCGCCTGCTCGGGCGAGAGGTACTGCGCGGTGCCGACCACAGCCTGCGTCTGGGTCATGGTGGCGCCCGAGTCCGCGACGGCCCGCGCGATCCCGAAGTCCATGACCTTCACGGTGCCCGTCTCGTCCGTGACCATGACGTTCGCGGGCTTGATGTCCCGGTGCACGATCCCCGCGCGGTGGCTGTACTCGAGCGCCGCGAGCACGCCCTGGACGTATTCGAGGGCCTTCTCGAGCGTGATGGTCCCCTCGTGCGAGAGCTCGCGGAGGGTGCGCCCCGTCACGAGCTCCATGACCATGAACGGGGACTCGACGGAAGCCGGGTTGAGCGGATCGGCACGGCGCTCGCCCGTGTCATAGACCGCGACGATGTTCGGGTGGTTGAGGGCCGCGACCGCCTGTGCCTCGCGCTCGAAGCGCACGCGGAGCTGGCGGTCCCGGGACATGTCGGGCCGCAGCATCTTGACCGCGACCGTCCGCCCGAGGCGTGAATCGTGCGCCTCGAAGACGTCCGCCATCCCGCCGCGCCCCAAGAGCTGGCCGAGCACATACCGGCCCGAGAGGACGACGGGCTGCGGCATCGGCTCGTCCTCTCGTTCCAGCGATGTGTGCGTCGGATGTGTCACATAACCTCTATTTCCCGGAAGCAGTCCTGCTAGTCCAGTGTGGACCTATTTCCCGGGTGTCGCGGGGGAAGCAGGGGGTGTCGTCGCGTTCGCGTGGCTCTGGGTGGGCGTCGGCGTGGGCGTGGGAGCCGAGACCACCGCGTAGGTCACTGTGACGGTCGTCCCGGGCTGCAGCCGGCCCGTGGGGGTCAGGGATGTGACCGCGCCCATGATCCCCTGGGTCTGCTCCACCGGGTTGAGGTCAACGCGAAGGCCGAGCGCTTCGAGCTCGCTCTGAACCTCCGTGTAGTTCCTGCCCACGTAGTTCCCCGCCACGACGGTCACCGTTGTCGGAGTCGGTGTCGCGGTCGGGGTTGGTGTAGGGGAGGCGCTCGTCACCGCCGTCGTGGGGCTCGGGGCGGGCGACGACGGCGAGGGCTGCGGCGAGGAGAACAGGCCAGAATTCGTGAGCCAGATGCCGAGCAGGACGAACAGGAGGAGCGCGACGAGGGCCACGAGGGGCCACGTGAGCGCGCTCCGCTTCTTGCGCGGGGGGCGCGTGGGCGCCAGCTCCTCTTCCTCGTCGATCGGCGCGTACCACGGCGACGGCTCGTGCGCGCCCTCGACCGCGGAGGCGCCGTCGTTGTGGCCCCCCATGATGGGGAGCGCCGCCGTCGCGGGGGCCGCGGCGTGCGCGGCCTGGGCCGCGGCAGCAGACGCGCCGATGCCGGCTCCCACTCCGCCGACGACGGCGGTCGGCGCCGTGCGCGCATCCTGCGGCTGGGTGATGGCTTCCGTCGAGTCGTCGTGCAGCAGCATGCCCGGAACGGCCGCCTGGGCGGCCCGCACGTCCCCGCGCCGGATCGCCTCGGCGGCCTCGGCGAGCTTGATCGCGTTCGCCGGGCGGTTGCGCGGATCCTTCGAGAGCATCGACATGAGCAGCGCGCGGACGGGGGCGGGCACCTGCTCCGGCAGGGGCGGCGGCGCGTCGTTGACCTGCGCGAGCGCGATCGCGATCTGGCTCTCCCCGGAGAACGGGCGGTGGCCCGTGAGGCATTCGTAGCCGATCACGCCGAGGGAGTAGATGTCGCTCGAGCCCGTGGCCTGCTGGCCCGTGGCCTGCTCGGGCGCGAGGTACTGCGCTGTGCCCATGACCTGGCCCGTCTGCGTGAGCGGAACCTGGTCGGCGAGGCGCGCGATGCCGAAATCCGTGACCTTGACGCGGTTGTCCGGCGTGATGAGCAGGTTGCCGGGCTTGATGTCGCGATGCACGAGCCCGCGCGCGTGCGCGACCGCGAGGGCGCGCGCCGTCTGCGCCATGATGCTGAGCGCGCGGTCCGGGGAGAGCACCTTCTCGCGCTCGAGGATCGAGCTGAGCGGCTCCCCGGGGACGAGCTCCATGACGAGGTAGGCGGAGCCGCTGTCCTCGCCATAGTCGAAGACATTGGCGATCCCGTTGTGGTTGAGCAGCGCCGTGTGCTGGGCCTCGTTGCGGAACCGCTGGAGGAACCCGGGATCGCCCGCGTACTCCTCCTTGAGGATCTTGATCGCAACGTTCCGTCCCAGGACCTCGTCGCGAGCGTTCCACACCTCGCCCATGCCGCCGATGGCGATCCGGCTCTCCAGGTGGTACCTGCCGCCCAAGGTGATGCCCGACGTCGGTCTCACTTCTTCAACACCGCCTCAAAGATCTTGCTCGCGCTAGGACTGGTCAGTTTGGCGCCCGTCAGCACATCGACGCCCTCGATCACGATGGTCACCTGCACCTGCGGATTGTCCGCCGGGGCAAAGCCCGTGAACCACGAATTGTTGAGGCCGCTCGTTCCGAGTTCGGCCGTTCCGGTCTTGCCGGCAACTTTGACTCCCGGGACGGCCGCACCCTTGGCGATGCCGTCCGAGACGACGTCCGTCATCCATTCAGTGATCTGCCGGGCGATGTCCGGCGTCGTGGACGTGCGCAGGACCTCGGGCTTGGGCTGATCGACAACGCGGAGGTCCGGGGCCGTGATGGACTTGATGAGCGATGGCTTCATCTGCACGCCGCCGTTCGCGATCGCGTCGGTCATGAGGGCGATCTGGAGCGGCGAGGCCTTTGTGTTGAACTGGCCCACTGCGGACTGCGCGAGCTGTGCCTGGTCGAGGCCCTTGGGCCACTGGCCGGCCTGGTAGTCGAGGTGCAGGAGGTTTCCCGCGTCCTGCCCGAAGCCGAACGCCTCGGCCTGCTTGCCGATCGCGTCCTGGCCCAAGTCGAGCGCGATCGACGCGAACGGCGTGTTGCAGGACTGCTCGAGGGCGAACGCGAAGCTCGCCTCGCTCTGCGTGTAGCAGTTGCCGCCCGCGTAGTTCGGGAGGGTCGCGGTGCTGCCCGGCAGCGGCATCTGGGCCGGGTTCGGCAGCACGCTGTCCTTGTTGTATTTGCCGGACGCGAGGGCGGCGGTCGTGTCGACGAGCTTGAACACCGAGCCCGGCGCGAGGAGCGCGCCGGTCGGGCCGCTCACGCTCTGGTTGAGGTTGATGCCGGGAGTGCCCTGGATCTTCGTGAAGGCGGCCTGAGCCGCGGCCTGATCGTGGGTCGCGATCGCGTTCGGATCGTAGCTCGGCTTGGAGACCATCGCGAGGATCGCGCCGGTCTTCGGATTCGTGACCACGATCGAGCCGCGCTTGTCATCCGGGATGAGGCTGTACGCGAGCTGCTGGATGGCCGGGTCGATCGTGAGCTCGACCGACGCGCCCTGCGGCTGCTGGCCGAGGAGGAGCTGCTTGAGCCGGTCGAAGAGGAGCTGGTCCGACTGGCCCGTGAGGGCCCCGTTCATGCTCTTCTCGAGGCCGGTCGAGCCGTAGTCCTTCGAGTAGTACCCCGTGATGCCCGCGTAGAGCTCGGGCTGGAGGTACTTGCGCTGGAACTTGCAGCTCTCGGTTCCGGTCGGCGCGGACTGCACGACCGGCTGGCCGCCCACGATGATCGCGCCGCGGTCCTGGCAGAACGTCGCGAGGATCGCGCGGTTGTTCCACTGGTTCGACGCGAGGTCGTCGGCGCCTACGACCTGGACGTAGCTGATCGAGCCCAGGATGAGGGCGAACATGACGGCGAGGGCGATCCACGCGTTCCTGATGGCCTGGTTCATTGCCGCTCCACCGCCTGGGTCACGGTGGTTTCCGGGGCCGCGCGGTGCGCGCCCGGGGCGTGGGCGGCCGGGGCCTGGAGAGGCGTCATGTCGATCGGCCGGCGCGCGGCGTTCGAGATGACGAGTACGAGGGCGGCGATGATCCAGTTGGCGAGGAGGGACGAGCCGCCCGCCGCGAGGAACGGCGTCGTGAGGCCCGTGAGGGGGATGAGGCGCGTCACGCCGCCGATCACGACGAAGCACTGGAGGCCGATCCCGGCCGAGAGCCCGCACGCGAGGAGCTTGCCGAAAGCGTCGCGCGCGCCGATGGCCGCGCGCAGGCCGCGCGAGACGAGGAGCGCGTAGAGCATGACGATCGCGAAGAGCCCCACGAGGCCGAGCTCCTCGCCGAACGAAGCGATGATCATGTCGGAGTGCGCGAACGGCACGAGATCAGGCCTGCCCTGCCCGAGGCCCGTTCCGATGAGGCCGCCGTTGGCCATGCCGAACAGTCCCTGGACGATCTGGTAGCTGCCGCCGTACTGGCGCCCGAAGACCTCCGGGTCGAACGCGTTGATCCATCCGTCGATGCGCAGGCGGATGTGCGGGAAGATGAGTCCCGCCGCGAGCGATCCGCCGAACATGAGCAGCACGCCGAGGATCGCCCAGCTCGCGCGGCTCGTGGCCACGTAGATCATCGAGATGAAGATCCCGAAGAAGAGGATCGACATGCCGAGGTCGTGCTGGAAGATGAGGATCCCGATGCTCGCGAGCCACGCGATCACCATGGGGCCCAGGTCGCGGAAGCGCGGGAGCTGGAGCTTGCCGATGCGGCGGCCCGCGAGCAGGATGAGGTCCCGGTTGGTCGAGAGGTACCCCGCGAAGAAGACGCCGATCGTGATCTTCGCGATCTCGCCCGGCTGGAACGTGGCCGATCCGACGCGGATCCACACCTGGGCGCCGTTGATGTCGCCCGCCGTGATGCCCGGGACGAGCGGCAGGACCAGCAGGAGCGCGCTCAGGATGAGGGAGATGTAGGTGAACCGCCTGAGCGTGCGGTGATCCCTGAGGAAGAGGATGACGACGACGGCCAGCGCCATCCCGATGACCGTCCAGCGCGCCTGAGCGTTCCCGTAGTCGGAGCCGTCGGTATCCAGCCGGTGGATCATCGCGAGGCCGAGCCCGTTGAGCGTGACGACAATCGGAAGGATTACCGGATCGGCATACTTCGCCCGGATGCGTAGCGCTATATGCACGGCGAGGGATGCAACGCACAGGATGGCAGTCTGCATCCAGAAGTCGTTTCCGAGGGGCGCACCCACGTTGATCGAGGTCATCGCGTTCGCCCCGTTCCCCACGATGAGCGCGAGGATGAGCAGGACGAGCTCGATGTTGCGCCGCGGACGCGACGCGATGTCGACGGCGCTCACTAGTGGCCTCCCAAGCACGGGTTGGTGGACGAGGGGCTCGCGGAGGGCGAGGGACTCGCAAAGGCCGGCAGGCTCGCAGTAGACGACGTCGTCGCCTGGCCGGACGGCGGAACCGCGCCCGCCGTCGTGGACGGGCTGGGCGAGGCCGACGGAGGCGACGTGAGGCAGCTCTGCGGATTGGTCCGGAGCTGTGCGACGAGCTTCTCAGCCTCCGTGAGGCTGTCCGCAGGTACGCCCCTGCGAAGGGTCTGCTGCTGGAAGTCGGGCAGGGAGCTCATCGGGATGTCCGTCGGGGCGTAGACCTTCGAGAGGGAGAAGGGCCCGAGGGGCTGCGACACCCCATTGAAGATGGCGACGTGGTCATCCGACGCACCCACGTAGTACCGGGTCTGCGTCCACGCGTAGCCGAGCCAGAGGCCGAGCACGATGGCGACCGCGACCACCGCGGCGAGGATGAGCCGGAACCACCGCGTCGCCGGCCTCGGGGCGGACTCGGAGTCGGTCTCCTCGAGGTCCATTTCGGCGTCCGACGCGCGGTGCGTGAGGAGTGCTGCGGCCCGCCGCGCCGCTGTGCGGCTTGCGACCGAGGGCAGCGACCCTGCTTCGGCCGCCGCGGCTGCGGCGCCCACGAGCTCGTGCGGGCGGCTGTCGAGTTCGCGGCGCAGCACCTCGGCCGAGAGATGGGCACCGAGGTTCGGATCGGTGGGAAGCTCGCGTCGGAACGGCGGCTCGGCCCCCGTTCCGCCCGATCCCGCGACGGCGTCGCCTGCCCCGGGCCCGACCGAGGCGGCCGACGCATCCGGTGACGACCCTGCGAGGCGCGCGTCGCCGTCGTCGTCCGTCCGGCCGGGGCCCGCGACCTCGGCGCGCCGGTCCTCGACTGCCTCGTGGGCGTGCGGCTGGGGGCTCTCGGCGCGCGCGGCGGACGTCACGGGCGTCCGCGCCGCGGCGGAGGCCGTGACAGGGGCCGCGGCCGCAGGCGCCGCGACGGGAACAGCGTCGCTGCCCTCCCCGGCGGCGGCCGTGTCCGCGACAATGTCGGCGACGACGACGGTCACGTTGTCCGGAGCGCCCGCGGCAAGCGTGAGGCTGATGAGGCGGTCCGCGCATTCGGCCAGGTCGTCGACGTCCCGCACGGTCTGCTCGACGATCTCGTGCGGGACGTAGTTGAGGCCGTCCGAGCAGAGGAGCCAGCGCTCGCCCTCCTCGACGTCGAAGGACGTGAGGTCGAGCTCGGGGCTCGCGTCGACGTCGCCGAGGACGCGCATGAGCACGTTCTTGTGCGGGTGGGTCTCGGCCTCTTCGGGGCGGAGGCGGCCCTCGTTGATGAGGCGCTGGACGAACGTGTGGTCCACGCTCATCTGCTCGAACGCGGTGCCGCGCAGGCGGTACGCGCGCGAATCGCCGATGTGCGCGAACGCGAGCTTCGAGCCGTTGAGGAGGATGGCCGTGACCGTCGTGCCCATGCCCGCGAGCTTGGGGTTCGCGGAGACGAGCTCGGAGAGAAGCGAATTCGCGGTCTGGATCTCGTCCGCGAGCACCGTCCCGGCGTCCCCGGCGTAGCCTCCCCGGTCGAGGTGGACCAGGTCGAGGACCGTGGACGCGCTCGCGACGTCGCCGCCGGCGTGGCCGCCCATGCCGTCCGCGACCACGGCGAGATGACGGCCCGCGTAGGCGGAGTCGTCGTTCTTCGAGCGCAGCCGACCGACGTCGGAGCGGGCTGCGTACCGCAGGATCAGCTGGGTGTCCGGCAAGATCAGGGCCTCAGCTCGATCACGGTCTTGCCGATGCGGATCGGGACATTGAGCTCAACCGGCTGAGCACGCGTGAGCTGGCGGTCGGCGAGATAGGTGCCATTGGTCGAGCCGAGGTCCTCGATGAACCAGCGGCTTCCCTGGGGGAACAGCCGGGCGTGGCGGCCCGACGCGTAGTCGTCCTCGAGGACGAGCGTCGCCTCTTGGGCCCGGCCGAGGAGGATCGGGCTCTCGCCGAGCGGCATATCCGTGCCGGCGAGGGGGCCCTCGACGACGACCAGGTGGTGGGCCTGCTGGCGGGCCGGCGGCTCGGCGAGCTCCGGATTCTTGCGCACCTGCCGGGCCGTGGGGGCTCCTGTCTTGTTGCGGCGGCCGACGGCGAGGTCGCGCCGCATGGCTCCCACAATGCTGAAGACGAGCACCCACATGAGCACGAGGAAGCCCAGACGCAGCACGGTGAGCGTCAGTTCGTTCACGCGTTTCCTCCCAGCGGCGCCGGCAGCATGCGGAACACGATGCGCGTGCGGCCCATGGTGATCGCCGAGCCGTCGAGCAGCTCGACCGAGCCGTTCACGCGCTCGCCGTTGACGTAGCTGCCATTGGTCGATCCGAGATCCACAGCGTACGTGCGCCCCTCGCCGTGACGGATCTCAAGGTGCTTTCGCGAGACGCCCGTGTCGTCTACTACGATGTCCGCCTCCGAGGAGCGGCCGAGCACGATGGAGTCTGCGTTGAGCGAATACCGCTGGCCCTCGATTTCGAGGACGGGGTGAAGCCGCAGCGCCTGACGCGCGGCCGCTGGGACGCGGGGCGCCGCGGTGGGCATGCGCGGCGGCGCGGGCGGACTCGACGGACGGGAGGGCGCCTTGCCCTGCTCGGACCGCGCCGTGACCTCGAACGAGCCCGGCTTGAGCGCGCCGTCGTGCTTGAAGGAGAAGCGCACGGGGCCCTGAAGGGTGTAGCCCTGCGAGCGGGCGTGCTTGACGGCGACGTCGCACAGCTCTTCGGCGAGCGGCTGGCCCCACAGCTGGGCGCGGTCGAAGTCCTGGTCGCCAAGGCGAGCCTCGAAGACGTTCGGGGCAAGCGTGCGGCCTTGGGCGATCACCATCGCCTGGCTGTCCATGACACGCCGAAGGCGGCTCGCGATCTCGACCGGCTGCACCTGGCTGTTCGAACCCCGCGAGAAGACGCCGTGCACGGCCTTCTCGATGCCGAGCTCGAGGCGATCGAGCAGTCCCATGGCCGTCCTCCTCTCGGGTCGCCGTGCGGTCAGGCATGCGCGCCGCACCCACAGCACAGGCTGGCGTGTGTGCCGGTGTTCCGTGCCGTGGCGCGCCGCGCACGCGGTCGATGCTTCTCCGATAGTACTGGGCGGGTCTGAAAACTCCCGACTCGGGTGCCGAGAATCGTGCTGGCGATTTCGTATCCCGTGGGGCCTCGGCTATGCTTGTTGTCGCTGCCTTCGCGGGATTGGGCCTCTGGTTAGAGCCCGTCGGAGGGTGAGCGCGAGTGGCGGAACGGCAGACGCGCTGGCTTCAGGTGCCAGTGTCCGAAAGGGCGTGCGGGTTCAAATCCCGCCTCGCGCACCCATGTGGTGTCTCGGGACATCGGCTACAGATGTCTCGGGACATCGACGACACCCCCGGTCTTCGGACCGGGGGTGTTC
>NZ_JAYGGQ010000028.1:0-17466 GCF_034931225.1 Sinomonas terricola
GCGCATCCACCAGATCGCCGCAGAACGCGACGGCTACACCGGAGCCGCCCCCGTCATCGCCAACCGGCCACACCGGAGTCAGCCCTAGGCGTGGCGGAAGCAGTCCGAGGGGTGCTGTAAGCTGGGTGAAGCCCTCCGGGGCTACGCGGCCGTAGCTCAATGGCAGAGCGCACGCTTCCCAAGCCTGATACGCGGGTTCGATTCCCGTCGGCCGCTCCAGCTTGCACGACAACACCCCCGGTCTTGAGACCGGGGGTGTTGTCGTGTGCGCGGCCGAGCCATCGGGGCGCAGGGGTATTCTCACGTCGTGGACGCTGACGAGGTGCCTGCGGAGAAGCGCCGTGAGGGGTGGTGGTGGAAGGCCCTCCTCTCGGGCCTCTCCCTGTGGGCGGCGGTCATCGTTGTCACAGCGACGACGCACAGCAGCGCGCTCATCCCCACGCTCATTCTCGTTGGCAGCTTCCTCGTCCCGTTCTGCGTCGTGCTGTTCGTCGTGGAGCGCGTCAGTGGAATCCTCCGGCCCCTCGACGTCTTCATGGCGTTCCTCCTCGGCGGGGTCTTCGGCGTGCTCGGGGCATCCCTGCTCGAATCGGATCTTCACCCGTCGCCGTGGCTCTACCTCCAGGTCGCGCTCGTCGAGGAATTCGTGAAAGCCCTCATCCTGATCGCCGTGCCGCGCTCGGCCCTGCCCCGGAGCGCAGCGCAGGGCGGCTTCCTGGGCGCGTGTGTCGGAGCGGGATTCGCGGCATTCGAGTCGGCCGGCTACGCGTTCAATGCCGCTGTGACCACGAAGGGCATCGACCTCGCCTCACTGCTCCAGAGCGAGGCCACGCGGTCCATCCTGGCCCCGGTCTGCCACGTCCTGTGGACGGCCCTGCTGGGGGTGGTGATCTTCGGGGCCGCACGTGGATTCACGCGGTTCCGAATCACGGCCGGAGTCCTCGGCGCCTTCGTCGGCGTCGTCGCCTTGCACGCACTCTGGGATGGCATGCAGGACCTCAGCCTCGCACTTGCATCGGCGGCCACGGGCACCCGACAAGGCGAGCCGCTGGCGAGCGGCTTCTACGTGATCGGCCTCGTGGTTGTTGCCGTCACGGGGCTCGCGTCGCTGAGCCTCGCCGTGCGGTATCACGAGGCCGATAAGAAGCACATGGGGCCCGAAGCGGAGCCGGGAGAGACGCCTCGGACGTGACCCACGACTCACCGGGGAATACGCACCCCACATCGCGGTTCCGGGCACGACGGCGTGGGGCGCGACGGCGACGCGGCCCGCACGACTTCCCCGGCGCCGTCGACCGCCTCTCGCCGTCGACCGCCCCCCCGGGTCATCACGCATAACCGTCCCTCAGCGGCATAACCGTCCCTCAATTCGCGATACAAGGGACGGTTATGCCACCCACCGACGGTTATGCGGCGAACCCCCGACGGCGGACCGCCAGCCACGCAAACCCTCGATGCCCGGCCAGCCGCGAGGACCGACTACGGGCGCAGCCCGCGGCGCAGCCAGAGCGCGAGTGCGCCGGCGGCGAGAGCGGGCACAACGCCGCCGAACAGGAGCGCCCACTGCGTTCCCCACAGTTCGGCGAGGCCGCCCAGCATGGGCCCGCCGAGGGCCTGTCCGCCCATGAGCACCATCGTGTAGAGGCTCATGACGCGGCCGCGGATGCCCATGTTGGCGCTCGTCTGGACCAGCTGATTCGCGGACGTGAGGAAGGTGAGGGCGCAGAACCCGGACACGGCCATGAGCGCACCGAACACCGGCAGCGACGGCATGAACGCCGCGAGGGCGAGGAGCGCGCCGTAGAGCCCGGCGCCCACCACCACGGTCTGCAGCCGGAGCAGCCGACGGCGGGCGGACGCGACTGCCCCGGCGAGCGAGCCGAGCGCCACGAGCGTGTTGAGCATCCCGTACCCGCCGGCTCCGATCGAGAAGACATGGTCTGCGTAGCCCGCCAGCAGCACGGGCAGGCTCAGAGCGAAGACGGCGATCACGGCGGCGAGCGCCCAGGGCCAGCGGATGGTCGGCTTCCGCCACGCGTAGTGCACGGCCTCGCGCAGCATGCCCTTCGACTTCGGGGTGGGCGGGGCGGTGAAGAGCTCGTGCACCCGGAGCAGGGAGAGCATGGCCACCGTGATGAAGCACGCGACCGCATTGACCACGAAGGCCCAGCCGCCGCCGACGGCCGAGAGGAGCGCGCCCGCGACGGCGGGGCCGATGAGCCCGCCGAGCTGGAACGTCGTCGAGTTCACGCTGATGGCGTTGCGCAGATAGTCGGGGCCCACGAGCTCGTTGACGAATACCTGCCGCGACGGCTGGTCGAGCACTGTGACGAGGCCGAGCACCACGGCGACCGCGTAGACGTGCCAGACCTCGAGCGTGTGGGTGAGCGCGAGCGCGCCGAGCACCGCGGCGCACAGGCCCGCGCTCGCCTGGCAGATCTGAAGCAGGCGGCGTTTCGAGAAACGGTCGGCCATGAGGCCGCCCCACGGGCCGAGGACCAGGACGGGGAGGAACTGCATCGCCACCGTGACGCCCACCGCGGCCACCGAGCCGGAAAGCTGCAGGACGATCCAGTCCTGGGCGATGCGCTGCATCCACACGGCGATGACCGCGATGAAATGGGAGGCCGCGAAGAGGCGGAAATTGTGGACTCGGAGCGAGATGAAGGTGTGCTTCCATGGGAGCCGTTCGCCCACGACGGCGATCGGTCCAGTGGGCGGGTACGAGCGGGCGGGGCCGGCCATCGAGGGGGAGAGAGCGTTCGGGCGGGCTGACGGGTGGGAAGCGGGCATGGCTGAGCTGGGCGAGGTCACGTGAGGGTCCTGAAGTTTCGTTCGGGTTCTGAGCGATCGTGTACTTCAACGCTAGGCAGCCGCCAAACCATTGCGGAAGACTATTTGCACTATAAGAGCTATTGCGTTCCGCAATGGGCCGATGCACGATGAAGAAATGTTCGATCCGGCCCAGCTCCGCACCTTCCTCGCCGTCGCCGAGCACCTGAGCTTCACCCTCGCGGCGGACCGGCTCGGGCTCGCCCAGCCGACCGTGAGCCAGCACGTCGCGAAGCTCGAGAAGGCGGCGGGCCGCATCCTCCTCGTGCGGGACACGCACGGAGTCCGCCTCACCGACAACGGAGACGCGATGGCCGGCTTCGCGCGGACCATCCTCGCCGCCCACGAAGAGGCGGAACGCTACTTCCGCGGTTCGGCGATGCGCGGGCGCCTGCGCTTCGGGACGGCGGACGATCTCGCGATCACGGGCCTCCCCCGCATCCTCCGAGAATTCCGGCGCGCCTATCCGCAGCTCAACCTCGAGCTCACCGTGAGCCAGAGCGACGATCTGCACCGGCGCCTCAAGGCGGGTCAGCTCGACCTCGTGTTCATCAAGTGGGTTGCCGGAGCCCAGGAGGGCACCGTGGTGCGCCATGACGTGTTCTCGTGGGTCGGCGTCGAGCAGACCGTGCTCGAGCCGAACCAGCCCGTTCCGCTCGTGGTCTACCCCGCGCCGAGCCTGAGCCGGACCCTCGCGATCGAAGCGCTCGAGGCGAGCGGCCGCACGTGGAAGGTCACGTGCAGCACGAAGCAGATTGCGGGCGTGCTCGCCGCCGTCCGGGCCGGCCTCGGCATCGGCGTCATGCCCACCACCCTCGTGCCGGAAGACCTCGCGATCATCACGCGTCGCTTCGACCTGCCTCCCGTGGGGGACGTCGACTTCACGCTCATCCGCAATCCGCTCGCGAACTCGGCCGCGGTGGACGCGCTGACCGACGCGATCATGGGCCGAACCCTGAGCCGCACCTAGCTGCACGCGACGTCGGACGACGACGCTGCGCCCGACGTCACCCGCCCATGAGACCCACGCCACTGAGGACGTGACGGGACCGGAGTAAACTTGTCCCCGATGAACCGGACCATGTTCAAGTCGAAGATCCACCGCGCGACGGTCACGCACGCCGACCTGCACTACGTCGGCTCCGTGACGGTCGATTTGGACCTGCTCGAAGCCGCGGACATCCTCCCGGGCGAGCTCGTCTCGATCGTCGATGTGACGAACGGTTCGCGCCTTGAGACGTACACGATCGCGGGCGAGCGCGGTTCGGGCGTGATCGGCATCAACGGCGCGGCGGCACATCTCATGCACGAGGGCGACGTCGTGATCCTCATCAGCTACGCGTCGATGACCAACGAGGAAGCGCGCGCGTTCGTGCCGACCGTCGTGCACGTCAACGCCCAGAACAAGGTCATCGAGCTCGGCACGGATCCGGCCGAAGGCGTCGCGCCCGGCATGATGCGCCCGCCGTTCGCCATTCAGGCCCACCTCAACTGACGCCCTGCCGCCGCCCCGGCGCAGGGTGACGCGCGCCGGCCGCTAGGCTGGTGCCCGTGCCCCACGGAAATCGGTTGCTGAGCGACGCGTCCCGGGGCAGTGCATGCTAGGGGTCCTCGCGGGCTTCTTCGTCGTGTGGGCCATCATCGGCGCGGGCTGGTTCGTGGCCCGGAAGCGGCTCCTCGGGGACGGGGCGCAGGCCGTCCTGAGCCGGCTCTCGTTCTTCGTCGCGAGCCCCGCCCTCCTGCTCGAGACCCTCAGCAAGGCGGACCTCCGCACGATCTTCTCGACGCACCTCCTCGTCATCGCCGTGAGCTCCACTCTCGTGGGGCTCACCTCGATCGCAGTCTTCCGCTGGGTGCGCCGCCGGGCCCTGCCCGAAACGCTCATCGCGTCGATGAGCTCCTCGGTCGCGAACTCCGCCAATCTGGGCATCCCGATCTCGGTCTTCGTTCTCGGCGACGCGAGCTACGTCGCGCCGCTGCTCATCTTCCAGCTCGCGCTGTTCACGCCGTCGTACCTCCTCCTGCTCGACGGCACGACGGCGACGGCGAAGCCCGGCGCCGCGCGCGCCCTCCAGTTCGTGCTCCCCGTCGTGACGAATCCGAACATCATCGGGTCGATGACCGGCCTCGTCCTCGCCGCAACGGGGTCGAAGCTCCCGGACCTCATCATGCAGCCGATCCACCTCATCGGCGGCGCCGCGATCCCCGCGATGCTCATGGCGTTCGGCATCTCGCTCCACGGCTCGCGGCCGCTGCGCGCCGACGACGGCCGACGGCTCGACACCGTCCTCGCCACGGCCCTCAAGCTCGTGGTCCATCCCCTCATCGCGTTCGCGTTCGCGCGCTTCGCCCTCGGGCTCGGCGGGCACGCGCTGTTCGCCGCCGTCGTCACCGCGGCGCTGCCCACCGCACAGAACGTCTACGTCGCCGCACAGCGCTATCAGGAAGGGCTCGTCGTCGCGAAGGACACCGTGCTCATTACGACCGTCGTCGCGATCCCCGCGATGGCCGTCATGGCGGCGCTGCTTTCGTAGTCGACGGCCGCGCGCCCCGGGTCCTGACCGGGCCGACGGGCCGTCCCGGCTAAGCTTGGGAGGCGTGGCGGACGAGGAGAGCGTGACGGGCGAGGACATCGCGGCGGACGAGCGCACCCCGGCAGACCCCGAAACACCCGTTACGGCGCCGAATATCAGGAAGATCACCCTCGCGTGGCTCGCGGCGCTTGTGCTGGCCATCATCGCCGCAGTCGCCGCGATCATCCTGGTCCAGGCGGCGAGTGGGCCCGCCCAGCCGGTTCGCGCGTACCTCTCCGCACTTCAGGCGGGCGACGGCGCGCGGGCCCTCGGTGCTCTTCGCGCCCAAGTGCCGCCCGGCAGCGCGGCGATGCTCGACGGCGCCCCGCTGCGGGACTCGATGTCCCGCATCCACGAACTCAAGGTCGGCCAGCCGCACCCGGCAGCGGACGGGCGGCAGGACGTCTCCGTCACCTTCACGTCGGACGGGGCGAGCTATTCGAGCGACTTCCTCGTCGAGCAGACCGGCACGGACTGGCTCTTCTTCCCGCGCTGGAGCATCGTGCCAGGGCCGCTCCCGACGGTCGACGCCTCCGTCATCAACTCCTCGCGGGCCACGCTCAACGGCGCGGCCGTCAACATGCCTTCGGGGCGCAACTCGTTCCCGGTGTTCTACCCCGGCAGCTATGTCGGCGCCCTCCCGGGCGAGTACTTCGCGGCGGACGCGAAGACCGCCGTCGTTGCCGGGCGCGGAAGCCAGCCTCTCTCGCTCGAGACCAAGGCAACCCCTGCGCTCAACGCCGCGATCGCGCAGAAGGCCAAGGAATTCCTCGACCAGTGCGCGCAGACCGCGTCCTCCCAGCAGCGGCTTCAGCCCGACTGCCCGTTCTCCTACGCGACGGGAAACCGGATCGTGGACGGGACCATCGCGTGGTCCGTCACGCAGTATCCGAGCGCGACGGTGACTCCGTTCAACGGCCAATGGGCCGTCGCCCCGCTCAGCGGCAAGGCGAAGCTCACGGCCCAGCAGATCGATCTGTTCACCGGCAAGGTGAGCGAGCTCGACGTCGAGCGCGGCTTCACGTTCACGGTGCGGCTCGACGTCTCGGGGACGACGATCACGCTCACCCCGGTGATCGGCTGAAGCCCCTTCCGAGCGGACACAATGCCCGGTTTTCGAGAAACTAGGACAGTTACGCGCCAGTACCAGGGCACTTTCGCGCCATCGCGTTGACGGGCTTCCTCCCGCACCGCTAGCGTCCCCGACGGGGGAAAGATCTGTCGGGTTCCCCCACACGCACCCAAGGGAGGAACCATGAAGAAACGCATCACAGCGCTCGTCGTTGCGGCCACCGCATCCGTTGGCCTGGTCATGACGGCCGTGCCCGCCCAGGCCTACAGCTCGCGCCTGTTCCAGAACGCACCGTCGGGCTGCTGGGGCGGCGTGCAGTGGACGGGGAGTTCGTACTACGGATGGGGGTCGTACGCATCGACAAGTGAACGAGACAATCCGTGCTGGAGTCAGCAGGTAACGGCAGCGGTCACAAACAACTATGTGGGGCCTGGCGCAGTAGTTAGCCCTCGGAGCGGAGGATACAACTACACGAGGGCATGGTACGGCGCATCAAACCCTTATAACTGGGGCCAGTTCGGCGGATCGCATTCCTACGGGAACGCGTGGGGCAACTCCTGATGACGGGGCGTCTGGGCCGGGTCACCCAGCTCGTGGGCTCGGCGGTCACGACTTTGGTCTTGGCGGCATGCGGGCCCGGCCCCGGCGCCCTCACCGGCGGGAAGATCACCTCCGAGGATCTGAAGGCATCAGCACAGCGGGAGCGCAACGAAGGACACCTCGAATCGGCAGAGATGCTCGCAGACGGGGCGATCGACAAGGCCGAGTACGACAAGGCGTTCAGCAATCTCTCGCGGTGTATGGGGGACGGTGGATACAGGGTCACCGATCCTGTCGTCAGCCCGGTCGATGGTCTCGCATTCGCCTTCGACTACGATCCCCAAGGCCGGGATCTGGGTGCCATGAGCGACCATTCCCTTCCGTGCGAGCAACGGTACTGGCTCCCTGTCTCGGCTGCGTACATGGCGACTCACGAGCAGAAGATGGACGAACCGCTCCGCAGTTCGATGCAAAAGTGCATGAAGGCAGCCGGTTATGACATATCGGACGAGGCAAAGACATTCCGCGCCATAGCCGGAGACCCGTTCGCGGAAGATAGTTCCCGGGATAGGAAAGCCATGGACTGCTTCGGCGAAGGCATGACGCGTCTCTACCCGGCGATCAAATCAGCCGGCATTTGGTGATGAATGCGGTCAGACCACGCGCCGTCTCCCTTGCCGTCTCGGCAGTGCTCGCGACTGCCCTCACATCGTGCGGAATCGCCCCCGGACCGCGTACGGGCGGACCCATCACCCCAGAAACCCTCAAGATGTCGTCTCAGCTCGAACGAAACGAGGGACACACCGAATCCGCGGACATGCTCGCGGACGGCGTCGTGGACAAGGCGGACTACGATCGCGCTTTCAACAATCTTGTGACGTGCATGCGCGAGGGTGGCTACGACGTATCCACTCCGGCCATAAACCCGGCCGACGGGCTGACCTTCCTCTTCGAATACAGGACACAGGGCCGAGATCTCCATGCCATGAATGACCATTCACTCGCCTGCGAGACGAAGTATTGGGGAGCGGTCTCCGCGAGCTATGCAGCAACCAATGAACAACGAATGGATGAGCCTGTTCGGAGCTCGGTCCAAGTGTGCATGAAGAATCTCGGATATGACGTTCCAGACGATGCCCGGAGCTTCCGGGCCATAGCTGGGGACCCCATCGACGAAGGGACGAGGGATCGTTATGCGACCGAGTGCCTCGGGGAGGCCATAACGCGGCTCCACCCCGAGATCAAGTCGTTTGGGATCAGCGGATGAAGCCCGTTCGCCGCCTCGGGCGTATTGCTTCCGGCGTCGGCGCCACATTCTGGGTCGCGCTTCCGCTCGCCGTTCTCGCGTCGTTGCTCTTCCTCAACACCCAGCTGCGGCTCTCGGCTCCCATCGATACGTGGGTTGCCGCTGAACCGGCCTCGACCACGCAGACGACGCCGATCGAGTTCAGCCTCGCCTGGGACACACCCCCTGCGCCCCTAGCACCCTCGTGGGAAGGTCTCGTGCAGAGCGTCTATGTCGAGCCGGGCGCCAAGGTCGCCACTGGGACGAAGGTCGTCCGCATCAGCGGCGTCGACCGAATCGGCTTCGCTGGGAAGGCCCCTTTCTGGCGTCCCATCGAGGCCAGCACGACGGGCGAGGACGTCGCCGAGCTCAATCGGCTCCTCACGGAGCTTGGCCTGCGCCACGGGCAGGGAACCACGGTGACGGCCGCCACGATGGCAGGTGTAGACCAGCTGCGCATCCGGCTCGGCGCCGCCGACCGCTCAGTCTTCAAGCCCGATTGGATCATCCACCTCGCCACGGCCGAGGTGACAGTCGAGAAACTCGATCTGACCGTCGCGGCTCCGGCGCCGGCCGCGGGCACCGCGCTGCTAACCCCTGCCGCAAGCCTCACGTCGGCGAGGCTCGTCGCCAAGGGAAGCCTTCCAGCACAGTCGGCAGGCTCCCCAGCGGGCCAAGGGAGCCAGACGGGCCAAGGGGGCGGGACAGAGTCCAGCAAAGAGATGGGGGCGAAGCAGTCGGCAGCCGACCCCAGCAGACCCGTCGGGCGGCCCTTCACGGCCCCCGAGAACGGTCGAGTCCTCTCAGCCGGAACGGCCCTCCCCGTCGACACGACCCGCCAGGCCATTGCGTCTGAAGGCCTTCCGACCCTCGCCAAGCAACTCGAGAAGGGCACGCCGTCGACCTCCGGCCTCGTCGAGTCGCCGCTTCCGCCCGGCGCCCTCGTACTCCCAGCCTCGGCAGTCCGCACGGCTCCTTCGGGGGTGCACTGTGTGGTTCGGCGGGACGATGGCGGGTCGGAAGGCCCGGTCCGTGTCGACGTCGTCGGCGAATCGCAAGGACGAGTCGTCATCACCGGCGGCGATCTCACGGCCGGGACCCTCGTCCTGGCCTCGACCCGCAAGGCCGCCGCATGCGAATAGAGCTCGTGGATGTCCGGTACTCCGTGCCCGGGCGTGCGCTCTTCAGTGGCCTGACCCACACCTTCGCCGCACCCGAGATGATCGCCCTCATGGGCCCGTCCGGAAGCGGGAAGTCGACGCTGCTCGGGCTCATCTCGGGGCAGCTCGCCCCGGACGGCGGATCGATCATCGCGGAGGACGGCGGCTCCCCGGCCGCCCCGGCGTGGATCTTCCAGAGCACGCCGCTCCTCGCGCACCGAACGGCCCTCGACAACGCCATGACCGCTGCGCTCATGACGGACCACGATCCGATCGTCGCCCGTCGACGCGCCGCCGAGGCCCTCGACCGCGCGGGCCTCGGCGGCCTCGCGTCAACGCGTGCATCACGGCTGTCGGGCGGCGAGCGGCAACGGGTGGCGGTGGCCCGCGCGATCACGGCGCGATCGCGGCTCGTCCTCGCCGATGAACCGACCGCGTCGCTCGACCCCGTCTCGCGAGAACGCGTCGTCGACGCGCTCCGCGGCGCGGCCGAGCTCGGCGCGCTGACGCTCGTCGCGACCCACGACGAGTGGGTCGCGGACCGCTGCGACACCAAGGTCAGGATCGAGGATGGGACCCTCGTTGGCTACTAGGAGCGCAGTCTGGGGCGAGGCCTTCGCGACCATGCGGTCGACGCCGGTGGCCTCGATCGCGACGGCGGCGGCAGCGTTCCTTCTCGGCTTTCTCGGGATCTTCGCGAGCTTCGAGGACCTCCAGCGCATCGTGACGGCATGGGATCGGCAGATCGCCGCGGGATCGACGGTGCTCACGGTCGCGTCGTCGTCGCCGGAGGGGCTTCCCGCGGCGCGGTGCGAACAGCTCAACGAGCTCGACTCGGTCGTCGCGGCCGGCGGGAGGAGCGCGTCGTCGTCCGTCACCTCGGCCCTGCTCCCGAGCCGGCGCTTCACGATCGACCTCACGACGCCCCACTACGCGCGCGTGGTCTGGCCGGGTCTCGACAAGGGCGCGAATCCGAGCGTCGTCGCGAGCAGCACCGTAGCCCAGGAGCTGGGCCTCGGAGCCGGCTCGGGCGTCGCCGTTCAGGGTGTCGCCTCACCCTACGAAGTCTCCGCCGTGGCTGCGGCCGCACCGCGTCTCCCGCAGCTGCAGAACTCGCTCGTCGTCGCCGAAGCCACGTCATCTCGCGTCGAGGCGTGTCTCGTCGAAGCCGTTCCATCGGCGGTCACCGACGTCGAAGCGCTCCTGACGGGGTGGTTCTCCGGCCCGGACCCCGTCGCGGTACTCCGGCTCGTTCCGCCCAAGGACGCGGACCAAGACCCTCAGTCCGAGCTGACCCGGCGAATCGGCGTCGCGGTTCCGGTCGGCGCGGGCGCGGGCGCCGCGGCCCTCGCGTGCGTTCTCCTGTGGGCTCGACGCGGAGACTTCGCCTCCTATCGACTGGCTGGCGCGAGCCGGCGCGAAATCTTCGAGCTGTTCCTCATCGAGTTCGCGCATCTCTACGCGGTCCCTCTCGCGGCGGGCGCGACGGCTCAGCTCGCGCTGCGCTCCCCCGGGCTGGGAGCGAGCGCGGTCGTCGGGCAGGCGCTGCTCATCGACATCGCCGCGCTCCTCGCGACGGCCTCGGTCGCGGTCCCGCTCGCGAAGGCCTACCTCGACAGGCTCGACCCGATCCGGACCCTCAAAGGCGAGTAGCCGTCAACCCAGCCGACGCGGCGTCAGTCCATCCCACGCAGGTCGAGCACGAGTTCGGCGTCCGCCCCCTCGCGCAGTACCACGGGAATGCCCCAGTCCTGCTGGTACAGGTGGCACGCGGCGTGGTCCGGGATCTCCTCCCCGGGGGCGCCGTCGCACGCCGCGGCCCGCGCCGTGATGTGCAGGACGCCCTCGGTGACCTCGGGATTCAGGTCAAGTGTCCGGCGCAGCCCCTGCGCGGTCCCGCCGCCTGCGCTGAGCAGCTCGGGCGGCGTCGAGGAGATCTTGAGCTGCGTCGGGTCGCCCCAGCGGTCGTCGAGCTTCTGGCCGGTCGGCGCGGAGAAGCGCACCGCGAGCTCGAGCGCGCCGGGCGCGAAGGCCGACGTCGGCCGCTGGGTCTGGCTCGCGCCCTCGTCGACCTGCTGGGCCTCCTTCGGAATGGGCACGAGGGAGAGCTCATGGCGGTTGCTCTCGGTGACGAGAAGCAGCGGTTCGCCCTCCGCGGGGCGGATGACGACGACGTCGCTCGGCTCGGCGAGGCCGCGCGCCAAAGTCGAGACCGACTGAGCGGCGGGATCGTACCGACGGACGGCACCGTTGTACGTGTCAGCGACGGCGACCGACCCGTCGGGGAGAATCGCGACGCCGAGGGGGTGCTGGAGGCGCGCCTCGGCGGCTTCGCCGTCGCGGAAGCCGAAGTCGAAGAGGCCCTTGCCGACGGCCGTCTCGACGCGCACGCCGCTCGCGCCGCGGCCCGCATCTGCGAGGACGACCTTCCGCAGGGCGGACGTCTCCGAGTCGGCGACCCACACGTTCCCCTCCGCATCCACGGCGAGGCCCGAGGGCTGGGCGAACCAGGCCTCGGGACCGGGCCCGTCGAGGAGGCCCTCGAGGCCCGAGCCGGCGAGAATCGCCACCTCGTTTGTGACCGGATCGAAAGTGAAGAGCTGGTGGGTTCCCGCCATCGCGACGACGACCTTGCGGAGCTTCTCGCTCCACACGACGTCCCAGGGCGAGGACAGCGAGACATTCGTGCCGTGGCCGAGGAAGCCGATGTCGACGGCGTCGCCCGCGTAGTCGGCGGGGTGCGCGCCCGCGGGGGCTGCGCCGTCGTCGTTCGTCGCCCCGGAGCCCACGCCGGGGGCCGCCTTCTCGGCAGCCCAGATGCCGGCGCCGTTCCCGTCGACGCGAGCCGGACCCGCGTCGAGCAGGCGCTGGACGCCGTTGCCCGCGACCGTCTGAACGTGGCCCGAGCTGAGGGACACCCCGCGCAGCCGGTGGTTCACGGTGTCGGCGACAATGGCCTCGTAGCCGGTCTGCCACGCGACGTCGGCCGGAAGCACCGCGACGCCCTGCGGCTCGTTGAACTGGGCCTCTTCCGCGGAACCGTCCGCGTAGCCCTTCACACCAGAGCCAATCACGCGCTGCACCGTCGCGAGGTCGGGGCGCAGCTCGACGAGGCGGTGGTGGCCGGTATCGACCACGAGGTGGTTGCCGTTCTCGAGCGGCACGGCCTGTCCGGGGAAGCGAAGCGTGCGCGAGACCGGCTCGGGCGCGACGTACGGCCCGTCGCCGCGGTGCAGCGTGCCCTTCGCGTCGTGCTCCGCGATGAGCTCCTCGACGAGCACGCCGAGGCCAGCGGAGTGTCCCTCGCCCGAGAGGTGCGCGACGACGTACCCCTCGGGGTCGACGACGACGAGCGTCGGCCACGCACGGGCCGTGTAGGCCTGCCACGTGAGCAGCTCGGGGTCGTCGAGGACCGGGTGGTGGATCTCGTACCGCTCGACGGCGGCCGCGAGCGCTACCGGATCCGCCTCGTGCTCGAACTTGGGCGAGTGCACGCCGACCGTCACGAGCACGTCGCTGTACTTCTCCTCGAGCGGGCGGAGCTCGTCGAGGACGTGGAGGCAGTTGATGCAGCAGAACGTCCAGAAGTCGAGGAGGACGATCTTGCCACGCAGCGCGGCAAGATCGAGCTGCGCGCCACCGGTGTTGAGCCAGCCGCGGCCCGCAAGCTCGCTCGCGCGCACCCGGTGGGTGGTCCTCAGGCCTGCGGCGGTGCTGGCGGGATCGGCGGTCACGGGCGCTCCTCACGTGGGGACGGTTCGGTTGGTCTGCGGCCACAAGGCCGCAGGGGACAAATGGGCAACCCCATTAGGGCGGGCTTTGTTCCGGGGCTGCCCGGCGCTTCGCGCGGCGTCACCGGCTCTGGGTGCGGTCGCGCTCCTGAAGGCGCGTGAACATCGCGTTGTAGGCCTCGAGCTCCGCGTCGTGGTCGCGGTCCGCGGCGCGGTCGCGGCGCTTCGTCTCCTTCGCGTCCGATCGCGACCACATCACGGCGACGCCGACGGCCACGATGAGCGTCGGGATCTCGCCGATGCCCCACGCGATCGCTCCGCCAGCCTGCTGGTCCGCGATCGCGGACGCGCCCCACGGGCGGCCGAGGTTGCCGAAGTACGTCGGGTCCAGAAGGATGTTAGAGCCCATGATCGCGACGCCGAAGAACGCGTGGAACGCCATGGTTGCGAACAGGAGCAGGAGCCGCAGCGGGTACGGTGCGCGGCGCGGGAGGGGGTCGGACCCGATCATCGTGAGCACGAAGATGTACCCCGTGAGCGTGAAGTGCAGGTTCATGAGCTCGTGGCCCACGTGGTCCCGCATCGCGTAGCCGAAGAAGTCCGAGTAGTAGAACAGGATGATCGAGCCCGCGAAGTTCGCGGCCGCGAAGAGTGGGTGCGTGACGAGCTGCGAGAACCTCGAGTGGACGAACACCAGGAGCCACTCGCGCAGGCCGCGGCTCCCGTCCTGGCGCGGCGCGAGGGCCTTGAGCGCGAGCGTCACGGGCGAGCCGAGCACGAGGAACAGCGGCGCGACCATCGTGAGCATCATGTGGTCGACCATGTGCGCCGAGAACAGCACCCGCCCGTACACGGCCGGCGGCCCGCTCGTAATGTAGGTGAGGAGCGCGAGGCCCACGAACCACGAGACGCTTCGCGGCCACGACCACGAGTCGCCGCGTCGGGCGAGCTTGGCGATGCCGAGGGCGTAGGTGGCGGCCCCGAGCACCGCAACCGCGACCCACAGCCAGTCCGCGCGCCATTCGGTGAGCCAGCGGCTCGCCGTGAGCTCCGGCGGGAGGTTGTAGCCAGAGAGGATGAAAGCGGGCGTCGCGTCCGGCGCGAACGTCGTGGGCTGCGGCGGCGCCGAGCGGCTCAGGGCGACCGCGAGGCCCGAGACGCCGCCCATGACGACCATCTCGACGCCCACGAGCTGCCACAGGACACGCTTGACCGACGCGCCGCGCGAGAGCTGCGGGATGATCCACCGGCGGTGCATGAAGCCGATGCCCCCGAGGACGACGGCGAAGATCACCTTCCCGAGGACGAGCTGGCCGTAGGCCGAGCCGAACAGATCACCCCAGCTCGACACCCGCAGGGACGCGTTGATGATGCCCGAGACGACGACGAGCACAAAGCAGAACAGAGCCAACGCCGAGAAGCGGGGCAGCACGGCTTCGGCGAGCTCCGTGCCGGGCTGGCGGCCCGTGGAGCGAAGGCGGCCCGCGAGTGTTCCGCCGAGCAGCGCGAGGATGCCGATGCCGCCCACCCACAGCGCCGCGCCGAGCACGTGCAGGAAGAGGGAGTTCACGGCGCCCTCGTGGTCGTTCGAGCTGGCCGAGTGCCCGATGAGGGCCATGGGCACAAGGCCGATCGCCGCGACGATGAACGTGAGCGCGAGGCCCGTGAGCGACCGGACGGCGAAGAGGAGCGTCGAGACAGTCGCCGCGATGATCACGGTGACGAGCCACGCGCGGCCGACGTCGAGCTGCGTCATGTAGAAGACGAGCTGCTTCGTGTACTCGGAGCCGCCCGAGAGCGGCTGGCCGATGAGGTCCGAGTGGGTCAGGACGAGGACCGCGACCGAGCTAGCGGTCCAGACGAGGGACGCGACGCTCGCGACGCGCAGGGCGCGCGTGAAGGCCGGGTGCTCGTCGCCGTCGTCCGGCTCTCCCGCCCGCGCACCGGAATGGACCCGCTCTGGGCGGCGCCGGTGCGGCAGGATCGCGACGGCGAAGGCGAGGCCGCCGAGCACGAGCGCGGCGGAGACGTTCAGCGCCGTCTGCGCGAGCGGCAGGCCCCAGCGGACCAAGGCCCCCGGATCGAGCACTTCGCGTGCCGCAACCGCGCCCGAGAACACGAGGGCTGCGACGAGGACCGCGAGGGCCGCGCCGACTGCACCGTACCAGTAGCCCCTCGCCGTGCCGCGCTCCCCCTCGTGGGAGGACGAGGCCGGACGGATGGAACGAGTGGAGCTGGGCACCCGTCCATTCTCCCAGATCCGCGGCCGGACGGGATCCGGGCCCGGTCCCGGCTCCGGACACGCGAAAGCCCGCGGGTCCGGCTCGAAGAGTCGGTGCCCGCGGGCTTCAGCAGGGGTGCTACTTGCTCGAAGCGGCGGCCTTGAGCTTGGAGCCAGCCGTGAGCTTGACGCCGAAGCCAGCCGGGATCTGGATCTCCTCGCCGGTCTGCGGGTTGCGGCCCGTGCGGGCGGCACGCTCGGTGCGCTCGACGGCGAGCCAGCCCGGGATGCTGACCTTCTCGCCCTTGGCGACGGAGCTCTCGAAGACCTCGAACAGTGCGTCGAGCACACCGTTGACGGCGGTCTGGCTGAGGCTCGTCTTGCCGGCGACCTCGGCAACAAGCTCGCTGCGGTTCTTAGCCATGTGTCCTCCTGGACGTCGGTTTAGTTCGTGAGTCCCAAGCGTGCGCCCGGGGCTGCTGGTGACGAACCTACCAGTTAAAGCGCGGCACGCCAGCAAATTCCGCGTGTTTTCGGGGATTTTTGGGCGGATTCGGGCCTTCGGGGCCTTTCAGGGTCACGTAGCGTGGTCCCATGGCCACCTCCGTCCCCGACGTCCTGACATCCCAGCAGGCGCGGCTGCTCGACGAATGGCTTGGTGAGTGGGAGGCCGAGGAGGACATGTCGTGGGGTGTCCAGGGCATCCACGTCCTGCGGCTCCGGACGGCGAGCGGCCTCGTGGTCGCCAAGGCGAGCACCACGTCCCACCATATCCAGCGCGAACTGCGCGCGCATCGGCGGATGACCGCCCCACTCGGCCCCCGCGCCCCGCGCCTCCTCCATGGCGACTCCCACGCGGGGCTCGTCGTCACCGCATGGCTTCCCGGGCGGCTCGTCGAGGGTGGTCCGCTCGAATTCGAGCCGGACACCTTCGAGCAGGCGGGGAAGCTCCTCGCGCTCTTCCATCAGCCGGGCCACGAGACGGCGAGCTACGACCCCGCCGCCCTGCACAAGATCCGCGACTTCGCCGAGCGCGCAGTGGGCCTCGTTCCTCCCGACCAGCTGCGCGAGCTGCGCGGCCTCGTCGCGACGCACCGGCCCGCGCCACGCGTCCTCTACGCGACGCACGGCGACTACCAGCCGCGGAACTGGATCGAGGACGGCGGCCTGGTCAGCGTGATCGACTTCGGCCGCGCGGGCTATCGGCCGTGGGTCACGGACCTCGTGCGGCTCGAGCACGAGTACTTCGCAGGGGACGCGCGCCGCCGAGACCCAACGCACGACGGCGCCGCGCTGAGGGCGGCGTTCTGCGCGGGCTACGGCCGCGAGCCGGCCGAGGAGCCCGACTCGTGGCGGCTCGACAATGTCCTTCAGGCTCTCGGCACCGTGGTGTGGGCGCACGATGTCGGCGACGTCCCCTTCGAGGACGCAGGCCGGCAGATGATCATTCGGATCCTCGAGGGCCACGGGGCGCCGTGAGCTACGAGTACGCCGTGAGCTACGAGTACGACGTGCCCGAGCGCGGGAGATGCTGCACGAGAGGGTACAGGACCGCGAAGATGAAGACGAAGTAGAAGATCACGAAGAGGATGCCGAGGGCAAAGAGCCCGATCGCGATCCAGCCCAAGATCCTCCCCGCCCTCGCGTCGACGCCGAACGCCTGAGCCTTCTTCGCCTCGATGAGCGCCAGCGGGCCGAACACGATGCCGAGCGAGACGAGGCCGACGAGGCCAAACATGACGGCGTCCCTCGCGTGCTGGGTGCCCTGCATGTACCAGCGAAACTGCCCGAAGGTCAGCGGCGCGTCGTCGGCGGGCGGCACCGCCGCATAAAGGGTCTCGTGCGGGCCCGCGTTCTGAGCCGCCGGGCCGGGCATAGTCGACATCCGTTCCCCCTCTGCAGTGTGGTGTGTGGCCACAGCCTACGCGAGAAGCGGCCGAGAAGCTCGGTCTAACGGTCTAACGGGTGGTTAAACGTTCGAGGGCCCCACGTCGTCGTGGGGCCCTCGGGTGGTGTTGTCCGGCGGTGTCCTACTCTCCCACACCCTGGCGG
>NZ_JAYGGQ010000029.1:0-15673 GCF_034931225.1 Sinomonas terricola
GAACCGCCCGCCGCCCCACCGGCGCAGACAACACTGAACCCATCACAGAACCTCTCTGTTCATACGTATGAATAACTCAGTAACGAGAGTGTGACCTATGCCACGCCGGCTGTCAAGCGAGCCGGACAGCGCGGCTCAAAGGCCGCCGTCGGCTTCTGGACTCGGCGTTCAGACAGGGGAGGGGGCTGCGATGGAGTCGCGGCGGATCAGCTCGCCGGGGATGGTGGTGCCGAGGGGAGGCCGGCCCGTGTGGAGAGAGTCGAGCAAGCGCTCGACGGCGGTCCGTCCCATGGCGTAGTGAGGGATCGAGACCGTCGTGAGCGCTGGGTGCATCTCCGCGGCGAACTGTTCCTGGTCGTCGTAGCCCACGATCGAGAGGTCCTGCGGGACGCGCAGTCCGTGCTCGAGCGCGGCCGTAATGGCTCCTACAGCCATGCGATCATTGCCGCACACGATCGCCGTCGGCCGATGATCCGCGTCGAGAAGCCGCTGGGTGAGGCTGTACCCCGCGCTGATCTGGTAGTTGCCTGTGAGGATCCACGATTCATCGACTGGGAGCTGGGCGGACGCGAGCTCCTCCCGGAGCCCGATCTCCCTCTCGATCCGCGCTGGGTCATCCTGCGGGCCTCCGATGTACGCGATCCTGCGGTGTCCGGCCTCGATGACCGCGCGAGCTGCGAGGCGTCCACCGGCAACCTCGTCGGGGACAATCGCGGGGTAGTCACGGCGCGCGGAAGGCCAAGCATTGATGAGCAGCGAGGGAAGCTTGGCGAAGCTCGCCGGGAGATCGACCTCCCGCCAGGCCATCGCTGCGTAGAGCATTCCGTCGACCTGACGTGAGAGGAGGCTGTCGATCGCGGCAGATTCGATCCGGGTGTCCTGCCGCGAATCGATGAGTAGAAGCAGGTAGCCGTTCTCCCACGCGTAGTCCTGGGCGCCCACGAGCACCCGCCCGGCGAAGGGCGACGACGCGATGCGGTCGGTGACGAGCCCGATCGTCCGGCTACGTCGAAGACGGAGGTTGCGGGCCGTCTCGTTCGGCTGGTAGCCGAGTTCCTCGATGGCCGCACGGACCCGCTGTTCGGTCTCCTCTGGGATTTTTCCCGTTCTGTTGACGACGTGCGAGACCGTGCTCTGGGAGACGCCAGCCAGCCGTCCGACGTCCATCATTGTCGGTTTAGCAAATCCTTTTGGCTTGCGCGTCATGGCCGTCATCCTAGCGGCAGTCCGCCGGAGCGCCACCGATCGCGCGGCAGGCGGCTGTGCCCGCCGTCGTCGTCCTTTACAAGCGCTGGGAGACGTAGCACGATCACGGATGTGGCAGGCAAACCGATTTCGACGCCGAATCTGCGCGATCTCGCGCTGCTGCGGCGCGTCCGGGACCGCATGGATCGCGAGTATGCGCTGCCGCTCGACGTCGAGGCTCTCGCTCGCGGCGTCAACATGTCCGCTGGCCATCTGAGCCGCCTGTTCAAGTCCGCGTATGGCGAATCGCCATACGGCTATCTCATGACGCGTCGGATCGAGCGCGCGATGGCGCTGCTGCGGCGGGGCGATATGAGTGTGACGGACGTGTGCTTCGCCGTCGGCTGTTCGTCATTGGGGACCTTCAGCACGCGGTTCGCAGAGCTCGTCGGCGTGCCTCCCAGCGTCTATCGGCGCGACGCGGCGGGGGAGACGGAGGGCATGCCGTCGTGCGTCGCGAAGCAGGTCACGAGACCGGTCAGGAATCGAGAAGTTCCTGTCGGTGGCCCTCGCTAGCATGGCAGGCATGAACCTCACCATTCACGCGAGCTTTCTTCCGCAGGACGATCCCGACGCCGCCCTCGCGTTCTATCGCGATGCGCTGGGCTTCGAGGTGCGCAACGACGTCGGGTACGGCGGCCTGCGCTGGCTTACAGTCGGGCCGGCCGGTCAGCCGGGCACGTCGATCGTCCTCTATCCGCCCACGGCGTCGCCCGGCATCACCGACGATGAGCGGAAGATGATCGCCGAGATGATGGCCAAGGGCACCTTCGCGACCCTCCTCCTCGCAACGCCCGACGTCGACGACGCCTTCGAACGCGTGCAGGCGACCGGCGCCGAGGTCGTCCAGGAGCCGGCCGATCAGCCGTATGGCGTGCGCGACTGTGCCGTTCGGGATCCCGCGGGCAACCTGATCCGAATCCAAGAAGTCCGCTGAACCCAGCCTGACGTCGACGGGCGGTTCCGCCCGAAAGGATGGAGAAACGATGACCTTGGCTCCTACAGCGGATTCCCCATCGCCTGGCCACAAGGCCGACACCCACGAGATGATCCGCGTACAAGGCGCCCGCGAGAACAACCTCAAGGACGTCAGCGTCGAGATCCCGAAGCGTCGCCTGACGGTGTTCACGGGGGTTTCGGGGTCCGGCAAGAGTTCACTCGTCTTCGACACGATCGCCGCCGAGTCCCAGCGGATGATCAACGAGACCTACAGCGCTTTCCTGCAGGGCTTCATGCCATCGCTTGCGCGGCCCGACGTCGACGTTCTCGAAGGCCTCACGACGGCGATCATCGTGGACCAGGAGCGGATGGGCGCCAATGTCCGCTCGACCGTCGGCACCGTGACAGATGCCAACGCGATTCTGCGGGTGTTGTTCAGCCGCCTCGGCTCGCCCTACGTCGGCCCGCCGACGGCCTTCTCGTTCAACGTCCCGACCCGGAAAGCGAGCGGGGTGATGACCAGTGCGACGGGGGAGAAGACCATCGTGCGCGAGGCCATCTACCACGGCGGCATGTGTCCTCGCTGCGAGGGCCGTGGCTCGGTCTCCGACATCGACCTCAGCCAGCTGTACGACGAGACGAAGTCCCTCAACGAGGGCGCGATCCTGGTTCCCGGCTACACAGCGGACGGATGGCTGGTGCGCACGTTCAGCGAGTCCGGCTTCGTCGATCCGGACAAGCCCATCCACGACTACACGGCGAAGGAGCTCCGGGACTTCCTTCACAAAGAGCCGACCAAGATCAAGGCCAAGGGCATCAACGTCACCTACGAGGGGCTGATCCCCAAGGTCCGCAAGTCGATCCTCAGCAAGGATGTCGATTCGCTTCAGCCCCACATCCGGGCATTCGTCGAGCGCCTCGCGACCTTCGCGCCGTGCCCCGATTGCGGAGGTACCCGCCTCAGCGAGGGGGCACGGTCATCGAAGATCAAGGGCATCACGATCGCGGATGCGTGCGCCATGCAGATCACGGATCTTGCGGCCTGGATCCGCGGACTCTCCGAGCCCTCGGTGGCACCGCTCGTGAACGCCCTGCGTGAGAATCTCGACGCCTTCGTCGAGCTCGGGCTCGGCTACCTTTCCCTGGACCGTCCGTCCGGATCGCTCTCGGGCGGCGAGTCGCAGCGCATCAAGATGCTCCGGCACCTGGGCTCTTCGCTCACCGACATCACCTACGTCTTCGACGAGCCGACGATCGGGCTGCACCCCCATGACATCCAGCGGATGAACGAGCTGCTGCTGCGACTCCGCGACAAGGGCAACACGGTTCTGGTCGTCGAGCACAAGCCGGAGATGATGGCCATTGCCGATCACGTCGTCGACCTCGGTCCCGGCGCCGGCTCGCGCGGCGGCTCGATCTGTTTCGAGGGAACGATCGACGGACTGCGGGGGAGCGGCACCGTCACCGGGCGACACATCGAGGACCGCGTGTCCGTCAAGGAAGGCGTTCGCGCGCCGAAGGGGAAGCTTGAGGTGCGAGGGGCGAACACCCACAATCTTCAGGCGGTCGACGTCGACATTCCGTTGGGGGTGCTCGTCGCGGTGACCGGTGTGGCGGGATCCGGCAAGAGCTCGCTCATCCACGGGTCGGTGTCCGGGCGGGAGGGCGTCGTCGTCATCGATCAGAGCGCGATCAAGGGGTCGCGCCGAAGCAACCCGGCGACGTACACCGGCCTGCTCGAGCCCATCCGCAAGGCGTTCGCCAAAGCCAACAGCGTCAAGCCGGCTCTCTTCTCGGCCAATTCCGAAGGCGCCTGCCCGACGTGCAACGGCAACGGGATGATCTTCACCGAACTCGGATTCATGGAGACGGTGTCGACGCCCTGCGAGGACTGTGGCGGGAAGCGCTTCCAGTCCGAAGTCCTCGAGCTTCGCTTTGGCGGCCTCAACATCGCCGAGGTGCTCGATCTGCCAGTCTCGGAAGCTCATGAGTTCTTCTCTGAGGGCCTGGCCAAGACGCCCGCGGCCGCGGCGATCCTTGCTCGGATGGCGGACGTCGGGCTCGGCTATGTGAGCCTCGGCCAGCCGCTCACAACTCTGTCCGGCGGTGAGCGGCAGCGCCTCAAGCTCGCCAACCAGATGGGGGAGCAGGGCCAGGTCTATGTCCTCGACGAGCCCACGAGCGGGCTCCACCTCGCGGACGTCGCCCAGCTGCTCGGCATGCTCGATCGGCTTGTCGATTCGGGAAAGTCAGTTATCGTCATCGAGCATCACCAGGCGGTCATGGCGCACGCGGACTGGATCATCGACCTTGGTCCGGGAGCAGGGCACGACGGCGGCCGAGTGGTTTTCGAGGGCACGCCGGCGGACCTCGTGGCAGCCCGGTCGACGCTCACGGGGGAGCACCTCGCGGAGTACGTTGGCGCCTGAGTCGCTATGCCGTCGCGTATCGTCCAGATCGAGCTGCACGGGCGCGCGCCTTGGCGGCTTCTTCCTCGCGATTCTTCGGCGCCGTCGTCGCGACCAGATCGTCGAGCAGATGTTGGGTGACATGGGCGATCTCGTGCACGGCCCGCTCGAAGGCTTCCTGGTTCGCCTTTGAAGGCTTCGTGGTGCCCGCGATCTTGCGTACGTATTGCAGGGCGGCAGCATGCACTTCGTCGGACGTCGCTGCCGGTTCGAAGTTGTGAAGCGTATGGATGTTGCGGCACATACCTCGACGATACGCGGCCCGGCGGGCTGAGTGTGATGAAGCAGTGCCTCGCACCGCAGTTCGCCGAACGTCGGGGAAGCTGCAGCACGATCTACAATCGCGGCATGACGGTCCCCGTCAGCGTACAGACAGTTGAACCTCGAAAGCTGGCTGCGGTCCGGCGCGAGGTGTCGCCGCACGAGGTGGGCTCGGTATGGGGGCCCGCCGTGAGCAAGGTCTGGGATTTCATTCGCAGTCAACCGGGTCTGTGGGCGAATGGCCACAACGTCTTCGTCTACCACGTCTTGAACAAGCCTGGCGACCGGATCCTGTGCGAATTCGGCGTCGAAGTCACGCGAGCCTTTGAAACGGCCGGCGAGGTCTACGCGACCGAGACGCCGAATGGTGAGGCTGCTGTCGCGGTGCACCGTGGGCCGTACGAGCGCATGAACGAAGCGTACGACGCCGTCGGCGCGTGGATGGCGGCGAATGGCAGGGAATCCGCTGGGCATTCCTGGGAGATCTACGGGGACCCGACACCGGACCCGGCCGACACCGAGACGACGATCGTGTTCCTCCTGAAGTAGGCCTTCAGAATCGTTCTCGTGCTGCTTGGTGAGTTCGTGGAGCGGCTGCGAGATGAGCTGCGCCACACCCAGACCACTGCAGGCTGACCGATGACCACATGGCGGACTCAGCTGCACGATATTGCGAGGTGCGCCAACCCTCACCGAATGATTTCACGATCTTGACGATCGTCAAGTTCTTGATATTCTTTTCGTATGACTCAAGCCACCCAGCCAGCGCCGGCCGGAGTCCGGACAATCGAGGACGGCGTCCGCACCGATTTCCGCGGGGCCATGACTTACGGCCGCTATCTGGCCCTCGACGATCTCCTCCACGCTCAACGCCCCCAGAGCCAGCCCGAGCACCACGACGAGCTGCTCTTCATCGTCCAGCACCAGACGAGCGAGCTGTGGCTCAAGCTGGTGCTCCACGAGCTCCTTGAGGCCCGCCGGCTCATGGACGCCGATAACCTCGGCAAGGCCCTCAAGTGCCTCGCCCGCGTCAAGGCCATTCAGCGCACGCTGACCGAGCAGTGGTCGGTTCTCGGCACGCTGACGCCGCGCGAATACGCAGAGTTCCGCGGTTCGCTCGGCAATTCCTCGGGCTTCCAGTCGTACCAATACCGGGCCATCGAGTTCGCCCTCGGCAACAAGCATCGCGGCATGCTCACGGTTTTCGAGTCCGAGCCCGAGGCGCACGCCCTGCTGAGCCGGATCCTCGGGGAGCCCACGGTCTATGACGCCTTCCTGGCCCTCCTTGAACGTGCCGGCTACGCGGTCCCCGAGGCCGTCCTGAATCGCGACGTGAGCGAGCCGTGGACCCTCTGCGAGGATCTCGTGCCCGTCTTCCAGCGCATCTACGAAGAGGACGAGACGCCGTGGGGCCTCTACGAGGCGTGCGAGAGCCTCGTAGACCTCGAGGACAACTTCCAGGCCTGGCGCTTCCGCCACCTGCGCACCGTCCAGCGAACCATCGGCTTCAAGCGAGGCACCGGCGGTTCTTCCGGCGTCGACTTCCTCAAGCGCGCCCTTGATCTGACCTTCTTCCCCGAGCTGTACGCCGTCCGCACGGCGATCGGTTCCCAGCCTTCCGACGAAAGGACCCGCCCGTGACCCCCCTCGACACCGACCACGCCCTCGCCGTCGAGGCCGCGGAACTCGACGGGGCCGATCCCCTTGCCGAGTTCCGGCTCCGCTTCCTCGAGCCGGACGGCGAGCCCGTCGTCGCCTACCTCGATGGCAACTCGCTCGGCCGTCCGCTCGTGGCGACGGCCGAACGGCTCGCTGAATTCACGGCTGGGCCGTGGGGCAACCGGCTCATCCGGGCCTGGGACGAGCAGTGGATGGACGAGCCTACTCGCCTCGGCGACCGCCTGGGCGAAGTCGTCCTCGGAGCCGGGCCCGGGCAGACGATCGTGGCAGATTCGACCTCGGTCATGATCTACAAGTTCGTCCGCGCGGCCTTGGATGCACAGTCAGGCCGGAACGAGATCGTGATCGACCGCGAGAACTTCCCCACGGACCGGTTCATTGTGGAGGGAATCGCCGCCGAGCGTGGCGCGACCATTCGCTGGATCGAGCCCGACTCGGCCACCGGGGTGACCCCCGCGGACGTCGAGGCCGCGCTCTCGCCGCGCACCGCCGTCGTCCTTCTCTCCCACGTTGCCTACCGCTCGGGGTTCGTCGCCGACGCCCAGGCGATCACCGATGCCGTGCACCGCGCGGGCGCGCTCATGGTGTGGGACCTGTGCCATTCGGCGGGCTCGGTGCGGCTCGAGCTCGACGCGTGGGGAGTGGACCTCGCCGTGGGCTGCACGTACAAGTACCTCAACGGCGGGCCCGGCTCGCCCGCGTTCGGGTACGTGCGCCGCGACCTTCAAGACCGCCTGATCCAGCCGATCTGGGGCTGGATGGGCGCGGCCGACCCGTTCGGCATGACCGCCGCCTACACCCCGGCTTCCGGTATCCGCCGCTTCATCACCGGCACGCCGCCCATCCTGGCGATGCAGCCGCTCGCGGGCATGGTCGAGCTCCTCGCCGAGGCCGGCATGGAGGCCGTCCGTGCCAAGTCGGTGCTCCTGACCGAGTTCGCCTCGACCCTGAGCGACCGCCTCCTGGCCCCGCTCGGCGTGGAGTTCGCGAGCCCGCGCGACGCGGCCCAGCGTGGCTCCCACATCACGATCAACCATCCCCGCTTCCGGGAAGTGACCGCCAACCTGTGGGAGCGCGGCGTCATTCCGGACTTCCGGCCGCCGCACGGCCTGCGCCTGGGACTGTCCCCGCTGAGTACCTCGTTCGCCGAGGTCCTGGCCGGGGTCGAGGCCGTCCGGGATACGCTCGCCGAACTGGCATGACCGAGCTAACCCAGCCCGGCGGGAGCGAGACGCGCGTCGCGGACGACATGGTCTCGCGCCCAGGGAGCACGGTCTCGCTCCTGCGCACCATTGTGGGGCTCTATCTGCGCGGGGCCGGCGGCTGGATGCCGACCGACGCCTACGTGGCGCTCCTCGGTGCACTCGGCGTCCCGATTCCGCAGGCGCGCACTGCGCTGAGCCGGGTCAAGCAGCGCGGCCTCCTGACGGCGGAAACGCACGACGGCGTCCCCGGCCTCGCGCTCGCACCCGGGGCCGCCGCGATGCTCGCCCGGGGCGACCGCCGCATCCACGAGCCGCGGTCCATGGCGGCCGACGGCGAGTGGTGCCTCATCGTGTTCTCCCTTCCCGAGTCGATGCGCGACGCACGGCATCAGCTCCGGAAGCAGCTGCGGTGGATCGGCTGCGGGGCGGTTGAGTCGGGGGTCTGGATCTGCCCGGACTTCCTGCGCAACGAGGTCGAGGACGTGGTGGCCGGGCTCGGGCTCTCCGAGCATGTGGTGCTGTTCACCGCCCGAGGGCTCCCGGCCGGGCCGGTCGTCGCCGGGCAGGTGGGGCGCTGGTGGGATCTCGACGCGATCGCCGAGCTGCACCGCGAGTTCATCACGAGCCAGTCCGCGGTCCCAGTCGCCAGCCCAGGGTCGGCGGAGAGCTTCGCCGCGTACGTGGGGTGCATCGACGCATGGCGCGTGATCCCGTACCTCGACCCGGGGCTCCCCGCCGAGCTGCTCCCCAAGGACTGGCCCGGCCCCGAGTGCATCGCGCTGTTCCATGGCATCCGCGAGGTTCATTCTGGGCCCAGCATGGAATTCGTGAAGGAGACTCTCGCCAACACGGGTACCGTTGACGTTCCAGGGGGAGAGGGCTCCATGACGAACCGACCAATGGCAGCCCACACGGCGGCACGACAAAAAGCGTGACCGCGCGGGCCTTCCGCGGGCCTCATATGGGCGAGCCACAAGGATGCCCGTCGCTTCATGAACTGTTCCTTTCGCGGGGTAGGCGGTCCTAGGTTGAACGCGAGGAGGAAGCTATGTCTGTCGCCGATGTCGTTCTGAACGGGCTCGAAACCGAACTGGACTGGGTCCGTTCCGTCTACACCCAGCTCCACCAGCACCCCGAGCTCAGTTTCAAGGAGCACGAGACCGCCGGCCTGATCGAGCACTCTTGGGGGCGGTCGACGTCGGGAAGTGAATCCTCACGGGACCGTGTGGTCGCCGCGGCCGACCACTTCGACGACCGCGGTAGGGCTCGATAGGACGGGAGGTTTCGCCGCATCGCGGATCGACTGGAGCATAGAACGCGCGGGTCGAGTCGACCAGCGGAATCAGCCGAGGGTCACGGCGCACCGGTGCGATGCCGGCCGCCTTCGTCAGCGCCGATAATCTACATTATGTCAATTAGTCTGCGTATTCTCATCTGATGAATCACGCGTCCCCGTCCCGGCACCGTTCGTCGTGAGGTTTGTCCTTGGACGCAGCGGATCCCCGTGCTGGCGAGCCTCACGCGCGACGAGGAGCCGGTTGCCGCTGCCGGCTACGGTTCATCGATGGTGGGCCGAGACGGTATGTTCGCTGGCCTGCCGCAATACCCCCGCTAAGGCCAGAATATCGAGTCGTGGGGGCCTTCCCGCAAGGGCCCCACATGTGCTGACATTGCTCCCCGTGGGCCTCTGGTGCGCTCACAGTCTGCAGCGACAAATGCGGGGAGATGCGAATGTTGATGGCTGATCGCGACGTGCTCATCGTCGGGGCCGGTCCGACCGGGCTCATGTTGGCAGGCGAGCTCGCTCTTGCAGGAGTGGACGTTGCGATTGTCGAGCGGCGCAAGAGCCAGGAACTCGAGGGGCCGCGGTCCCGCGGGCTGCATTCACGCACGATCGAAGTGCTCGACCAGCGCGGCATCGCCGACCGCTTTCTCGCCGAAGGCCAGACGGCTCAGATTCAGAGTTTTGCCGGGATCCGTTTAGACATCAGCGATTTCCCTGCGCGCCATCATTACGGCCTCGCACTGGAGCAAAACCGCTTCGAGCGCATCCTCGCCGGATGGGTCTCCGAGCTCGGGGTGCCCGTACTTCGTGCACGCGAGGTGACGGGTGCCTCGCAGGATGGCGACGGCGTCGTCGTCGGCCTTTCGAACGGTGGGTCCCTCCGGGCCGGTTACGTCGTTGGCTGCGACGGCGGGCGCAGCGTGGTGCGCAAGACAGCGGGGATCGAGTTTCCTGGCTGGGAACCGTCCGTGAACTCCTTTATCGCCGAGGCGGAGATGACCGAGCAGCCCCCTTGGGGCATCCGCTACGACGCCAACGGGACCCAGGCGCTTGGCCCCCTAGACGAAGGCCGGCGAGTGGGCATCGTAGTCACAGAGCCATTCGCGGGGCAGACGAGGGAGCCAACCCTCGAGGACCTGCGCCGCGCCCTGACGCGCGCCTGGGGAACCGACTTCGGGGTCCACAGCCCCACATGGCTCTCCCGGTTCACGGATCTGACCCGCCAAGCGGCCGCGTATAGAAAGGGACGCGTCCTGCTTGCCGGCGACGCGGCCCATGTTCACTACCCTGTAGGCGGTCAAGGCCTCAACCTCGGTGTGCAGGACGCCGTCAATCTGGGCTGGAAACTTGCCGCTGTCGTGAAGGGAACAGCGCCAGAGCGGCTTCTGGACACCTATCATGCCGAGCGCCACCCTGTCGCTGCGCGTGTGCTGCAGATCACGATGGCACAGACCGCGCTCACCCGCAGCGACGAGAGGATTTCTGCCCTGCGGGCCACGCTCGCGGACTTGTTGGGCATGGACGAGCCCCGGAAGCGCTTCGCCGCGACGCTCTCGGGCCTTGATATCCAGTACGACCTCGGCGAGGGGCATCCGCTGACGGGGTGCCGAATGCTCGATATCGAGGTGGTCACCGCTGGGGGTCCCGTGCGGGTTTTCGAGCTCCTGCACGACGCGCGGGCTGTCCTCCTCGACGTCGACCGCGCAGGCGCCTTCGACGTTCGGCCGTGGGCGGGGCGAGTCCGCCTTGTCAAGGCGGACTACACGGGGACGTGGGAGCTCCCGGCGCTCGGAACGGTTGACCCTCCCCCGGTGGTGCTGATTCGCCCCGATGGCTACGTCGCGTGGGCGGGGAACGCGAACGACCCGGGCCTCGTCGGTGCCTTGACGACGTGGCTTGGCCCGCCAAAGCGCGGATAGGGAAACGGCCGACGGCGGACGAGGAGCCGCGCGCCCGGCGCGAGGGCGCCGACGGCCCTATAGCCGGCCGTCAGTGGTCGCGCGTCGCCCGCAGCTCCCTGAGATGCTCGAGCAGGGCCATCTCGGGGCAGGACTCATGTTCCGCGACAAGCACGCGGAGCCGCAGCTTCACCTGATCGGCGAGGCCTGGGCTTTCGAGCACCGCGTGGAGGATGGCGCGCGCCTGGTCCCCGATGGTTCCGGGTGATCCGCTGCTGAGGACGGAAGTCCGTGCGGCGCCAACGGGGGAAATGCCAGACATGTCTCGGAACCTAGACCTAGACAGACCTTTCTGTCCATGCGCGAGGCTATGATCTTCGGGTGGACGCTTCAGCTGCAGCACAGGAGGAGCCGAATATCCAGGGTGGACCGCGCGAGAGGATCCTCTCGACCTCCTACGAGCTTTTCGCCCGGCGGGGCATCAAAGACGTCGGCGTCGACGAGCTCATTGCCCGCTCGGGCGTCGCGAAGGCGACCTTCTACAAGTACTTCCGGTCGAAGGACGAGCTCGCACTCGCCTACCTCGAACGCTGGTACGAGGCGCGCGGATCGGCCATCGACAGGGCCGTCGAGCGCCGGGGGGCGGGCGATGCAGCGGCCCTCCTCGCGATCTTCGACGTCTTCGACGAATGGTTCCAGCAGGGAGCCGCCGAGGTGAGCTCCTTCCTTCACGTCATGATGGAAATGGGCCCCGATCATGCTCTTGGGCGCGCGAGCATCGAATACCTCGGCAGGACCCGTGCCCAGCTCGCGGCACTCGCCGAGGCCGCGGGGCTCTCTCGCGCCGAGGACTTCGCGTGGTCCTGCCACATCCTCATCAAGGGCGCCATCGTGGCCGCAGCAGAAGGCGACCAACGCGCGGCCGCACGAGCACAGGAGATGGCGTCCCTCCTCATCGAACACCACCGGGGGCCGACTCGCTGATCACGGAGCAGCGGCCAGACCGTGCCGCCGCTCGGTGAGCCACTTGCGTTCACCCTCCCCCGGGGCGAACTTGGCCGCGATCTCGTATTCGTCCGCGGCCTCCTCTGTGCGCCCAACTCTCCGCAGGAGGTCGGCGCGAACGGCGTGGAAGACGTGATAGCCCGCGAGGCCGAGCCCGTCCACAATGCGCAGCGCGGCGTCGGCTCCCTCGACTTCGCCGACCGCGACGGCGCGATTGAGCTCGACGACCGGCCCCGGAGCCACCGTCGCAAGCAGCTCGTAGAGCCGCGCAATCCGCTTCCAGTCCGTCTCCGCGGCCGAAGTCGCCGAACTGTGCACCGCCTGAATCGCTGCCTGGACCAGGTACGGCCCGGGGCTGCCGCGCCGAAGGGACCGGCGGACGAGCGCGAGCCCTTCGACGATGAGCCCGGCATCCCACTGCGAGCGGTCCTGCTCGGCGAGGGGCACGAGGAAGCCGCTGGGGCCCGAGCGCGCGGCGCGGCGCGATTCGGAGAGGAGCATGAGGGCGAGCAGCCCCTCCGCCTCCGGCTCGAAAGGCATGAGCTGCGAGAGCATGCGCGCGAGGCGGATCGCCTCGGCGCACAGCCCCGACCGCTCGACGGGGGCCCCGAGGTCGGCCGAGTATCCCTCGTTGTAGACGAGATAGATGACGGCGAGGACGCCTGCGAGTCGGTCGGGCAGTTCGGCGGCGGATGGCACTCGGTACGGGATCCCGGTATCGCGGACCTTCGCTTTGGCGCGGGATATCCTCTGGCCCATCGTCGGCTCGGACACGAGGAACGCCGCGGCGATCTGCGCCGTCGTCAATCCTCCGAGGACGCGCAGCGCCAAGGCGACGCGTGCAGGCATGGCGAGCGCCGGGTGGCAGCACACGAAGAGGAGCTTGAGCCGGTCGTCGCCGAACGTCTCATCCTCGGGTTCCGTGTCCCACCGCGCGAGGGCAGCCTGTGCCTCCTTCTCACCGCGAGCCGCCTCGCGCCGGAAGCGGTCGACGGCGCGGTGCCGCGCCGTCGTGATGATCCACGCGCCGGGCTGCTCGGGCATGCCCTCGGCCGGCCACCGCTCGGCCGCGGCCGCGAACGCCTCCTGGACAGCGTCCTCGGCGAGTCCGAGATCGCCAGTGGTTCTCAACACGACCGACACCGCGCGGCCGTATTCCTCCCGGAACACGGCCGCGACGGCACCGACCTCGGCCACGGGATCAGTCACGCGAGGCGAACGCCCGCACCTCGATGGGGAGGCCCGTGATCCCGGCCAGCCGCCTGCCCCACGCGAGGGCAGCGTCAAGGTCTGGGGCCTCGATGATCTCGAAGCCGCCGAGGTGCTCCTTCCCCTCGAGGTAGGGGCCGTCGGTGACGAGCACGTCCCCCTCCCCCTGACGGAGCACGGTTGCCGAGGAGGGGGCTGTGAGCCCGTTGCCGAAGACCCACGCGTCGGCGGCGCGAAGATCGGCGTTGAATTCTTCGATCTTCGCCATGATCGGCCCGAGGACCTCGGGCGGCGGCACGACGCCGTCGGGCTGGTACATGGCAATGAGGTACTGTGTCATGGCTTCTCGCCTTCCTTGTCGATGAGGCCTAGATGGCTCTCACCTACTGGACGATTGGGCCGTCCCGTTTTCGACATCGGCACGCCTCGAATTCTTCAGGAGCCGTCCGCGGCGGCCTCGAGGTCCGCGATCACGATCTTGCGCATGGTGAGCATCGCCGCCATCGCGCGCTGGGCGCGGCCGGGGTCGGGGTCCTTGAGGAGTTCCATGAGCCGCGTCGGCACAATCTGCCACGAGAAGCCGAAGCGGTCCTTGAGCCATCCGCATTGGCTCTCCTTGCCGCCGTCGGCCGTGAGGGCATCCCAGTAATGGTCCACCTCGGAATGGTCGGCGCAGAAGACCTGCATCGACACCGCCTCGTCGAACGTGAATTCCGGACCGCCGTTGAGGGCGAGGAACGGCTTGCCGTCGAGCTCGAACGACGCGGTGATGACCGTGCCGGCGGGGCGAGGCCCCGCCTCGCCGTAGTAGTCAACGTTCGTGACCTTCGAACGGGGGAAGACCGAGACGTAGAAGTTCGCGGCCTCTTCGGCCTGGGTGTCGAACCAGAGGCAAGGCACGATATCCGGCATGGGTTCTCCTGGTGCGTGGGCTGGACGCGCTGGTCACCTCGGATTCTTCCGTGTGCGCACGGTGCCGTGAAGTGGTTGCGCCGCCGAAACTCACGGAGGGGCGATCGGGAGCCAGCTCACAAGCCCCACGGTATTTCCCTCGGAGTCCTCGATGAACCCCATCCATTCCTCGGTTCCCGCGGGGCCGAGCCTGCCGTCCAGATGGCGGAAGATGGCCGTTGGCTCACCCACCACGCGCACTCCCTGCGCGGCGAGATCCTTGACGGACGCGACAACATCCGGCACGGCGAGGTAGACGAGCGCCCCGGGCGCCCCCTGCTCGAGGAGGAGCCGCACCGCGCCGAGACGGAAGAAGACGAGCCCCGGAGGGTCGAAGCGTCCCGCGGGCGGGACGCCGAGAAGCCGTTCGTAGAACGCCGTCGCGCGGTCGAGGTCGACGACCCCCTGTGCCACTTGCACGATCTCCAATGTCTCACCTCGCTGATCGCCACGTCCCGGGAGCCTACGACGACGTCGGGGCCCCGCAGAAGGTGCCATGCCGCGGAAACCGGAGTGCCTCTCCCGCGAGCCCGTCAGTGGCCGATCGGGTCCGGACGGATGGCCACGCGTAGTCTGGTGCCATGCCCACCAATGCAACCCCCGACGTCCGCCGTGTCCGCACTGCCCGCACCGCCTATCTTGCCCTCGCGGGCGACGCCGTGATCGTCCTCGGGTTCGCCGCAACTGGTCGCGGATTCCACAACGAGGCGAATCCCGTCCTCGGCGTTCTCACGACGGCGTGGCCCTTCCTCGTCGGGCTCGCAGTGGCCTGGCTTCTTCCGCTCATCCGCCGTCGGCCTCTTGCCGTGTGGCCCGCAGGACTTGTTGTGTGGCTCGGCACCTATCTGATCGGCATGGCCCTGCGCGGCGTCACCGGCGCTGGCCTCGCGGTGCCCTTCCTCATCGTCGCGGCGTCCGTCCTCGGTGCGGCGATCGTCGGCTGGCGCGTGGTCGCGCTCCTCGTGCGCCGCCTAGTCCGCAGATAGCCTGCCGAGGCGCTCTCGGCGATAGGGTGGGGGGCAGAAGCTGTCATCCAGTCGATCGGAGGGCCATGATCACGGCATTCGTCTTCATCCAGACGGAATCGGACAAGATTCCCGAGGCCGCAGAGAAGATCTCGGCGATCCCCGGCATCAGCGAGGTGTACTCGGTCACGGGCGAGTGGGACCTCATCGCGATTGCCCGCGTGCGCCAGCACGAGGACTTGGCCGACGTCGTCGCCGACCACCTCTCGAAGGTCGACGGCGTCGTCGAGACGACGACGCACATCGCCTTCAGGGCCTACTCGCGCCACGACCTCGAGGCCGCGTTCTCGATCGGCCTCGAATAGGCCCGGAGTTCGAAGGGGCGGGGGGGGGGGGGGGGGGGGGGGGGGGCGCGGGGCGGGGGCGCCGGGGGGGGCGCGGGGCGGCGGGGGGGGGGGCGGGGGGGGGGGGGGGGGGGGGGGGGGGGGGGGGGGGCCGGGGGGGGGGGGCGGGGCGGGGGGGGGGGCGGGGGCGGCCCCCCCGCGGGGGGCCGCGGCGCGCG
>NZ_JAYGGQ010000030.1:0-7019 GCF_034931225.1 Sinomonas terricola
CCGGCCCCGCCCCCTCCGCCGGGCGCGGGCCGCCGCCCCCCCGGCCCCCCCCCCCCGCCGCCCCCCCCCCCCCCCGGCGCCGCCCCCCCCCCCCCCCCCCCCCCCGGCCCCCGCCCCCCCCCCCCCCCCCCCCCCCGGCGGGGGGGGGGGGGGGGCGCCCCCCCCCCCCCCCCCCCCCGCGTCCTGAGCCGTTCAGCCGTTGATGATCTGGGGGACGCCGAGGTGCTTGAGGCCTTCGACGCCGAATTCGAGGCCGTAGCCGGATTGCTTGGCGCCGCCGAAGGGGATGAGGGGGTGGACGGCGCCGTGCTGGTTGATCCAGACGGTGCCGGCCTCGAGGCGCGCGGCGACGGCGCGGGCGGCGTCGAGGTCGGCGGACCAGACCGAGGCGCCGAGGCCGACGTCGAGGGCGTTGGCCTTGGCGATGGCCTCCTCGACGTCGGTGTACTTGACGATGGGCAGGGCGGGGCCGAACTGCTCTTCGGCGACGAGGGGGTTCTCGTTGTCGATGTCGGCGACGAGGGTGGTGGGGTAGAAGTACCCCGGGCCGCTCTCGTCGGGGCTGCCGCCGAGCAGGACGCGGGCCCCGGATGCCTTGGCGGCTTCGACGAGGCGGGCGACGACGTCGTACTGGGCCTTGTTCTGCAGCGGCCCGAGGACATTCTGCTCCTCGAGGCCGACCCCCATGGGCACGTTGGCGGCGTAGGCGGTGAGGGCCTCGCACACGGCGTCGTAGATGTCTGCGTGGACGTAGAGGCGCTTGAGGGCGGCGCAGGTCTGGCCGGTGTTGATGAAGGCGCCCCAGAAGAGCCCCTCGGCGATCGCAGCGGGGTCGGCGTCGGGCAGGACGATGCCGGCGTCGTTGCCGCCGAGCTCGAGGGTGAGGCGCTTCACGGTGTCTGCGGAGGAGCGGATGATGGCCTTGCCGGCGCCGGTGGAGCCTGTGAACATGACCTTGCCGACCGCGGGGTGTTCGGCCAGTGCCGAGCCGACCCGCCGGTCCCCGGCCACGACGGTGAGCAGGCCGGCGGGCAGGGCGGTGTTGATGACCTTGATCAGTGCCAGCACGGACAGGGGAGTGTAGCTCGAGGGCTTGACGATCGCGGCGTTGCCCATGCGCAGGGCGGGGGCGATCTGCCAGACGGTGATCATCATGGGCCAGTTCCACGGCCCGATCGCGCCGACGAGCCCGATGGGGCGGTAGTGCAGCACGGCCTTGGCCTGGCCGTCGTCGACGACGACCTCGGGCTCGAGCACGGTCGCGGCGGTCGCGCGGAGCCAGGCCGCGCACGCGCCGACCTCGAAGCGGGCGTTGGGGCCGTTGAGCGGCTTGCCCTGCTCGCGGGAGAGGATCCGGGCGAGCTCTTCGGCGTGGGCCTCGACGGCGTCGGCCGCCGCCATGAGCGCTGCGGAACGGGCCTCATGCCCGGCCGCGGCCCACGCGGGCTGGGCGGCCTGGGCCGCCGCGATCGCGGCCTCGAGCTCGGCCAGGCCGTGCTCGGGGGCGATCCCGACGAGCTCCCCGGTCGCGGGGTCGAAGATCTCCCGCCCCGGCTCGCCCTCGGCAGCCACGACTGCCTCGAGCAGGGAATCGGTGTTCTGCAGGGTGTCCATGAGTCCTCCACGTTGAGTCTGCTGTTCACCCCAGTCTCGGCAGGGGCGCTGTGGAGGGCTTGTCTCCCGGTGCCGGGTGCTTGTCCGCGGGCGCAGGATGCGGGCGAGGCGGGGCATCAACGCGCGGACTCGCGAGCAGGCCCGCGCGCCGACCTAGTGCGCCGTGGCCGCGTTGAGGTTCTGATTGCTCGCGACGTGCGTCGTCGCGAGTTCTTCGACGCGCACGAGGTCCCGGTCGACGATGGCCTGGTAAAGGGCCTCGTGCTCCTCCGCGACTCGCACGAGATCCGTGTGGCGGGCGAGGAGCCACCGCATGCGGCTCCGCAGGGGGCGTTCGAGTTCACTCAGGAGCGCGTTGGCCGCGAGCGACGTCACGATCTCGTGGAAGTCGGCGGCCGCGCGCCGCGCCGTCGTGGCGTCGTCGGCGCGGGCGGCCGCGAGTTCGACGTCGAGCACCGAGCGCAGCCGGGCGAGCCCCTCGCGCGTCCTGCGCTGGGCCGCGAGCCGGAACGCGAGGACTTCGAAGGCCTGCCGGACCTCGTTGAGGTCGGAGATGTCCTCGGCCGTGAATTCCCGCACGATCGCCCACGTCCGCGGGCGCGGCGTCACGAGCCCCTCCGCGACGAGGGCCTTGAGGGCGTCCCGCACCGGGACGCGGCTCACGCCGAGCTCGGCCGCGAGATCGCGCTCGACGAGTCGGCTTCCCGGCTCGCGCTCGCCGTCGAGGATCTGATCGCGCAGCTTGCTCGTCACGCGCTCTGATTCCGACTCGAAGAGGTCCGCGTTGGTCATGCCACCAGTTTCGCGCAGTCTGCGGCGCTTGCGCACGACGACGACGCCGCTCCCGCCGTGGCGCGCCCCGCCGTCGTCCGCGCTCGCCAGGGCAAGAAGACCGGGAGACTCTAGACGAGGGCATGAGGTGCCCTCAGCGCGTCCCAAAAAGCTAGGTCTTTACATGTCAAATGGACATGTCTAATGATAGGAGTGCACATGCCGGGGGTCGGCGGCACGCGCGCGGACGACGTGCCCTGACGAGAGGACCCGAAGCGATGAGTGGACTAGCCGTGGTGATCGACGCGCGCGGAATCGGCTCGTGCGAGGGTCCCGACGCCGCCATGCTCTGGCGTATCAGCGCGGCTGCAGCCCATCACGCCGTCTTCGGGTGCGTGAGCACGGCCGCCCAGCTGAGGGTCCTCGGCCTCCTGCCCCAGGTCAACGTCCTTTCCCGAGGCGCTGACGAGGCCGGATGGTGGAAGATCGACGCCGTGCTCGACTTCGCGGTAGCCCTCGGCGTACGGCGCGTCGTGTGGCTCGATGCCGAGCTTGCGTCCTTCGACCCGCGCCTCGGCGTGACGCGGGCCGAGGCCGCCGAGGATGCGCTCGCGGACGCGGGGGTCGCGGCCCTGCTCGTCGCCCCCGACGCGTCGACCGGGCTCGCGCATGTGGACGCCGACGCCGTCGAGCGCTTTGCCGCGAGACCTGACGGGCTGCTGCCTCCGCGCGAGCAGCCGGAGCGGGTTCAGCGCGTCCGCTCCCTGCCGGCGGTCACCTATGCGCGGTACCGCGAGCTCTCATGGCCCACGCCGCTCCGCGCGCCGGTCTGAGCCCTACGTTCCCGCGGCGAGCATCACCGCAAGCGTCATCATGAGCGCGGCGACGCACCCGTCGAGCACGCGCCACGACGCGGGGCGCGCGAAGAAGCTGCGGAGGCCGCGGGCCCCGAAGCCGATCGTCGGGAACCACAGCGCGCTCCCCGCCGCGGCCCCGAGCCCGAAGAGCCACCGCCCCTCGCCCTGCGCGTTCGCGAGCGAGCCGAGCAGCACGAGCGTGTCGAGATAGACGTGCGGATTGAACCACGTGAGCGCGAGCGCCGTGAGGGCCGCCGACCACACCGTGCCCCCCATCTGGCCCGTCGCCGCGACGAGCGCGGACGGGCGCAGCGCCCGCCGGGCCGCGAAGATCCCGTACGCCACGAGGAACGCGGCGCCAGCCCAGCGGATCACCGCGAGCAGCCCGGGCGCGCCCTGGACCGCGCCCCCGATCCCGCCGACGCCCGCGAAGATGAGCGCCACGTCGCTCGCGACGCACACCGCGACGACCGGCAGGATCCACTCGCGGCGGATCCCCTGCCGGAGGACGAACGCGTTCTGGGCGCCGATCGCGACGATGAGGCCGAGGCCTGCTCCGAGGCCTGCGAGGAAGGGGGTCATGCTTCGACGGTACGGGCCGAGAATATGAAGATCAATTTACTATTTTTGTATCAGCATTAGAATCTTTTCATGGAACTCGACCAGCTCAGGGCGCTCGCCGCCGTCGTCGACCATGAGACCTTCGAGGCCGCGGCCGGCGAACTGCACCTCACGCCCTCCGCCGTGAGCCAGCGCATCAAAGCGCTCGAACGCTCGGTCGGCAGCGTCCTCGTGCGCCGCCTCAAGCCCGTGCGCCCCACGCCGGCCGGCGAGAGCCTCCTCCGCTCGGCGCGCCAGCTCCTCCTCCTCGCGGACGAGGCCCTCCTCGCGCTGCGCTCGCCCGAGCATGCGAACGACGACGCCGCCTACCAGGGTGCCCCCGGCCCCGAGCGCCTTCGCGTGCCGGTAGTCGCCAACGCCGACTCGATCGCGACGTGGCTCCCGCCCGCGATCCGCGAGATCGCGCTCGGCGGCCGCATCGCGCTCGAGCTCCGCCGCGACGACGAGCACGCGACGGCTGATCTGCTCCGCTCGGGCGACGCCGTCGCGGCCGTCACCGCGGACCCCGCCCCGGTCCAGGGCTGCAGCGTCCGCCCGCTCGGCACGATGGTGTACCGCGCCAAGGCCTCGCGGGCCTTCGTGGACCGCTGGTTCCCGAATGGCCCGACCCCCGAGGCGCTCGGCGCGGCCCCGGTCATGCAGTACGACCGCAAGGACAGCCACCAGCTCGCGCTCCTCGCGCGCGTCGCCCCGGACGCGACGCCCCCGCAGCATTTCATCCCGGACTCGGTGCAGTACGTCGAATCCGTGCGCGCGGGCCTCGGCTGGGGCATGGTCCCGGACCAGCAGGATCCCGACGGCGAGCTCGTCCTCCTCGACCCGGCCTGGTCCGAGGAGCTCCGCCTCTACTGGCAGGTCTGGACGCTCGACTCGCCGGGCCTCGCCGAGGTGACGGGCGCCGTCGTCCGCGCTGCTCGGGTGCTCGCCGCCCACGGCACGCAGCGCGAATACTGACACCATGCGCGAACTCGTCGTCCTCGGCACCGCCTCGCAGGTCCCGACGCGGACCCGCAATCACAACGGCTACTTCCTCGCGTGGGACGGCGAGGGGCTCCTCTTCGACCCGGGCGAGGGGACGCAGCGGCAGATGCTGCTCGCGGGCGTCGCGGCGACGCAGATCACGCGCATCTGCCTCACGCACGTCCACGGCGACCACTGCTACGGCCTGCCCGGCGTGCTTTCGCGCATGGCGCTTGATCGCGTCGAGCACCCGGTTCATCTGCACTTTCCCGCGTCGGGGCACGACGTGGTGCGAGCGCTCGTCTCGGTCGCGTCACCGGGTGTCGACCTGCGGCTCCACCCGCACGGCGGGCCGGGCGAGGTGGCCCCCGGGCTCGAGGTGCGGCCCCTGCGGCACCGGATCGAGGCGTACGGATACCGTCTCACGGAGCCGGACGGGCGCACGTTCCTCCCCGATCGGCTCGCCGCCGAGGGGATCGAGGGCGCTGACGTTGCGCGGCTCGAGCGGCTCGGCCAGCTCCGCGGCGTGCGGCTCGACGAGGTGACGGTGCCCCGCGCAGGCCAGCGCTTTGCGTTCGTCATGGACACCGCTTCATGCGAGGGCGCCGACGAGCTCGCCGAGCGCGCCGACCTCCTGGTCGCCGAATGCACCTTCGCGGACGACGACGCCGAGCTCGCCGAGCAGTTCCGGCACCTCACGGCGGGGCAGGCTGGGCGGCTCGCCCGGGTCGGCGGGGCGCGCGCCCTTGTCCTCACCCACTTCTCGGGGCGCTACACCGACATCACCCCGCTGGTGGAGCAGGCGCAGCGGGAGGCGGGCGACGCCGTCGTCCGCGCTGCCGAGGACCTCGACCGGTTCGGCTTCCCCTCGCGGCGCGCGACGCCGGGGCGCGCAGGGTAGGCCCGGCGGGGGCGGGCGACGACGCGGGGACGGCGTCAGCGGGCGTCGGCGGTGCGCGTCTGCGGCGTGGGGCGACAGGCCGTCAGCCGGCGGTCTCTCCGGCGGATGGGGCCTGCTTGGCCGTCACCTCGGCGAGCACGCGCGCGTGGATCTCCTCGGAGAGGACGTGGATCAGCCGAGTCAGCTCGGTGTTCTCCGTCAGCAGGGTCTCCTGCTCCCGATAGTCGCGGTCTGCCTTTGACTGCTGGAACGCGGCCTGCCGATTCTGCCCGATCATCACGAAGGTCGAGAGGAAGATCGCCTCAAGCGAGACGATGAGCGTGAGGGTCGGCCACGGTGAGGGCTCGATCCACAGCATCCAGGCGGCGAACAGGCCGATGTGGAGGTAGACGAACCACATCGAGCCCGCGAAGGCCGTGATGGCGTCGGCGATGCGCAGCTGGAGGCTCGCCGCGCGACGCTCGGCTTCGGCCAGCACCGCGGGGTGCAGCGCAGCTGGATCGGCTTTCTTGAGAAGCGTGCGCGGGCGCACGTGGGGGATCGGATGCTTCGCGATGACGGTGGTCCCAGCAGCCTTGGTCATGGTTGGTCTCCGAGGTGTGAGGCGGGCCGGTCCCGCCGGTCTACGACTGAGACTAGGGCCTGACGCCCATGGTGGGCGGGGTTTCCCGCTGAACGGCGTCCCTGGAAAAAATTTATTTTGACTTACTCAAAATAACTGGTTGAATGAAGGTATGTCCCAGTTCACGGCCTTCGCCGGGAAGCGGCCCTCGTGGTCCGAGCAGCTCCGCACCGCCGGGCGCCGCGTGACCAAGCAGCGGCTCGCCGTGCTGACGGCCGTCGAGACCCACCCGCACTCCACGGCGGAGAGCATCCTGGAGGCCGCGCGGCAGGAGCTCCCGGCGCTCTCGACGCAGGCCGTCTACGTGGTTCTCGGCGACCTGACCGAGCTGGGCATGCTGCGGCGTTTCGAGCCGCCGCAGTCCCCTGCGCTGTACGAGACCCGCGTCAAGGACAACCACCACCACGCCGTGTGCACGCGCTGCGGGCGCGTTGAAGACGTGGACTGCGCCGTCGGGCACGCACCGTGCCTCGAGCCGCACTGGAACGACTCCCAGAAGCCCATGACCATCCAGATTGCCGACGTCCTCTACCAGGGCATCTGCCAGGACTGCCTCGCGGCGCAGGCCGCGGAGTAGCGCATCGACCGACTTCATCTCCTGAAAACCATTATCAATCCCGGAAGGAATCCCGTGTCTGAGAGCACTATGTCGACCGAGTCCGAGGCCGCTGTT
>NZ_JAYGGQ010000031.1:0-2529 GCF_034931225.1 Sinomonas terricola
TTTCGTCAGCGGAATGAGCCGGTGGTGATGCCTTCGACGAAGTATTTCTGGGCGAGGAGGAAGATGGCGATGGAGGGGATGAGGGCGGTGACGACGCCGGCGAGGACGATGCTGATGGAGCCGGTGCCGAAGTTGCCTTGGAGGGAGACGAGGCCGAGGGGGAGGGTGAAGTTGTTGGTGGACTGGAGGAAGATCAGGGGCCGGAAGAACTCGTTCCAGTAGCCGGAGAAGGTCAGCACGGCCAGGGTGGCCATGGGGGGCAGGGCGATGGGGGCGTAGATCTTGGCGAAGATCTGCCAGTTCGAGGCGCCGTCGACGCGGGCGGCCTCGGCGAGCTCGCCGGGCATCTGGAGGAAGTACTGGCGCATGAGGAAGGTCCCGAAGGCGCCGCCGATGGCCGGGATGATCAGGGAGGAGAGGTTGTCGGCCAGGCCGAGGTAGCGGATGAGGATGAAGATGGGGATGATCGTGGTCTGGGCCGGGACCATCATGGTGGCCAGGACCATGGCGAACACGGCGCCCTTGCCGCGGAAGCGGACCAGGGCGAAGGCGTAGCCGCTCATGGTGGAGGTGATCAGCTGCAGGGCCACGATCGCGCCGGTGACGATGACGCTGTTGAGGAAGAAGGTCGCGAGCGGGACCTGCTCGAACACGGCGGTGTAGTTCTCCCAGACCGGGGCCAGGGGGATCCACTGGGGCGGGTTGGAGAAGGACTCGGCGGGGGTGCGCAGCGAGGTCGAGACCGTCCAGAGGATGGGCAGGACGAAGCCGGCGGCGATGACGGCGAGCAGGGCCAGCCCGGCCCCGCGCCAGGCCCTGCGGCGGGCGGCGTGCGGGAGCCGGATGCGGCGCGCGGCGGCGGGGGCGACGGCGGGCCCGAGGGCGGGGGGCTTGATGGCGGTCACGAGTAGAACACCCACTTCCGGGAGATGTAGAACTGCAGCCCCGTGATGGCCAGCAGCGCCACGAACAGGACGACGGAGATCGCCGAGCCGTAGCCGAACTGGATGTTCTGGAACGCGGTGCGGTAGATGAGCATGACGGTGGTGGTGGTCGCGTCCCCGGGCCCGCCCTTGGTCATGACGTAGGGCTGGTCGAAGATCTGCATCGCGTTGATCAGCCCGATCACGGAGGCGAAGAAGATGGTCGGGCTGATCAGGGGCAGCTTGATGGCGAAGAACGTCCGGATCGGCCCGGACCCGTCGATGGAGACGGCCTCGAGGACGTCCTTGGGCAGGGAGCCCAGGGCGGCGGTGAAGAGGATGAACACGAAGCCCAGCTGCTGCCACACGGCCACGATCACGATGGTCGCGGTCGCCCCGGCCGGGGAGGAGAGCCACTGCATCTGGGGCAGGCCCAGCAGGCCCAGGTAGTAGTTGATCACGCCGAAGTGGTCGTCGAAGAGGTAGGAGAAGACGATCGAGATCGACGCGGCCGAGACCAGCAGGGGCAGGAAGAACGCGGTGCGGAAGATGGACCGGGCCCACGTCGAGGCCCGCTGCTGGACCAGGACCGCCATCGCCAGGCCGATCACGATCTGCAGCACGACCACCAGGGCCGCGAGCCAGGCGGTGACGCCGAAGGAGTGCACGACGGCGGTGTCCCCGGCGAGGTGGGCGAAGTTGGCGAAGCCGACGAACTCCGGCGGGGAGATGATGTCCCAGGAGAAGAACGCCAGGACGAAGGTGAACACGATCGGGGCCGCGGTGAACACCAGGATCGTCGCCGCGGAGAGCGAGATCATGGCCCAGCCGAAGGCGGCCTCCCTCCGGTGGGCGCGCGTGGCATTGCGGCTGCGGTTGGCGGGCCGGGGCCCCCCGGGGCGGGCGGCCCCGGGGAGCACGGCGCGGGCGGCGGGCGCTGACATGGTCAGCTCCCGACCGCCGCGGCGGCGGACTCGAGGTCCTTCTGCAGCCCGGCGAGGGCGTTCCTGGCGCTGCCGGAGGACATCGCCTCGGTGGTGCGCTGGTTCAGCGCGTTCGCCATCGCGTTGTAGTACGGCGGGGCCGCGATCGGGGCGGTGTTCGGGTACTTGTCCAGGGTGTCGTAGAAGACCTTCCAGTTCTTCGGCCCCGTCGTCGCGTACCGGTCGGCGGTCATCATCGACCTCCGGGACGGGGTCGTGGAGTTGCCCTCGGTCAGGATCCCGATCGCGGACGGGTCCACGAGGGACTTCAGGAACTCCCAGGCCAGGTCCTTGTTCTTGGAGGACTCGAAGATCCCGTACCCGCCGGTGCCGAACAGGTGGCGCTGGACCTTCCACTTCGGGAAGAACTGCACGTCGAAGGTGTCCGGGCCCATGCCGGCGTTGTGCAGGCCGCCGGCCCAGAACCCGCCGCCGATCGCCATGCCGATCTTGTTGTTCGAGAACAGCCCCTGCAGGGTCGACCCGCCCCCGACGTCGGGCTTGGCCGACAGGCCCGAGTTGGCCAGCTCGACCATCAGGTCCAGGGACTCCACGACCGCGTCCGAGGTGGCGGTCGGGGCCCCCCACTTCCAGCCCCCGCCCCGGCCTTGGGCCGCGGGGTC
>NZ_JAYGGQ010000032.1:0-2177 GCF_034931225.1 Sinomonas terricola
GTGTCGTGTCAGGGGGTCGGGTGTGTGGGGTTAGTTGGCTGGGACGATCTGTTGGAATTGGGCGTCGTCGACGTAGACGATGCCGTCGGTTTCGACGACGATCCACAGGGCAGCGGTGACGGCGCCGGTGGGGACCATCTCGGTGAGCTCGGACTGGCGCCAGGAGCCGATGGCGTACTTCAGTGCTTCCCGGGGGGCCCGGTACTGCTTGAGTACCTTCTTGTTGGCGTCGTAGAACTGGCACACGGTGTAGCCGTTGTAGCCGGTGGGTGGCTGGGTGGTGGAGCCTCTGAACCAGGCGGTGAACCTGAAGGGGCCGGGGGTGACGTTGACGGTCTGGGCCATGAGGCCGTTGTAGCCGAAGTACAGCTTCAGGGACTGGGTGCCGTCGTGGGGTGGGACTTCGGTGGTGAGGGTGGTGCCGGTGGTGCCGGTCCAGGGGGCGGGGGTGTTGGCCTCGAAGGACATGTTGGTCCCGCGGTGGACGATGCCGCCGTTGACGGCTGTCTGGAGGTTCTTGAGGAAGCTGGCCTGGTTGGCGGTGGTTGTTCCGGCGAGCAGCTGTGCGAGGTGGTTGCGGGTGGGGCCGGTCTGGGGTTCGTTCTGGTTGATGTAGTCGGCGAGGCTCCAGAGGGGGTAGAAGTTCCAGCCGGACCAGACCAGGGTCCAGGAGCGGGGGTCGGAGGGCTGGTAGAGGAGGGGGTCGGTCTTGAACTGGTCCACGGTCTGCAGTCGCCGGGTGGCGCGGGTGAGGCGGTCGTCGACTTCGGCGATGGCCTGGTCGAGCACGGCGATGGCGTCGGTGCTGGTGGCGATGGCCTGGGGCGGCTTCGGGTAGCTCAGGGCGGAGTCCTCGTAGTAGCCGAACGCCTTCAGCAGCATGTCGGCGCGGGCGGCTGGCTTGCCGGGGTCGGCGTTGCTCTTGACGGACTCGAGCAGGGCCCGGCTGGTGCTCAGGTCTTGGGGTGTGGTGGCCTGGAGGTAGGAGCCGTCGTTGAACTGCTGGTAGATCCGGCTCACCCCGTACCAGTCGGTGGAGGTGATCCGGGTCGTCCAGAACCCTTCCCAGAGGTCGAAGTATTTCTTGAGGTCTCCGGCCGCCGCGAGCCCAACTGCGCGCCGGCACCACTCCGTTTCGAGATCCGCGACCTTCGCGCCGGAGTCCCAGAGGAGCTTGGCGTAGATCCAGGGCTTGGGGCCTTCGCCCCAGTTCGGGTAGAGCTCGGCGTAGAGGTGCTTGACGTTCTCGGAGTGGGCGTAGCTGATTGCCTGGCCGAGTGCGCCTAGGGGGACTCGGGGGAGGCAGTAGGGGGAGCCGTAGGGGTAGTCGTACCAGCCCAGTTCGGTGGCCACGGCCGCCCAGGCTGCGGTCCAGTCCTTGTCGCGCTGGGCGGTGGCGGGGTCGGCCCAGGAGGCGCGGTCGCGGGTCAGGAACGGCACCACGCTGGGGTGGAGGGCGAAGGAGGGCGGGTCTGCGACGTTGGCATAGGCCAGGACCCCGAACTTCAGGTTGGGGTAGACGGCGGTGACGCGCTGGGCGACGGCGTTGACGAAGGCGTAGTAGGGCTCCGACGCAGACGGGAACCCGAAGGAGTTCAGCACCGCCGGGTTGACCTCGTCCTGGCTGTAGCCGCTCGAGTCGTTGACCCCGAGGGAGAAGGTGGTCGAGTCCGGGGTCAGCTTGGCCAGGATCTGCTGTGCGGCGGCGTCGGCGATCCCGGGGGCGTGGTAGCGCGGCTGCCACCCGGTCTGCAGTGTCGCCGGCGGGATGTAGGGCACCCCGCCCCGGAGCGGGAAGAACTCGGGGTTGGTGGTGCCGAAGACCGAGGGGGAGATGATCGAGTACATGTTGTGGTGGAAGTCCACCCGCGCGGTGACCATCCCCATTCGGCGTGCCCATTCGTACTGGGCGTTCTGCGCTGTGCCCTTCCACTGGAAGAGCGGGCTGAACTCGCGGCTGAGGAAGTCGGGCTGCGTCTTGAGCGCGAGCCGGGGTACCTCTAGGTCCTTCACCGTCGGGATGTCCTCGCCGAGGTCGGTGGGCATCAGCCAGACGGCACCGACGAAGCGCTCGAGGAACTCGGTCACCCCGAACGTGGTCCCGGCAGAGGTTGCCCCGACGATGTTCACCGCGTCCGGCCACACGTGGATGACGAAGCCCTCCTGGTCGAGCTGCT
>NZ_JAYGGQ010000033.1:0-2095 GCF_034931225.1 Sinomonas terricola
GCATTCCGATCACCCGAGACACGCCATTCCGATGACCCGAGACACCCCATTCCGATGTCCTGAACCAGCACACTGTCAGCCCGACCACGAGGCCGCGGAAACCCAAGGGTTCCCGCGGCTTCTGCGTAGGTGTGATTTGAACCGGCCATCAAATACCCATCAAAAACCCCTCCCGCGGGGTGCCCTCGCGGCCCCGGCATTCGGCCCGGCGGCGTTCCTTCCGGACCCTCCCGGATGGCCCGGGACGCCCGGTGCACCTGCCGGGCATGAGCACTCCAGCACCCCTCCCGACGCCCCTTCCCGGACTGCCGCCGCTGCTCGGCATCCGCGAGCTCTCGGCCTACCTCGGCGTGCCTGTCTCGACGGTCTACGACTGGCGCGCCCGCGGGCTCGGGCCGGCCGCCTACCGGTTCGGCAAGCACCTGAAGTTCGCGGCGGCCGACGTGACCGCCTGGATCGAGGCGCAGCGCGATCCCGCGCCGCGGCAGCCGCCGGATCGGCGGTGACGCGATGAGCCGCCCGCGCCTGACGATCGGCACCTACGGGGAGGTCACGACCCGACGCCGCCCCAGCGGCCTCATCGAGGCCCGCACCCGCTACCGGGACTGGGACGGCGTCGTCCGGCTCGTGCAGGCCAGCGCCGCGAGCGCCGCGGCCGCGACCCGCGCGCTCAAGGCCAAATGCGCCGACCGCAACCTGCTCGCCCCGACAACCGGGGCACTTGCGCCCGACAGCCCGTTCCCCCACCTCGTCGAGTATTGGCTCGAGGACATCGACCTCGAGGGCCGGCTCGCGACCGCGACCCGGCAGCTCTACGAGCGCGACATGCGCACCCTCGTGCTCCCGGCGTTCGCAGGGCTCACGCTCCGGGAGATCGGCGTCGCGCGTTGCGACCAGTTCCTCAAGCAGCTCGCGAAGCAGTCCTACGCGAAGGCCAAGCACGCCCGCGTCGTGCTGCGGCTCGCCCTCGCCCTGGCGGTCCGCCACGAGGTCCTGCCCCGGAACCCGGTCGACCACGTCGCCCGCCTCCATCGCCCGGCCAGAACGCCGGATGCGCTCACCCCGGCCGAGGTCAACGCGATCCGGGCCGCGATCGCGTTCTGGGAGGCCGGCCGATCGCCGTCGGGGCCGAAGCCGGACGGCCAGCTCGGGGCGATCGTGGAGGTCATGCTCGGCACCTCCGCCCGGATCGGGGAGGTCCTGGCCCTCCGCCGCCGCGACATCGACATCACCGGGGCACCGCCCTCGCTCCGGATCGCCGGCACCATCGTCAGCCACCGGGGCGAGCCGACGGTGCGGCAGGACCACCCCAAGACCGCGAAGTCCCGCCGCACCGTGGCCATGCCCTCGTTCACCGCCGAGGCCGTGCGACGCCGGCTGGCGAGGCTGGAGGACCGGTCGCTGGATGCCCTGCTGTTCTCAAGCCGGGAGGGGACGCCGCTGACGACGAACAATGTCCGACGCCAGCTCCGCCACGTGATGGACCTGGCCGGGATCGCCGGGGTCACGCCGCACATGTTCCGCCGAACCGTCGCGACCGCGATCAGCGCCCAGGCCGGCGTCGACCTCGCCGCCGAGCTGCTCGGCCACACTGACCCGAAGATCACCATCCAGCACTACATCCGCCGCAACGAGATGGTGAACCCTGCCACGGCCGAGATGCTCGAGCGCGCATTCGCGAAAGACGAGCTTTGACCTTCCCCAGCTGCCTGCCTGCATGCGACGCTGGGCGGGAGCGTTCGGATCGTATCGGCGGCATGAGGGGGGCTCGTGGGAGGGGAGACGCTGTGCATGGCGGTTCCGTAGTCTCCCTCGTGATGGCGGCCGACGGTGCCGCCACCGTGGCGGCGCCGTGCGACCTGGGCTTATGCTCGCCGACGGCGAACCAGGACGCCCGCCATCGCGGAGCTGGCGAGTTCGTTCCAGGTCAGCACCGACGCCCGGGCGGTCATCGCGCTGCCGCGTGTTCGCGCGCCTTCCCGTTCGCCCTTAACGGTGGGGCCACGGTGGCCCCACCGTCTGACGCGAAGATTTAGTTGGTTGGTGATCTCGTTAGCTGGCGCGAGCGAGGGTGACCTGGTAGCCCATGGCTTCG
>NZ_JAYGGQ010000034.1:0-1787 GCF_034931225.1 Sinomonas terricola
TACGGGCCGTTCATGATCCGCCTGGCCTGGCACTCGGCGGGCACCTACCGCTCGCACGACGGCCGCGGCGGGGCCGGGGCGGGCCAGCAGCGCTTCGCGCCGCTGAACTCGTGGCCGGACAACGGCAGCCTGGACAAGGGCCGGCGCCTGCTGTGGCCGGTGAAGAAGAAGTACGGCCAGGCGATCTCCTGGGCGGACCTGATGATCCTGGCGGGCAATGTGGCCCTGGAGACCATGGGCTTTGCGACGTTCGGCTTCGCCGGCGGGCGCCCGGACGTGTGGGAGGCGGACGATGACGTGTACTGGGGCCCGGAGAAGGTCTGGCTCGACGACGAGCGCTACACGGGCGACCGCGAGCTGGCGGCTCCGCTGGCCGCGGTCCAGATGGGCCTGATCTACGTCAACCCCGAGGGCCCCAACGGCAGCCCGGACCCGCTGGCCTCGGCCCGGGACATCCGCGAGACCTTCCGCCGGATGGGCATGGACGACGAGGAGACGGTGGCGCTGATCGTGGGCGGGCACACGTTCGGCAAGACCCACGGCGCGCACCCCGCGGACCGGATCGGCCCGGACCCGGAGGCCGCCCCGCTTCAGGCGCAGGGCCTGGGCTGGAAGAACGGCTACGGCACGGGCAAGGGCGCCGACGCGGTCACCTCGGGCCTGGAGGTGACCTGGACGTACCACCCGACCCGGTGGGACAACGAGTTCCTGCACATCCTCTTCGCCTACGAGTGGGAGCTGATGGAGTCCCCGGCCGGGGCCAGGCAGTGGCGCCCGAAGGACGGCGGCGGGGCGGGCCTGGTCCCGGAGGCGCACGCGGGCTCCGGGGCCCGCGAGCCGCGGATGCTCACCAGCGACCTGGCCCTGCGCTTCGACCCCGCGTACGCCCCGATCGCCCGGCGCTTCAAGGACGACCTGGGCGCCCTGGAGGACGCGTTCGGGCGGGCCTGGTTCAAGCTGACCCACCGCGACATGGGCCCGAAGGCCCGCTACCTGGGCAAGGAGGTCCCGGCCGAGGACCTGATCTGGCAGGACCCGCTCCCGGCCGCCCCGGAGCAGGTGATCGGGGAGGCCGAGATCGCGGCGCTGAAGGAGAGGATCTCCGCCTCCGGCCTGTCCGTGGAGGACCTGGTCTCCACCGCGTGGAAGGCCGCGGCCTCGTACCGGGGCTCGGACAAGCGCGGCGGGGCCAACGGCGGCCGGATCCGCCTCGAGCCGCAGGTGAGCTGGGCGGTGAACCAGCCGGAGAGGCTCAAGCCCGTCATCGCCGTCCTCGAGGGGATCGTCGAAGAGTTCAACGCCACCTCCCCGGTCAAGGCCTCCTTCGCCGACGTCGTCGTCCTCGCCGGCGGCGTGGGCGTGGAGCAGGCGGCCCTGGCCGCAGGCCACGACGTCACCGTCCCGTTCACCCCGGGCCGGGTGGACGCGACCCAGGAGCAGACCAGCGTCGAGCAGTTCGCCTGGCTCGAGCCCGTGGCCGACGGCTTCCGCAACTACGACAGCGGCTACCTCAAGCTGCCCACCGAGTACCTCCTGATCGACCGCGCGAACCTCCTGGGCCTCTCCGCCCCGGAGCTGACCGTGCTGGTCGGCGGGCTGCGCGTCCTGGGCAACAACTGGGACGGCTCGAAGCTGGGCGTGTTCACCGACCGCCCCGGCGCCCTGAGCAACGACTTCTTCGTGAACCTGCTCGAGCTCGGCCTCGAGTGGATCCCGGACGCCCAGGAGAAGACCTTCACCACCGCCGACGGCCGCTTCACCGGCACCCGCGCGGACCTGGTCTTCGG
>NZ_JAYGGQ010000035.1:0-1564 GCF_034931225.1 Sinomonas terricola
CAGGTCAGCAATGCGGTGCCTGCGGCACACCGTGATGCGCGAAGATTCTCGGAAGCGTTCCGTCCTGCTGTGTTCACCTTTGCCTGTGCGGGGCGAGACTGGGTGTGTCCGTCGTGGTCGCCCCCGGTCTCCTCTGTGGTGCCCGTGAGCCTGTAGGTCAGCATGGTGGTGGAGGGCTGCCACGGGAACCGTGGATTGGTGCCGTTGAGCCCGAGCGTCAGACTTCCTGAATCTCCCTGCCCTCCCCGCGGCGGATGCACGCATAGGTCCCTGGAATGGAAGCAGGCGGGAGCGATGGAAGTCGTACATGTCCGGTGCGCGGGTTTGGACATCTCCAAGAAGGACGCCAAGGTCTGCGTCCGCATCGCCGGGGAAGGCCGGCGCAAGGCGGTCGAGACGGTGACTACATGGGCCTCGACCACCAATCAGATCCTGGCCCTGCGCGAGCACCTGATCGCCGAGCGGATCACATGTGCCGTCATGGAGGCGACGGGCGACTACTGGAAGCCGTTCTACTACCTGCTCGAGGACGCCGGATTCGAGCTCATGCTGGTCAATGCCCGCCATGTGAAGGCCCTCCCCGGGCGCAAGAGCGATGTCGCCGACGCGACCTGGCTCGCCCAGCTTGCCGCGCATGGACTGGTGCGGGCCTCGTTCGTCCCACCCGAGCCGATCCGGCACCTACGGGACCTGACCCGGGCCAGGACCGCGCTCACCCGCGAACGCGGCCGCGAGGTCCAGCGGCTGGAGAAGCTGCTGGAGGACGCAGGCATCAAGCTCTCCGCGGTGGCATCGGACATCCTCGGTGTCTCCGGACGGGCGATGCTGGAGGCCCTGATCGCCGGCCAAGACGATCCTGCCGTGCTGGCCGAGCTGGCAAAGCGCCGGCTGCGCTCGAAGATCCCGGCCCTGACCGAGGCGCTGACCGGCCGGTTCAGCGAGCACCACGCCTTCTTGGCACGCCTGCACCTGAACCTGATCGACCAGCACACCGCGGCGATCGAGGAGATCACCGGCCGCATCGAGGTGGTGATCGAGCCCTTTCAGGGGTTCCGCGAGCTGATCTGCACCATCCCCGGAATCGGTCCACTGACCGCCGATGTCATCGTCGCCGAGACCGGCGCGGACATGAGCCGGTTCCCCACCGCAGGGCATCTCGCCTCCTGGGCGGGCACCTGCCCGGGCAGCAACGAGTCCGCCGGCCGGATCAAATCCACCCACACCCGCCCCGGGAACCCCTACCTCCAAGGAGCCCTCGGAGCAGCCGCGATGGCCTGCCGTCAGAACCCGCACACCTACCTCGGCGCACGATACCGTCGTATCGCCGCACGCCGCGGACCGCAGAAGGCAAACGTCGCGATCCAACATTCGATGCTCATCGCCATCTGGCACATGGGCACCACCGGTGTGCTCTACGAAGAACTCGGCGCCGACTACTTCACCCGCATCAACCCCGACCGCTCGAAGACCAAAGCCATCAGACAGCTCGAAGCCATGGGCTACCAGGTCACCCTCGCTCGCGCCAGCTAACGAGATCACCAACCAACTAAATCTTCGCGTCAGA
>NZ_JAYGGQ010000036.1:0-1327 GCF_034931225.1 Sinomonas terricola
ATGTGATGTCTCAGGACATTGGAATAGCCCGAACCCACGGAGTGTGGGTTCGGGCTATTGCTTTTGTCCGCGGGGTTGATAGTCGCGTGTGGTGTCGATGGTCAGCTCGCGGAGGATCTGGCCGGTGGTGGCGTTGACGACGGTGATGTCGAGGTCGTGGACCAGGAGTTTGACGTGGGTTCCGGTGTGGGGTCGGCCGATTCCGATATGGCGGAGTTTCCCGTGGACGCGCAAGGTGACGGTGCCGGATTTGTCGACGCGGTCCTCTCGGACGCGGTCATGGGCGTCTGTGCTGCGGTCGGCGGCGGGGGCGGTCTTGATGCCGGTGGCGTAGATCGCGGCGGGAGTAGCCCGGCGAGGCAGGGATCGGTGCGGTCGGCGGGTGTTGTATTCGATGGCGAACTCATCGAGCAGCGCTTGCAGCTGGCCGATCGTGTCCGGCTGGTCAGGTTGTGCCTTGAGCCATTTCTTCAGCGTCTGCCAGAGCCGTTCGATCTTGCCCTGGGTGGTGGGGTGGTTCGGCCTCCCGTTCTTCTGCACGATCCCGAGCCGGCGCAGCTCGTGTTCCAGGATGGTGCGGCCTCCCGCGTTCTTCCCGCCCGCCAGGCGCACGGTGTAGACCATGCCGTTGTCGGTGAGGGTGGACGCGGGGTAGCCGTGCTCAGCTGCCGCAGCGTGGAAGGCTTCGGCGACGATCCCGGCGGTGATCCGCGGGTGCGCAGTGAGGTGCAGCAGGCAGCGGGAGTGGTCGTCGAGCCAGGCGATGACCTCCGTATCGGTGCCGTCGGCGAGGCGGCAGTGGGTGAAGTCCGACTGCCAGCACTCATTCGGCTGGGCGGCTTCGAAACGCACGTAGGAGGACTTCGGGCGTTTGGCCGGCTCTGGCGTTACGAGGCCGGCCCGGGTCAGGATCCGGTTGATCGTCGCCCGCGACACGGCGACTCCGTGCGTGTGCTGCAGATGCCACCCGATCGTCTCGGCGCCCGCGTCCAGACCCGCTCCTATCAGCCGTCGCCGGATGCCGACGACGAGGTCGGTGATCTCCGGCGGCATCGCGTTCGGCGAGGTCTTCGGACGCCGGGACTTCGGCTCGAACGCGGCCTCGCCCTCGAGCCGGTAGCGGGCCAGCAGCTTGGAGACCCAGCCCTGGGAGACGCCGTAGCGGCGGGCTGCTTCGGACTGGGACAGGCCGGACAGGACGGCGGTGATCACGAGACGCTGCTTGCTCATGCCTCAACGTCACGGGCACAGCATTCCGATCACCCGAGACACGCCATTCCGATGACCCGAGACACCCCATTCCGATGTCCTGAACCAGCACACTGTC
>NZ_JAYGGQ010000037.1:0-1272 GCF_034931225.1 Sinomonas terricola
TGTGGTGTCTCGGGACATCGGCTACAGATGTCTCGGGACATCGACGACACCCCCGGTCTTCGGACCGGGGGTGTTCTGTTTTTTCGGCTGGTAGCTGCGGGCGGGGTCGATGGTGAATTCGGCGAGGATCTCGCCGGTGCCGTGCTCGAGGGCTAGGACGTCGGTGTCCTGGACGAGCAGGATGATGTGTTTGTGCTTGTGGGCGCGTCCGATGCCGAGGTGGCGGAGGCGTCCGGCGTGGCGGAGGGTGGCCTTGCCGTCGGCGTCGACGCGGTCGGTGCGGATGCGCCAGTGTTCCCCCTGGGCTGCGATCGCGGGGCGGGCCTTGGGGGTCGGGCGTAGGCCTCGGCCGGGGTCCGGCGGTTCAGGGCCCTGTGGGGGCGCTCGTGGTTGTAGACGCTCTGGAACTTGGCCAGGAGCTCGTTAAGGTCGGTGATCGTGTGGGCCTCGGGCTGGGTGTGGAGCCATTTCTTGAGGGTCTGGTGGAAGCGCTCGATCTTGCCCTGGGTCTGGGGGTGGCCGGGGTGGCCGTTCTTCTGGGTGATCCCGAGTGAGGCCAGGAGGGTCTCGAAGGCGTTGCGGCCGCCGCGGCCGCCGGCGAGGCGGGTGGTGTAGACCATGCCGTTGTCGGTCAGGGTGCTGGCGGGGAACCCGTGTTCGGCGGCGGTGTCGAGGAAGGCCTCGACGACGGTCTCGCCGGTGATTCTGGGGTGGGCGGTGAGGTGGAGCAGGTAGCGGGAGTGGTCGTCGAGGAAGTCGATGACCTCGGTGTCGGTGCCGTCGGCGAGGTGCCAGTGGGTGAAGTCTGACTGCCAGGTTTCGTTGGGCTGGGCGGCGGCGAAGCGGCGCAGCGAGGAGCGGGGGCGCTTGTGGGGCTCGGGGGTGACGGTTCCGGCGGCGCGCAGGATGCGGTGGATCGTGGCCCGCGCAGGCGGGGTGGTTCCTTCGCGTTCGAGGTGGGCGGCGATGGTCTCGGCCCCGGCGTCCAGGCCCCTGGCGTGCAGTTCGGCGCGCAGGGTCAGGATCCGGTCCCGGACGGGCCCGGTCGTGGCCTGGGGGTTGGTGTTCGGGCGTCGGGAGCGGGCTTCGAGCCCGGCGTTCCCGTGCTCGGCGTAGCGGGTGAGGAGCTCGTGGACCCACTGGCGGCCGACGCCGTAGCGGCGGGCGGCCTCGGCCTTGGACATTCCGCCTTCCAGGACCGCGAGGACGATGACCTTGTTCTTCGACATGGCCCATGCTCGGGCCGTGGCGTCGCCGATGTCCCGAGACATG
>NZ_JAYGGQ010000038.1:0-930 GCF_034931225.1 Sinomonas terricola
AGGGAGGCGGTGAGGACGACGAGGTTCATGATGATGTCCACATCCGGGACCCCGATCGAGCCGAAGAAGGTCACGAACGGGCTCACGCCCTTCTGGTACGAGGTGTACGGCAGCAGGAGGGAGAGCAGGATCACGGAGCCGACGTAGAACACGGCGATGCGGACCACGACGGAGTTGATGGCCTTGGGCATGATCTTGGCGGGGTTCTCGGTCTCGCCCGCGGCGGTTCCGACGAGCTCGACCGAGGCGTAGGCGAACACGACGCCCTGCATGAGCAGGATCATCGGGGCCAGGCCCATCGGGAACAGGCCGCCGTGGTCGGCGATGAGGCTGAAGCCGGTCGGGGCGCCGGTGGGGGTGCCGAAGATGACGAAGTAGATCCCCAGGATCAGGAAGGAGACCAGGGCGGCGACCTTGATCAGGGCGAACCAGAACTCCATCTCGCCGAAGACCTTGACCGAGACCAGGTTCAGGGAGAGCACGAGCACGAGCGCGATCAGGGCCCAGGCCCACTGGGGGACGGCGGCGATCCACGGGACGTAGCGGCCGAAGAAGTTCATGTACAGGGCTGCGGCGGTGGTGTCCACGATCGTGGTCATGGCCCAGTTGATCCAGTAGAACCAGCCGGCGGCGAAGGCGGCCTTCTCGCCGAAGAACTCGCGGGCGTAGGAGACGAACGAGCCCGAGGAGGGCCGGTGGAGCACGAGCTCGCCCAGGGCCCGCAGGATCAGGAAGACGAAGACGCCGCAGATCGCGTAGGAGAGCACGAGGGACGGGCCCGCGGCGGCGAGGCGGCCGCCGGCGCCGAGGAACAGGCCCGTGCCGATCGCCCCGCCGATCGCGATCATCTGGATCTGCCGTGCCTTGAGGCCCTTGTGGTAGCCCGCATCCTCGGCATGGATGACGTGGTCGGACGAGTGGGCGTGGCCG
>NZ_JAYGGQ010000039.1:0-879 GCF_034931225.1 Sinomonas terricola
GCGATCAACTACGGCGTCCTGGCGGGCATCATCGTGGGCCTGCTCTCCGCGGGCCTGTGGCAGCGGTTCTACCGCACCAAGCTGCCGGACTTCCTCGGCTTCTTCTCCGGCCGGCGCCTCGTGCCCATCCTGACCTCCGTGACCTCCCTCGCGGTCGGGGTCGTCCTGTCCTTCCTGTACCCGCTCTTCAACGCCGCCCTGTCCTGGGTCGGGCAGGCCGTGGCCTCGAACACCGTCATCGGCGGCGGGGTCTACGGCTTCGCCAACCGCATGCTCATCCCCGCCGGGCTGCACCACATCCTGAACTCCATGGTCTGGTTCCTCGTCGGGGACTACACCAACGCCGCCGGGACCCTCGTGCGCGGGGACCTAAACCGCTTCTTCGCCGGCGACCCCACCGCCGGGACCTTCATGACCGGCTTCTTCCCCATCATGATGTTCGGCCTGCCCGCGGCCGCGTTCGCGATCTGGCGCCACGCCAAGCCCTCGCAGAAGAAGATCGTCGGCGGCATCATGCTCTCCACCGCCCTGACCGCGTTCCTGACCGGCATCACCGAGCCGATCGAGTACTCCTTCATGTTCGTCGCCTTCCCCCTGTACGTCATCCACGCCGTGCTCACCGGCACCTCCCTCGCGCTCGTGAACCTCCTGGGCATCCACGACGGCTTCACCTTCTCCGCCGGCCTGATCGACTTCGTCCTGAACTTCGGCAAGGCCCAGAACGCCTGGCTCCTGATCCCCATCGGACTCGCCTACGCCGCGATCTACTACTTCCTCTTCTCCTTCGTCATCAAACGCTGGAACCTCCGCACCCCCGGCCGCGAAGACGACGAAGTCACCGTCGAAACCGAACCCGCCAAATAACCGAACCAGCCAACC
>NZ_JAYGGQ010000040.1:0-777 GCF_034931225.1 Sinomonas terricola
CCGGCGTAGAACTGGGACCAGAGCCAGTCCCCGCCGTCGTACTTGCCCTCGGCGACCAGGTTGCCGCCGTTGGCGTACATGAACGAGGTCCACGAACCCCACAGCCGCACGACCCAGTCGAACGGCACCGAGTCCGGGGAGGCCTTCTTCATCGCCGCCGCGACCGCCTTGAAGTCCTCCACCGTCCAGTCCGCCGCCGGCAGCTCCAGCCCGGACTTCTTCAGCAGCGCCGTGTTGAAGTACATGTTCCCGGCGTTGAAGTCGGTCGGCAGCTCGTACAGGTGCCCGTCGTACATCATCGCCTCCACCAGGGACGGGTGGACGTCCTTGAAGTACGGCGCGAGCTGGTCCCTGTCCCGCTTCACATACTCGTCCAGCGGGTGCGCGAGCTTCTTCTGCGCGAACAGCTGCACCCCCTCGGTCGCGACCGAGACGATGTCCGGCGGGTTCCCCGCCGCGATCTGGGTCAGGACCTTGGTGAAGAAGTCGTTCCAGTCCGTGCCGTTGATCCCGTTGAACTTCACCGACGTGCCCGGGTTGGCCTTGACGAACGCGTCCGCGACCTTCGCCGTCTTGTCCGCCTGCTGCTGCGTGCCGAAGTACGCCACGTTCAGCGTCTTCGACCCCGACCCCCCAGAACCCCCGCCCGGGGAGCACGCCGACACCCCAGCAGCCCCCACCAGGGCCGCACCCCCCACCAGAACCGCCCGCCGCCCCACCGGCGCAGACAACACTGAACCCATCACAGAACCTCTCTGTTCATACGTATGAATAACT
>NZ_JAYGGQ010000041.1:0-529 GCF_034931225.1 Sinomonas terricola
TCCTCCCTCAACGCGGGCCTGTACTCCACCGGGCGCATCCTGCGCTCGATGGCCGCCGCCGGCTCCGCGCCCAAGTTCGCCCTCCGCATGAACAGGGCCGGCGTCCCCTACGGCGGCATCGCGATCACCGCCGTCGTCTCCCTCCTGGGCGTGCCGCTGAACTACCTCGTCCCCTCCGACGCGTTCGAGATCGTCCTGAACGTCGCCTCCGTGGGCATCATCACCACCTGGGCCACGATCGTCATCTGCCAGATCGCCCTCCAGCGCTGGGCCGCCAAGGGATGGACCGAGCGCCCCTCCTTCCGCATGCCCGGCGCCCCCTACACCGGCTACATCACCCTCGTGTTCCTGGCCGTGGTCCTCGTCATGATCCTCCTCGACTCCCCCTGGACCCTCCTGGCCACCGCCGTCGCCATCGTCCTCATGATCGTCGGCTGGTACGCCTGCCGCGAGCGCATCCACCAGATCGCCGCAGAACGCGACGGCTACACCGGAGCCGCCCCCGTCATCGCCAACCGGCCACACCGGA
>NZ_JAYGGQ010000042.1:0-411 GCF_034931225.1 Sinomonas terricola
GCGGTGTTGCCCTCGTCGACGACGGCGCTGCCCGAGAAGATCTGCTCCTCCTCGTCGCACAGGATCGCCACCGGCCGGTCCTCCCAGTGGATGAGGTCGGTCGAGACTGCGTGGCCCCACGACATGTTCGCGTGCGTGACCCCGTACGGGTTGTTCTGGAAGAACAGGTGGTACACGCCCTCGTGGTAGACGAGTCCGTTGGGATCGTTGATCCAGGTGTCGGCCGCGGTGTAGTGCAGCCGCGGACGGTAGGCCTCGTCGGCGATGGACTCTTCTGAGGATGCGCGGGTCATGGTCTTCTTTCACGAGGTCGAGTCCATCGCCGGTTGCCGCCTTTCGTCAGCGGAATGAGCCGGTGGTGATGCCTTCGACGAAGTATTTCTGGGCGAGGAGGAAGATGGCGATGGAGGG